>JAYTZD010000326.1:0-6479 GCA_043742065.1 Oscillatoriales bacterium
GACAGAAATCAGGAGACGGCAGTGCCGTGTCCCTACCGCGATCAATTGTAGGGACACGGCACTGCCGTCTCCTAATTTCAGCTACTAACATCATAACCTTGCAAATGTGCTGGCAAATTCCAGGAAACACTCGGATCTGGTTGATGTTTGATCGGCTCGACATTCCCCCGCCAAGCCGCACCCATAATTTGCATTGTTTGATAAATTATAGTATGCCATCCTCTTTGTTTCAAGTAATCTAAACCTTTAGCAACAGCGGGGGCAGCTAAGTCATGAAACAAAATTATGGCATCTTTTTCTGCCAATTTTTGGCAAGCGATCGCGTCATTCAATGGCCCATCACCTTCGTGTTCTCCATCAATAAAAATCAACGACCATTTGCGGTTGAATTGAGCGGCAAATTGTTCTACTCTCTGAGGGCTGTAACCGGGGATTAGCTCGACGCTAGTTTGAATGTTACTAGCATTGAGAGCGCCTTGAATTGAATCGATTACACTTTGCCGAATATCGTCTCTTTCTAACAGTGGATCGATCACATCTAACTGAACTCCGGCTAGTGCTAAATGACAGGCTGACCAACCCAGCCAACAACCGATTTCTAAAGCTTTTTTGCCTGTGAATCGCAAAGCAGTATTATACAGGATGTGTGCTTCATCGCGGCTGAGGAAACCGACTGAGGGTGCTCGCCGATCTACATACCAATTATGAGGAATTTCTCGACGTAGATATGGCCACGGACAAGTCTGAGTATCGCCGACAATCATGTTGGGAAAAGACGCATCTGGAAGGATGATTTTAAATCCGGGTGAGATGTAATCTCCTGGGGGTAATAAAGTATTGTTTGTGATTTTTGAGTGCGCTGGTAATGTTATTTTTTGGTCTTGCATGGGTTGGTAGCGGAGGCTGATTTCTATGGTATCGCCGTCGGTTGTTGCCAATTTTACTAAGTCGTGTTTGTGGCCGGTCATGTGCAGAATGCCGATCGCATCTTGCGGCAAATACGGCTCCACAAAACAACCTCGCTCCTGATCCCAGACGGGCAAACCAAAGTTGCAACTCCAGTTGCACAAAGCCGGCAGCATCTCTGTCTTGTCAAATAATTCTGTGCCGTAAACCAAGCGATTCAAGGCAATTTGGTCAGTCATCAAAGAAACGTGCTGCTGCAATCCCTCTTCCAAATATTCTGCCCAAAGTTCCCAGTGCGGAGTATCTTTGTGCAGCGCAAAAACACCAGCATTTATGGTAGGATAGCTGTGTAATTTCTTGGCAATTTCTTCGCCAAAAGCTGCTTGATAATCGCGATACACAAATTCCGAGTACCAAGGCAGTTTGCCGTATGCTAAATAGTAACCGCGATCGAGTTCTGGCACAACTGCTAAACCTCGCTTTGCCGCTCCTTTAACTAACAGTTTAATGGCGATCCAATTTTGTACCCAAGCATCGGCATCTACCCAAAGATAGATGTCAAAATTGGGGAAGTATTGGCGCAAATATGGACGTGCTAAAAGTCCTTTGAGATAGTCGGGAGCTTCATTTTTGCCAGGAAAATCAAAGTCCCAATCGGGTGTTTTAATGCAATCAACTTGTGTTTCTAACCATTGCAATTGTTCGGGAGTGCAGCCGAGATCGAAAAAGCCGATCGCCACATTAGCCCCTTCTGGTTTTTCCCGCACCGATAAAATAGTGCCTCGCACCAGTTCAAAGTAATTTGCATCGGCGGCGGTGATGATGATAATCTGCATAAGAAGGAAGAAGTTCGGCAACGGATTCTGTAACGGATGTAACGGATATCAGAGGGTACGAATAAGCAAGAATGTTTATACAGCATAAAGTATATCACTGAGAATGACTTATGAAAAATACAAAAGGGAAAGTTTATCTAGTTGGTGCGGGGCCTGGAGATTGTGATTTGATGACAGTGCGATCGCAAAAATTGCTCTCCCAAGCCGAAGTATTAATCTACGATGCCCTAGTCGATATCCCACAACTCGAATTAATCCCCGTAACTTGCCTCAAAATCGAAGTCGGTAAACGTGGTGGCAAACCATCGACTCAGCAACAAGAAATCAACCGTTTGCTAGTAGAACACTGCCACAGAGGCAAACAAGTAGTTCGCCTCAAAAGTGGCGATCCGTTTATTTTTGGTCGCTCCAGTTCCGAAATTCAAGCATTAATCGCAGCAGACTGTGACTTTGAAGTAATACCGGGAATTTCATCTGCATTCGCCGCACCATTGCTAGCAGGAATTCCGCTCACAGATCCGGTGATGAGCCGCTGTTTTGCAGTGATGAGTGCCCACGAACCTGATGCTCTGGAATGGGAAGCTTTAGTCAAGATAGAAACCTTGGTAATCTTGATGGGAGGGCGAAATTTGGGCGAGATAGTTTGGCAATTACAAAAGCATAGATTATCCAGCCAAACTCCGATCGCAATTATCCGAGATTGCGGCCGCCCCGAACAACAAATTTGGCTGGGCACTCTCTCCGATATCGTACACAAAACAACAGGTGAATCTCTGTCGCCTTGTGTGATAATCATTGGGGAAGTAGTCAGATTGCGCGAATATCTCATGCAGCCAGAAATAACCAACGGAATCGATATACCTGTTACGCCTAATCACAGCCAATTGCCATTAGCGGGAAACACTATTTTAGTGACTCGTGCTGCTACTCAATCTGGTCAATTTAGCGATCGCCTCCAGGAACAAGGTGCCCGCGTGATCGAAATGCCAGCCTTGGTAATTGGCCCGCCTTCGAGTTGGGAAGCGTTGGATAGTGCGATCGCCCAATTGTCAAGTTTTCACTGGTTAATTCTGACTTCCCACAACGCTGTAGACTGTTTTTTTGCCAGACTAGAAGCCAGTGGCAAAGATGCTCGCAGCTTGTTTGGGATTAAAATTGCAGTTGTTGGTAAGAAGACTGCCGAAAGTTTGCGATCGCACTTTTTGCAACCAGACTTTATTCCTCCCAACTTTGTCGCCGATTCGTTAGTCGAAAACTTTCCCGACAAATTACAAAACTGCAAGATATTATTTCCGAGAGTAGAAAGCGGTGGGAGAGAAGTTTTAGTTAAAGAATTGACCGCCAAAGGAGCGCAAGTAATTGAAGCACCAGCCTATCAATCTTGTTGTCCAGAAACTATCGATCCGATCGCCTTAGCATCACTCCGAAATCGGGAGATTGATATTATAACATTTGCTAGCTCCAAAACTGTACAAAATTTTTGCCAACTGATAGCACAAAGCCCTGAATTGTCGAGATCGCAGGATTGGTTAAAAAATGTTTGTATCGCTTCTATCGGGCCGGAAACTTCCAAAAGTTGTTATAATTTATTGGGTAAGGTAGATGTGGAAGCTCAGGAGTATACGTTGGATGGGCTGACAGAGGCGATCGTTCAATGGGTTGCAGAAAATCAAACATAATATCAAGTCCGATAGATTAACCATGATTGTCGTAGGGGCGGGTTCACCAACAATAATTGCCAATAATCGACAATCTCATAAACCCGCCCCCACCCAACGGCAAATCATCATCTACCTCTTTCAAGATCAAAGGGACACTAAGAAGGCGAGATAAGTTATAAACTGGTTGTAAGATAATTAGGAGGAAACATGACCACAAAAGAACAGATTCTCCAAGAACTAGATCAACTACCAGAATCCGCAATGGAAGAAGTGCTTGAATTTTTCGTCGCTTTACAGACAAAGCACAGCGCTAAAACCAAAAAAAGCGATGTTTGGAAAGCCTATTTAGCATCTAAAAAAGAACGAGAGGAGGTTTACCGTCGCCTTGCAAACTCCTAAATTTATATCTTTAGAGGAAGTGCTAGAACTTCATGACGACCAAATCTCTAGCTTTGGTGGCACTCCCGGTGTCAGAGACGAAGGTTTGTTAGAGTCGGCTTTGGCTCAACCGCAAGCAACTTTCGGCGGTGAATATTTGCATCCGACAATTACCACACAAGCTGCTGCTTATCTCTATCACATAGCGATGAATCATCCGTTTATTGATGGTAACAAGCGATCGGCTTTTGCAGTAATGGATACCTTTTTGCGTTTGAATGGCTTCTATTTGAATTTGACGGACGATCGAGTCTACGATTTAGTTATGCAAGTAGTACAAGGAATGATCACAAAAGAAGAACTCAGCACTGAGTTAGAGTTATGTATTGTTGAGTTTTAATAAGTAAAGCGAGTGTCACCTGAAATTTATTAAAATAGGTAATTGGGGAACAAAATAGCCAGTAAAATTATCAACAAGAACAAAACCCGTGCAGTCTACGTCAAGCAAATAATAGACATCTCCCAAAAAACCTGCCAAGAACAGGCAGGATGCCTGTTCCACAATAAGCTAATTACCCAAAGTCATGAATATAAATTTTTCTCGTTTCGACACCTTAAGCAGCGTGCTAGCCGGCACCACTGTTGCAGCCTTAACAATAGTCATTAGTCAACCGGCGGCGATCGCCAAAACTCCCCAAGCAGTAGCCAATATTGCCGGCCCACTGACAGTACAAGTCAATAGTG
Organism: Oscillatoriales bacterium; assembly: GCA_043742065.1. Classification (GTDB taxonomy): domain Bacteria; phylum Cyanobacteriota; class Cyanobacteriia; order Cyanobacteriales; family Microcoleaceae; genus Microcoleus. The sequence goes on from JAYTZD010000326.1 coordinate 4,526, forward strand.
CGATCGGAGACGGTTCTGGCGTAATTATTGCCAAAAACGGCAAAACTTATACAGTTTTGACCGTCAACCACGTTGTAGAAAAACCAGATATTAAATATACAGTCCGTACTTCCAAAGGTAAAAACTATCAAGCAACCTCCGTCACCCGCTTACAAACAGCCCCAACCGATCCCGATTTAGCCGTAGTCAAATTTGAAAGTACAGAAGAATATCCAGTCGCCACGATCGCCGATTCCGATCAAGCCGTCATTGGCACTCAAATCTTCGTTTACGGCTATCCCGCTACCGGAGGACTTTTTGGGGCAGAAAGAGAACCAGAACTGTCTCCCGGACTCGTCACCAGCCGCCCACGCAATCGCCCGGAAGGTTACACATTGCGGTATCAAGCTGTCACTTGGAGTGGCATGAGTGGCGGGCCAGTTTTCGACTCCGAAGGCCGAGTCATTGGCTTACACGGACAAGGCGAATTCGGTTTCGCGCAAACCAGTAACGGCGAAGTCGCACCGATTAAAACGGGATTTAATGCAGCAGTTCCGATCAATACTTTCATCGCCAAATTGGTGTTGGCGGGAATCAACAAATCGGAGTTGAAAGTAGACAATACTCCCGCAATCCAAGGGCCGGTATCGACTACTATTCCTCAAGATGCCCAAGCCTATTATTTTCGAGGACTTTCGCGGTTAGATCAAGGAGATGCTTGGGAGGCGATCGCCGATTTCAACAAAGCACTTGCTTCCAAACCCAACTATACTCCCGAATTGTACTTCAATATCGGCAATGCCCGGACTCTGATCAGTAGCGTTGATCCCACCCGTGGCCCTAGTGCTATTCAAGCATACACAAGGGCGATCGCGGCTAATCCAGGCTTTGCTGACGCCTATTACAACCGCGCGCTAGCCCATATTGAAAACAAAGACAAAGCCCAAGCAATTGCCGACTTTGAAAAAGCAGCAGAACTGTACAAACAAGGTGGGAGAACGACTGCTTATCAAGATGCGCGTAAAAGAATCGAACAGTTGCAATAAAATAGGAAATTAGTTGATATAGAATCCAAGGTAATGCCGTGTCCCCACCCAAAATAATATTGTAGGGACACGGCATTGCCTTGGACTAATTTCTTTTAATTGTTTATGAATATTTTAACCGCAGAGGGCGCAGAGGGCGCAGAGGAAGAGAAGAGAAGAGAGAACAGAAATATTTGAATTTGCTATAATCATAATTATCGATAAGATTAGCCGGACTTCGTTATGGTTCAAACAATTCAAGCTAAGAATGTCACATTAGAAGAATTACAAACACTTTTTGGTCTGCAATTTGTTCGAGATGAGGATTTTTTTAGGGAATGGCAAGATGAGTTGCCGGAAATTTCAGAATTTCAGAAACAACAACTAAACCAGATTAAAGCGGGCTATTTCAATTTGCTGGAACATCCGCCGCTGCTGGAAAAAACTATCAGTTTGTCGATTGTCTCTCCGCTATTGTTCACTGGAGAGTTTTACCTGCAACCTTTTTATATGAAACCTGAAAAGTCTGTGGAAATTTCGGAAGAAGATGCAGGTGTGATCATCAAAGGGAGCCTGGATACTTTAGTTTTAAAAGACCAATTGTGGCTGATGGTAATAGAATCGAAACGAGTTTCATTTTCGATTGAAGCGGGACTGGCACAAATCTTGGCTTATCTACTGGGAAACCCGAATCCAGAGAAACCGAGTTATGGCATGATTGCGACAGGTGGTAGTTTCATGTTTGTCAAATTAGTTAATGGAGAAACCCCCCGATATGGCACATCTAAAGGTTATCTTACCCGCAACCCTGGTAACGAACTTTATGATGTGCTTCGCATCCTAAAACGGCTGACTCAATTAGTAATTAATCAGTAGTTATTGGGAATTGGGAATTGGGCATTGGGCATTAATCTTCCCTCTTCCTTCTTCCTTCTTCCTTCTTCCTTCTT
>JAYTZD010000327.1:0-1534 GCA_043742065.1 Oscillatoriales bacterium
CTAAATGCTCCACCCCACCAGGTTTTTTTCTTGTTGGAAACAGGTGGATTTACCTCGGAGTCTGTTTGAGGATTTTCGGAGTCGGTGGGATTAAGATTATCCATAGGGTTAGGTGTATCAGTAATAGTTTTAACCTTGATCCTTGAGACAGGGCGAATAATTTTTGGTGATCGACAAACAGTTCCGTCCATCAGCCATTCTCACATAACTCAGACTATCCGCTATATCTTTCATCAATTTTAGACCCCGCCCACCCGAAGCTGCCAAATCGACCGTTTCCGAAATATTTCTGATTTTTGACTCTAAATCAAACCGATCGCCCCAATCCCAAATCTTAATCTCTACAAACTCAGCAAACACCGCCACCTGAATGTCAACAGGCAAATCCGCTGGTTTGCCCTTGTGGGCGTGACGAACCGCATTCGTAAAGCCCTCAGCCAAAGCCAACTGACACCGAATCCACACACTTGTGGGAATTCGCGGCTCATACAATCGTGAAAACCACGACAAAACCTGGTCTAATCCATTTAGACCCGTATTGACTTGAAGATCCGCTTTTTTTAACACAGGCAACTTTTCCGAATCCTTGATTTCAATCGCGCTCAGCCACTGAAATTCTTCATTGACCAAGAAAATGGGATACAAGCCCCGTCCTTTTAGGACGGCTTTTCTTGATTTCTAATGTCATGTTCTGCAAACCAAGATATGATTTAGTAGCAGACCAATTCTAGCACGACATGAAAGCAAGGTATCGCTATAGATTTTACCCAACCAGCCAACAGCAGCAGAGCTTAGCTCAGTTTTTTGGCTGTTAATGCAAAGTAAATAATTTGCCATGAAGTGTGGGAAAATCCTGGTAAAACCTGGTAGTATGGATAGAGGACAAAAAAACACTAGCCTATGACCAAATATGTCACACCGCGAAAAGCTTGCGAAATCCTGCAAGTCTCAGAGAAAACCCTTAGAAACTGGGAACTTGCCGACAAAATATCAGCAATCAGAACCCCATCCAATCAGCGACGCTACGACATTGATAGCGTCCTCGGAACGGGACACAACCGAGTTATCGCCATCTACGCAAGAGTCAGTAGCTACAAGCAACGAGAAGACCTCGAACGACAAGTCAGCTATCTGCAAAACCTCTACCCGCAAGCCAAAGTCTTCAAAGACATCGGAGGTGGACTCAACTTCAAAAGAAAAGCGCTGCTTGCCCTTTTGGGACAAGTCATGTCAGGAAAAATCTCAACAATTGTGGTCGGACATCAAGACAGACTCGCAAGGTTTGGTGGCGACCTCATCAAATGGGTATGTGAGCAAAACAATTGCCAACTCATGGTTCTCAGTAGAAATGAGTTGTCTTCAGAACGAGAGATGGTTGAAGATATCCTTGCCATTATCCACATCTTTAGTTGCCGACTCTACGGACTTCGCAAGTACAAATCTACTATCAAAGAAGATTCGAGTTTACCCGGAAACCAAGCTAGCAGCGAAATGGAGGACTTGGATTGCAGCAAGTAGATGGTGTTACAATCAA
>JAYTZD010000328.1:0-13295 GCA_043742065.1 Oscillatoriales bacterium
ATGGCGGGGACAAATTGCCAGGTGCCGTTGAGATAAATCTGGTCGCGTTTGTTGTCGATCGCACCTGCGGCCGCGATGGTATCATTGGAAAAGCCGATCGATATGACTGAGTTGCTTACAGAATTTGGATTTTGAAGTGCATAACCGATGAATCCAAACACGATTGCTGCTGCGAAAAATAGTCCGATAATTTTTGCCAGCTTGTTGTTCATCTAATTTGCTCCCAAAAATCAGCAGTCTAATTTGTCCCTTCGTCCAGAATAGCAAGGAAAGGGGAAGAGGGGAAGAGGGGGAGAGAGAGTGGAAGAGGGGGAGAGAGAGAGAGAGGGGGAGAATTCAGAAAATCTTCCTTCTTCCCTCTGACTAATAACGATTGCTGACCAAGAATTTCAAAGGTGGTACAAGCCCCCCGGATTGATCCGTGGAATCAATCGAAAATCTAAAATCTAAAATCGATTGACTTTTTCAAATCAGTCCCAGGGATGATGGCAAGTCCTAAATAAATATGATTTACTGAAGAAAAAAGAAATAATTATTATTAATATTTATTTGCAAAGTCAAAAATTAACGCCATCGCCACAGGTCAACCAAAATGAGTCTGCTTCCGGTACTACCTTTACCCATTAAACCTTATAGCATAGCTGCATTTGCCATAGGCGCGGCTCTGCTGCTGACTATTTTGTTACTTTTGAGGTTCTTCCCGTCAACTTTTGGGGTATTATGTTTTGCCAGTGCAATGGTGAGCGCTTGGTATGCTGGCTTAAATTCTCAAGAAAAACAACTACAAACAGAACGAGATATTATTTCTAAAGTAATTGGTATCGAGATTGCCGACTGCCAAAAAACAGAAATTTCCCTAACTTTATCCTATGCTGATCTAGAAACTAGAGTCAAACAGCGAACGGCAGAATTGACAGTAGCGAAGGAAGCGCTGCAAGCTCAAGAAGAGCTATTTCGTTCTTTAAGTTCCTGTTCGCCTGTGGGCATTTTTATGGCGGATATTCAGGGGTACTGCACCTATATAAACCCTCGATGTCAGGCTATTTATGACATGAGTTATGCCGAAATCTTAGGTAGTAGCTGGCAGGATTGTATTCACTCCGAAGACAAGGAGTTAGTGTTGACTCAGTGGCTGGACTATACCCGCGAAGGTGGAGAATATGCGATGGAATATCGCCTCCAAATATCCGAGGGAATTGTCCGTTGGGTTAACGTTAGTTGCTCCCCGATGTTTTCCGACTCTGGTGAATTGATCGGACACGTTGGCATGGTTAGAGATGTCACGGAACGTCAACAAGCACAAGCTGCTTTATCCAGCAGGGAACAAGAACTGAGAACATTGTTAGAAAATACACCTGATATCATTATCCGCATGGATCAAGAACTGCGTTATGTCTATGTAAATCAAGCGGTAGAAAGAACCCAAGGACAACCAGTTTCATTCTTCATTGGTAAAACCAGTCAAGAAATAGGAATGCCGCTAGAAGTTTGCGAACTCTGGGATGAAACTTTGCACAAAGTTTTAGATACAGGTCAAGAAGAAATTATCGAATTTCAGTCGCAGTCAGCCAACGGGATCAGAACTTATCAATCTCGAATAGTTCCTGAATTTGACAAAGATGGTGCAATTGAATTTGCCTTAATTGTAGCGCGAGATATCACTGAGTTCAAACTTGCTGAAGTTCAAAAGGTGCAACTGACAATAGAACAAACAGCTAGGGAAAAAGCTGAAATAGAACAACAACGATCGCGCTTTTTAGCAGAAGTCAGCAAAATGCTTGCTGCGAGCTTTGATGGGGAAACTGTGTTGCAAAATGTCGCACAATTGGCTGTGGAGACGGCAGCAGAGGGGTGCTGCATTCATTTGACCGAACTTGATGGTAAAGTTCGTTTAGTCGCTGTTGCTCACGCAGAAGCCTCGATGCTGGATGCGATGAATAAGTTCACTTTGCGAGACCCGATCGACAATAATTGTGTGAATGGCTATCCACTGGTAATACGCACGGGGAAATCTGAACTAATTACTGAGGTTAATCAGGAAATTTTGGCAGCAGGAGCCGAAAACGAGGCAGAATTAGAAGTATTGCGATCGCTGAATATAGCCTCCCATGTTTGTGTACCAATTACGGCACGGGGACGGATTATCGGCGCTATTAGCTGCTTTACCTCCAAGTCTGGTCGCCGCTACAATTCCGAAGATCTGGCAATGCTAGAAGACCTAGCTTACCATGTCGCGATCGGCATGGACAACGCTAGACTTTATACAGAAGCGCAGGAAGCACTGGCTCAAACATCGCAATCCTTTGCCTTAATTGACTCACTATTGGAAGCATCTCCTTTAGGGATTTGTTTTCTCGATCGCCAAATGAGGTATATTCGCATCAATCAAGTCTTAGCAGAACTCAACGGTTTGACCGCCGAACAACATTTGGGTCAAGACTTCCGCCAACTATTGCCAGAATCTGCGGCCCAATTTGCACCTCTAATCCAGCAAGTTTTGGAAACTGGTCAGCCGCTTTTGAACTTAGAAATTAGCGGTGAATCTAAAGGAAAACCGGGATATTTTGGACATTGGGTAGGCAATTACTATCCGGTGAAAGATGAAAAGGGAGAAATAATTGGAGCCGGGATAATTCTCACAGATATTACCATAGCCAAACAGACAGAAATAGCTTTGCGAGAAAGCGAAATACGGTTCCGCAGTGTGGTAGAATCCAACATGAGTGGTATCGCTTTTTGGGACAAAAAAGGCGTAATTAGTGGAGCTAATGATGCCTTGCTAGAGATGATTGGATATACCAAAGAAGAGTTGATTTCGGAAAACCTTCGCTGGCAAGAACTCACGCCACAGGAATACCAAGAAATCGATCGCATAGCCCTGGATCAAATCGCAGCATTTGGGAGTTGCACGCCCTATGAAAAAGAATATATTCGTAAAGATGGCTCGCGTTTCCCGATTTTGGTCGGTGCCGCACATTTCCAAGGATGCAAAGACAAAGGTTCATTCTTCATACTCGATATTAGTGATCGCAAACAAGCAGAAGCAGCCCGATCGCAAATCAATCAAACTTTAGAAGCTTTGATTCAAGCCTGTCCTCTAGCAATTACCGTTTTCAGCGCCGAAGACGGTATTGTAAAAATGTGGAATCCAGCGGCAGAAAAGATGTTTGGTTGGAACGAATCAGAGGTGATAGGTCAATTTTTGCCCAACATTCCCCCAAACCAGCAAGAGGAATTTACAGCTAAATTAAAAGGGATTCGGGATGGAAATGCGATCGCCGGCATGGAAACTGTGCGCCACAGAAAAGACGGTAGTTCCATCGACATCGGTTTGTGGGCAACTCCCATTCGCGATCGCCAAGGCAACATTAATTGTATGTCGATCATCGCCGATATCAGCGATCGCAAGCAAGTCGAGACAGAACGGGCCCAGTTGCTCGATCGCGAACGGGCCGCCCGGGCCGAAGCCGAAGCCAGTAACCAGCTCAAAGACGACTTTTTAGCCACCCTTTCCCATGAACTCAGAACCCCTTTAAATGCGATTATGGGCTGGGCACAGGTACTTCGCCGTGGGCGGTACACGCCAGCCACTTTAGCCATTGCTCTGGAGGCGATCGAGCGTCAGGCGAGGGTACAGACGTTGTTGGTAGAAGATTTGCTCGACGTTTCCCGGATTATTCAAGGCAAGCTTTCTCTGAAAAATGGCTGGTTAGATATCATCAAGATGATCGAGGTAGAGATCAATTCAGTCTGTTTGACAGCCGAGGCCAAATCTGTAACCGTCAACTCACAACTTGACCCCACACTCGGATTGATCTGGGGCGATGTCCACAGGTTGCAACAGATAGTCTCCAATTTGCTGACTAATGCTGTAAAATTTACACCAGCGGGGGGCACGGTGGAATTGCGCTTGTCAAGAAATATGAGATTTTTGGACACCGATTCGCCACTATCAATTACTAATTACCTGCAAATTCAAGTCAGTGACACCGGAAAGGGTATTTCTGCTGAATTCCTGCCCCATGTTTTCGATCGCTTCCGCCAAGCTGACGGCTCAATTACACGGACTGACAGCGGTTTGGGACTGGGATTGGCGATTGTCCAGCATTTAGTGGAACTCCACGGCGGCAATGTCACAGCCGAAAGCCCAGGTCAAAATAAAGGTGCTACATTTACAGTCAAACTGCCACTCAAACAGCCTAAAAGTCAATCAACTTTAGACTTGAGATTTTAAATTGGACAACGCTCAATGCCCAATTCTCTATGCCCTAGTAATACGATCATGCTATGTATAGTCGCTCTTATTTTGTTTACAGTTATGGGCATTTTTACCGCAGGATGGATCGCAAAATCTATCCTGCCTTGGAATGCTGCTACTAAAAATATTCCCAAATGTGAATCGGCACAAACAGATTGCAAACAAACTGCAAAAATATGGACTGAATATAATCGCACCTTAGACGCCGAAGTCGTTGAACGTACCACAGCATTAGCTCGTACTAGCGAACAATTACAGAACGAAATTATCAATCGTACGTTGCTAGAAGATAAGCTGGACAGTTCTACTCAGCAAATTAGTAAAATCTTTGAGTCGATCGCCGATATTGTCCTAATCATTGATCAGCAGAAAAATTTACAAATTATACCGACGAAGGCGACTAGCTTGTACGCCTGCGATCTGAATCAGTTTTACTTAATAGTTAGACAATTTTTTAAAGTAGAAACAGAATATATTTGGCTCCCAAAGATTGAAGAGGCATTGGAAACCCAACAAACTGTTAAATTTGATTATAGTCTACAGATTAATCACCAAGAAGTTTGGTTTGCAACTCATATTTCGCCACTGCCAAATCGTTCTGTAGTTTGGGTTGCCCGTGACATTAGCGATCGCAAACACGCACAAGAAACTTTACAAGATAGCATAGAACAGGAACAAGCCATCACCCGATCGATCGATCGAATGCGCCAATCCTTAAATATTGACATCATCTTCAATACTACAACCTCTGAACTGCGACAAATCCTTAAATGCGATCGAGTCGCTATCTATCGCTTTAATCCTGATTGGAGCGGCGAATTTGTTGCCGAGTCCGTAGCGAAGGGCTGGATGCCTTTGGTTCGATCGGGCGATCTTCCCAACAATCTCATCGAAGACCCAAATTGTCAAGTAAAAAGCCTGCAACGCTCCAGCCAACAAGTCCTAGATACCTACTTACAAGAAAATCAAGGTGGTGTTTACAATCAAGGCCTGCTTTCCCGAATAGTTGAAGACATTTACAACTGTGGGTTTACTCCTTGTTACATCGAACTATTAGAGCAGTTTCAAGCCAGAGCTTATTTAATTGTCCCCATCTTCTGTGGCACTCAAATTTGGGGTTTACTCGCCAGTTATCAAAATTCCATGCCCCGCACTTGGCGCGAAGCAGAAATCAATACCGTACTGCACATTAGCACTCAAGTCGGAGTTGCCTTACAGCAAGCCGAATTACTCGAAGCTACTCAAAAGCAGTCAATACAACTCCAAGAAGCCGCCCTAGCAGCAGAAGCGGCTAACCGTGCTAAAAGTATCTTCTTAGCAAATATGAGTCACGAATTGCGTACACCTCTCAATGCAATTCTTGGCTTCTCCCAATTAATGCAACACTCTACCAACCTCAATCTCCAAGATCAAGAAAATCTCCGCATCATCAACCGTAGCGGAGAACACCTGCTGACTCTGATCAATCAAGTATTAGATTTAGCAAAAATAGAAGTAGGACGCATTACCCTGAACCCAACAGAGTTTGAATTAAACAGCCTGATGAAAGAAGTGGAAGAGATGTTCCAACTCCAGGCGCAGGACAAACAATTGCAGTTAATATTGTACTCTTCTAGCAATGTCCCACTCTACGTCCGAACTGATGAAGTCAAGTTGCGCCAAGTTTTAATCAATCTACTTTCTAACGCTATTAAATTCACCAAAGAAGGAGGAATTTCCCTAAGAATAACCTCAGTTTCTGGCAATGAAAATCAGGAACTCCCAATCACTAATACTTCGACTACTCGCCCCCTGAGCGTAGTCGAAGGGCTGAACACAAGTTCCCAATTCCCAATTCCCAATTCCCAATTACGTTTTGAAATAGAAGACACTGGCTGTGGTATGGATCCTGATGAGTTAGACAAACTCTTTCGAGCTTTTGTACAAACCCAAGCTGGGGAATCCTACCAGCAGGGAACTGGCTTAGGATTGGTGATTAGTCAACAATTTGTCAAACTGATGGGTGGCCAGATAGCAGTCCGCAGTCAAGTCGGATGTGGCACTACCTTCACCTTCGATATCCCTGTCAGCGTCGTTGATGCCAGTACCATTAAACCGAAACAGGTATCGCGTCAAGTCATCGCCCTTGAACCTAACCAACCACGTTATCGTATTCTGATTGTGGACGATCGCGCAGATTTGCGCCAACTCCTAGTCAAAATGCTCAACCGTTTGGACTTTGAACTTCAAGAAGCCAGCAATGGTATCGAAGCCATTGAAGTATGGGCTAATTTTGAACCCCACTTAATCTTCATGGATATGCGGATGCCAATCATGGATGGTTATGAGGCGACAAAACGTATTAAAGCTAACATTAAAGGTCAAGCTACCGCCATTGTTGCCGTTAGTGCTAGCAGTGCGGGGGAAGCGCCAACAGTTGTTCTCTCTGATGATTGCGATGACTTTATCCGCAAACCGTTTCGAGAAGCAGAAATCTTGGATGCCCTTCACAAACATCTAGGAGTGCGCTACATTTACGATGAACCTCAAAGCGCAGAGGAGTCAACTCAAATACAAACCCTGACTCCAAAAGCCCTTGCGGGTTTGCCTGTGGATTGGCTGGCATCCTTAGAACAAGCCACAATTGAGTGTGATTTGGAGTTAATCCTCACCAAAATTGAGCAAATTCGCGATCGAAATGACTCTTTAGCCAACGCTCTCACGGGTTTAGCTAACGAGTTTTTGTTCAATCAAATACTAGATCTGATCAAGCCAGAAACCAATTAAGGTTGACTGTTCACTGTTCACTGTTCACTGTTCACTGTTCACTGTTCACTGTTAACAGATGGCAATAAAGCTTGCTATATAATAGCGTTTCCCAATTCCCAATGCCCAATGCCCAATTCCCTATGCCCAATTCCCTATGCCCAATTCCCAATTCCCAATTCCCAATCATTCCTTTAAGGGAAATATTTTAATTGTTGATGATATTTCCGCCAATTTGCAACTTTTAGCTCAAATACTATCTGAGCAAGGATACAAAACACGCACCGCCCCCAATGGTCAACTAGCCCTGCGTTCCATCGATTTAACTCCTCCCGACTTGATTTTGCTCGACATCATGATGCCCACAATGGACGGCTATCAAGTTTGCGAAGCCTTAAAAGCGTCTGAAAAAACCAAAGACATTCCCGTGATCTTTATTAGTGCTTTAAATGAAGTTTTTGATAAAGTGAAAGCTTTTGAAGTTGGCGGAGTAGATTACATCACCAAACCTTTTCATGAGCAAGAGGTTTTAGCCCGTGTTTCCAATCAACTGATTCAACGTCGGTTGTTTCAGCAAATACAAGAACAAAATAAAAGCCTAGAATCCGAAATTATTGATAGAAAAAATGCCCAGGAAGAAACACAGTTTCTACTTGCCACTACTTTTGCCTTGGCTGAATCAAAGGATTTTGAAGAGTCAATATCCATTATGCTGCGCTTTTGTTGCGAGTTTATTAATTGGGATTTAGCAGAAGCTTGGATGCCGAATACTGATGAAACTTTTTTAATATGCAGTCGAAATTTTTATACAAATGAGTCCAATTTATTAGATTATAGACACCGAAGTTTAGAACTAACATTCGCTCCAAATATTGGACTACCAGGGAGAATTTGGTCATCCAAGCAATCCGAGTGGTTAGAAGATATCTCCCTGGAGTCAGATCTAGTTTTTCTACGCAATCAAATAGCGGCGGAGGCAGGACTAAAAGCAGGTTTTGGTGTACCAATTTTAGTTGATGAGCAGGTGATCGCAATTTTAATTTTTTTCAAAAAAGCACCAATTTCCTGTCAACTTCGCATCATAAAATTGATTAATGCTTTAGCTACTCAACTAGGTGCAATACTTCAGCGACAACTGGCTGAAGAAAGACTGAAAAAGCAATTTCAAAAAGAGCAATTACTCAATCAACTAACTCAATCTATCCGCTGTTCTCTGAAGTTAAATACTATTTTTTCCACGGCCGCCCGCGAAATTGCGATTAGCCTAGGCGTAGACCGTGTTGCTATTGCCCAATATTTGCCGGATAAAAAAATATGGATTAACATATCCGAGTATTATGATTCCACGCAGCTAGAAACAACTTTAGGACTAGAAATTTCCGATGTTGACAATGAAATTTCCGATCGACTTAAACAATCAGAAATTGTAAGAATTGACGACACGAATACTGCTTCTAACGAAATCGAAAAACGCTTAACTAAACTATCCGCTGGCGCGTGGTTGTTCGTACCGCTCAAGGTTGACTCAAAAGTCTGGGGTAGTATCTGTGTGGTGAAAGAAAATCGATCGTACTACTGGCAGGTTTTTGAAGTAGAATTACTCTGTGCAGTTGCTGACTCTGTTGCAATTGCGATTAAACAAGCTCAAATTTATCAAGAAATTCAATCCTACGCGCAGCAACTTGAAGCAACTTTAACTGAACTCAAAAACACTCAAGCTCAGTTGGTACAAAAGGCAAAAATGGCTTCTTTAGGTCAGCTAGTGGCAGGGGTTGCTCACGAAATCAACAATCCGGTCAACTTCGTCTACGGCAATATTACTGTAGCGATGGACTATGCGCGAGACTTGCTTCATCTAGTCGCATTGTACCAAAACAACTACCCCCAACCAGTAGCAGAAGTTAGGAAAAAATTGGATAATATTGATCTCGATTTCATCGCAGATGATTATCCAAAACTGTTGAAGTCGATGAAAGATGGTGCATCTCGGATTAGCAAGATTGTGTTGTCTTTGCGAAATTTCTCCCGCCTTGACGAAAAAGAATACAAGTTAGTGGATATTCATGAAGGCATCAACAACAGTTTAGTGATTTTGCAACACCGACTCAATGACTCAAATAATGGCAACGAGATTGAGATTATTAAAGATTACAGTGAATTGCCAAAAATCCAGTGTTATGCTAGTCAGTTGAATCAGGTATTTATGAACCTAATCGCTAATGCTATTGATGCTTTGGAAACTCAATCATCACCGCGCCGGATTACGATTAGTACAAAAATGGATATCTCGGAATCGCCATTAGCGAATTCTAGTACGATTGTGATTCTTTTTGCTGATAATGGTTGTGGGATGAGTGAGAAAGTTTGTGATAAAATATTTGACCCATTTTTTACTACAAAACCCGTGGGAAGTGGTATAGGTTTGGGGTTGTCTATTTGTCACAATATTGTAGTGGAAAAACATCGAGGTCAAATCAGTTGTGTTTCGACTCTGGATGGGGGGACAGAGTTTATGGTGCAGATTCCGATCGATCAGACTACCTTTGATTTGAGTTGCGCTTCTGGTATGACTTAGAAAATTAAAACTTAGGAGGAGATTTTATGCGATCGACAATTATCAAAGGACCGATCGGCAATATTCACATCATCGAAGCCAGCCCCCTGATGACGACCGAGAAGTCGGAGGCTGTACCGGTGGTAACAGATATTCGACAAACTCTTCGTTAGTTTTACCACAATTCATCGAGGGTTAAATTGTGGGGGTTTTTGAGGATGAAGGTGTTGTTGTCTTTGATTAAGTCGCCCGTACAGAGAATAGGTAAGCGTTCTTGATAAGCTTTGATTGCCAGGATATAATCTTTGTCTCCGAGTGAAGTTTGAATTTTTCGCAATTTGTCAGCGACAATGCCAAGGAGAGTAATTTCGCCACTTAATTTGTGGGCATTTGGGGTATGGATTTGCATCACAATTCCCTCCAAGGTAATATTGGGAAGTGAGGTAATCAGGTCTGCTAATATTTCAAGTTGAGAGCGATTTTCTGCAATTTCTAGGGTTTCCATGACTTCGTACATCCGCAGAGCAAAACCGCTGATTTTTGGTTTTAGAGCTAACAAGATTTCGTAGTCTTCGCCTGCTTCATTCTTGCGAGTCCAGATGGATGATTTGTCATCGTCTCGACTTTGTTCGTGCCATCCGTGTGTTTGTAAGTAAGCAGCGACTTGAAGCGGTTCTAAGGTTTTGAGGATATCGGGGTCACGGACTGTTACTATCATAGGAGTTCTCCTGATTCAATGCGCTGCATGAGAGTTTTTAAAGCATCTCTGTTGAAAATGTTTTGTGTGGGTATTTGAACAGTGATAGTATTTTGATTTTGGGTGGGCGGTAGCCCCCGCAATGATGCCCAATAGCCACAATAGCGAAGGCAAAGTTCTTGTTGAGACTGGCGCAACCAATCCTCTTCGCTGTCTGGTACTAAAACGATAATGAGAATGCGGGGGACAAAGGGGTTTTCTAGCCTTAATTCTTCATAGTTTTTCACTTCTAGGGGATATCTGATAAGTTCATTATCGAGTAAATTTCTGGAGGTGCATTTTATTTGGACATCTAGGCGAGGGCGGCGCGTTGATTTTGATGGTCCCAAACCTGTAAGAATTACGTCAACTCCTTCTGCATCTAAGGGACGCGGAGCTATTTGGAATGAGTAGCCGGCAGAGGCTGTTACCCCATAGACATAAGCATAGCTAAATTCCTCTTTTTTGGTGTTCAGATCCACGCTGATTTAAGCCTCAACATTTTGAAATTGGGCATTTACAAAATAACTCATCATATCAAATCCTCTCTTCATCGGAATTATTAGTGGCCGAAATTAGGAGACGGCAGTGCCGTGTCCCTACAGTATTATTTTCGGTAAGGACACTCCAAGGCCCGATCGCCCCCAGAATACCCCTACAAAACACCACAGATCAAGATTTATTGCCAAATATTAAATTTTTGGGACAGAAACTTGCAATTTAAGTGTTTATACTTTAGGATCCAGCCATGTAAATAAAAATTCAATCAGCAACCCTGCGAACACTAACCTGAAATGGGTCGAAAGTGTCAGAAAGCAGGAACAGTACATTTTTTAACTAACTCAACACCAAAGCATTTACGGAAAAACCCAGGGATCTATGATTGCCATCTTGGAACGAATGCTTTGCCCACACTACTACTACTACTACTGATGTATCAAAATTTGTTTACCCAAAATGAGCCACGACAGATGCCTGACGCTGAAATGCCGGCTGTCTAAAGTTTCTGCAATTAATTTTGCTGTTTTTGTTGTCTTTAACTACTTGAGGATTCGATCGAATGGTTTCCATTTCTCAAACTAAATCTGATCAGCTAACTTTTTCCGATCGAGAGGAAATAACGGCTGGAACCCCAAAAATGGCAGCGACAGCAACCGGAGTGTGCGTGACGGTTCACGGGCACTTCTACCAGCCACCGCGCGAAAATCCTTACCTAGATGCGATCGAGCGCCAAGGTAGTGCCCATCCGTTCCACGACTGGAACGAACGCATCGACAAGGAGTGCTACCGCCCCAACGCCTTTGCGCGCATCCTGAACGATCGCGGCGAAGTCGCGGGAATCGTCAATAACTACGAATATCTCAGCTTCAACATCGGCCCAACCCTAATGAGTTGGCTGGAACGCTATGATGTGGAAGTCTATCAGCGGATTATCGAGGCCGATCGCAAAAGCTGTCAAAGACTCAATGGTCATGGCAATGCGATCGCCCAAGTATACAATCACATCATCATGCCCCTCGCTAACGAGCGAGACAAACATACTCAAATTCGCTGGGGAGTTGCCGATTTCCGTTCCCGGTTCGATCGCGATCCCGAAGGAATGTGGCTCGCCGAAACCGCCGTAGACTACGCCACCCTCGAAGTTTTGGTCGCTGAAGGCATTCGTTTCATTGTCCTGGCCCCCTCCCAAGCCGAACGCTGTCGCGAACTTCCCAGCCATGACAATAGCAATCCCGAATGGCACGAAGTCGGGGGCGGTCAAATCGATCCGACTCGCCCCTACCGCTGCTACTTGAAACCAGAACTGCGATGGGCGGTTTCCAACCAACTCTCCCCGCTTAGCAGTCATAACTCTAGCCACGGAAACGGCCACAATTCTGAAGCGACAACTAATACTCCCTACATCGATATCTTTTTCTACGATGGCCCGATTTCGCGGGATATGGGCTTCAACGACGTTCTCAGCACCAGTAACCACCTAGCAGGGCGTTTGGGTCAAGCGGTGCGCGGAGACCACCGGCCAGCCCAATTAATCGCAGTGGCGACGGACGGCGAAACCTTCGGACACCACAAAAACAGTACCGAAAAATGCCTCGCCTACGCTTTTACAGAAGAGTTTCCCCGCCGTGGCTGGACAGTGACGAACTTTGCTCACTATTTAAGCCAAAATCCCAGTGCTTGGGAAGTGGAACTGAAGCCCGTCACGGCTTGGAGTTGCTCTCATGGGGTCGATCGCTGGCAAGATGATTGTGGCTGCGGTGGTGGCGGTGGATGGCATCTCAAATGGCGAAAGCCTTTGCGGGATACTCTGAATTGGTTGCGCGATCGACTGATTCCGATTTATGAGGAAGCGGGGCGCAAATTGTTCCGCGATCCCTGGGCGGCACGAGATGAATATATTGATGTTATAGGCGATCGCACCCAGGCCAATGTTGACAAATTCCTGTCCAAACATCAAATTCACCCTCTAGACGCAGCAGAACAGGTAGACGCATTGCGACTGTTGGAAATGCAGCGCCACGCCCTGTTGATGTTCACTAGCTGCGGCTGGTTTTTTGAAGAAATATCTCGCCCCGAAGGTGTGCAGATTTTGCGCTACGCAGCTAGGGCTGTGGAATTAGCCGCAGAAGTTAGCGGTATCCAGTTAGAAAAGGATTTTGTCGATCGGCTTGACTTAGCACCAAGTAATGTTGAATGCTTCAAAACAGGGGCAGAAGTTTACCGCCAACTCGTTACCACAGCCCAAGTCAGTCTCAAACAAGTTGCAGCCCACTACGCCATCAGTTCCCTGTTTGCCAAATATCCCCGCGAACAACGAGTTTACTGCTATCAGGCCCAGCAGCTAGATTTCCAGATGCAGCGGATGGGATCAATGACTCTGGCGATCGGTCAATTGCAGTTAACATCGGAAATTACGCGGGAAACAGAACTTTTTGTGTTTGCGGCATTCCACCTCGGTGGCTGGGACTTCCACTGCTGTATTCAGCCTTTTGGTAGCGATC
>JAYTZD010000329.1:0-29559 GCA_043742065.1 Oscillatoriales bacterium
GAAATTATCCAAGATTTGCAGGATGGCAAGTTTGATGTATTGATTGGGGTGAACTTGTTGCGGGAAGGTTTGGATTTGCCGGAGGTGTCTCTGGTGGTGATTTTGGATGCGGATAAGGAGGGGTTTTTGCGATCGGGACGTTCTTTGATTCAAACGATTGGGAGGGCGGCGCGGCACATTCGGGGACAGGCGATTTTGTATGCGGATAATTTGACGAATAGTATGGTTAAGGCGATCGATGAAACCGATCGCCGTCGCGGAATCCAGTTGGCGTATAATAAGATGCACGGGATTACGCCGCAGCCGATCGCCAAAAAGCGATCTACCAATGCGATTTTGGCATTTTTAGACGTGTCCAGAAAGCTGAATTCTCAGCAGTTGGAGGAGGTTTACGAACAGGTGAATGACTTATCTTTGGATGAGATTCCTCAGTTGATTGGGCGTTTGGAAGGGCAGATGAAGGAGGCGGCGAAGAAGTTGGAGTTTGAGGAGGCGGGTAAATTGCGCGATCGAATTAAGCATTTGCGGGATAAGTTATTGGGACATTAAACCCGGCGGTTGAAACCGCGTCTACACAAACAAAACCCGCCTTCGCGGGTTGAAGAATGGACATCAATGAGCAAATTTTAATTATTCGATGCAGTGAATTTAATCGAAGCAATCCCCCTCGGTGATGGCGAGACAGTCGATCCGCATTAGTTAAAATTATAATTGTTTCTCTCAAGACTTCTGTCCAGCACGGCGTGCTAAAGCTATAATTCTCGGACGCCCAGTAGCCGTCAGTGAAAATCTTAACCCCCAACGGAAAATTTCCGGCATATAATATTCATCATTTTCACGGATGACTACACCATTATCTTCTAAGATTTTCATTTCTTCTACTGAGAGTTCCATCATCTCCCTCGTGAAGGGAATTTTTCGGTTTTCTGCTGGTAACTTTCGCAACTTAGCAAATACATTTTTCAAGCTAGTGTTTTCATTTTCAATTTCTTGTATTTTCTCGCTACTGCATTCAGGCAATGCCCCTTTAATCGCAGTCGGGACAAGTATTCTGTCTTCCCAACGGGTATCATCGACAGACTTCTGGGCAGCTAAATGTAGCAGACGTACTAAGTCTCTTGCTTGAATTTGTCCTCGGAAATCTGACAGCGCTGCGATCGCAAATCTGGCAGAACCTGCTTCTTTAGATCGCTCACTTCCCAGTCTTTTACCCCATAAAGGTATTAAAGCTTCAGTCAGCTCGACTTCACTCATATCCTGAAGTTTTGTAATATTAATACCCGGAAGTATTTTCGCTAAATTAGCAACCCAAGCAACCAGTCTTAGAGCTTCTTCCCGATTCCACTGCAAAGCATAAGGTTCATACCTAGCAATCATTTGAGCAGGATTTTGATGCACAGCAGCAAGCACCATATCGCGTCGCACAAAAATGATAATACCTAATGGAAGACTAGGCTGTTGCCCCAGCCATTCAGGGACATCTTGAAGCAAAGATCGAATAGCAGTTTGTTGAGTGCTATCGCTAGCAAAGTTTTGGAAAAGGTCTTCTAAGCCATCAATAACCACAACCAGTTGTTTTTTACCGACGGCTAGATACTCAGTTAATCTTCTCCCAGCATTTTCTATTGTAGTATCTGCTTGTTGGGATTTTGTTTTTGTATGCTCGAAACCAACACCCCAAGCTATAACATTTAACCAGCGATCGCGCCACTCCCCTTCGTGAAGATTCAGCCGATAACCTTCTCTGATATAGTCACGAAGAGAACTGGCATCTTTCGGCTGCTCGAAACCCAACACCTCTGCGGCATTTATTCGCACTTCTCGGACTATCTTCTGAGCCGATTCTTGCAGATTACTTGACTCTATAATCGGGCAAATAACCGCGTTAGTTTGAACATCTATTGCACCAGCATCGATAGCAAATTGTTGCCAATTTTTTCGGCAAACAATCTGGAGAAAAGTATAAGTTTTACCTGAACCTTTGGCACCAACTATTACTGCAATAGGCAGACGACGGCGGTGATCGGAAGCCAAGTGTCGCAAGGGAGTGGTAGCTAAAAAGTCATTGACTTCTGCATTTTCTGCAAATACTAATTGTTTGGCTATCTTGCTCAGTTCTTCTCTTTGGGAATTCAAGCTAGAAGGGGGGTCTTCCATAGGTGCGCTGCGCTGAACAACGGGCAACCATTCTACGAGTGGACGTACAGCATCCACAATTCCCGATCGCAACAGACGAGTGACTACCTCTTCCCAAGTAGGAGGCAAAACCAGTAAACCATCAGTAAATGATGTCAAGACTCTCACAGGTTCGCCACCTTCCCCTAAAAACGGACTAGCAGCTTCCAGTAATTTAGTTTCCGCTTCCAATACTATATCGCTGGAGCGCTCCTGGTCGGGAATCTGGTTAATAATCAATGCAGGCAATGGTTCAGTATCTCTCCTCGAAAGCGCCCTTTCTCCAAGAAGCTCTAGAAGTCTGACTGTTCCTGAAATAGACTGTGCGCTTAAAGTGGTAACAAAAATACGGTACACTCGCGGATCTAAAATTAGACCTGTAGAAAGTTCAGAAAGTCCAGCCCGCAGGTCTACTATCACAAAATCAGCGCCTAAAGCTTGGCCGAGACTAGCTAAAATATTCGTTAATATAAAAGGGTTTTTAGCACTTTGAAAAAGATGTTCTGGTCGGATTTCTAAAGCAGTAAATTTTTCGTTTGAACGGAAAGAAGGCAACACATAAATTCCATCAATTAGAGCATTTTGAATCCTATCTGCTACTAATTGAACAGCATCAACAGCGTCAGGAGAAGCATCGCCGTGAACGAGGGCGATCAGGTCAGCAAAGGAGACACTAGGATTAGGTAATCGGCGCTCAAAAACCCAACTAATTCCAGGTGCTTCTAAGTCTCCATCTACCAGGAGCACTTTATGTTTATCTTCCGTTAGAGCCTGTGCTAAAGCTAGAGCATGAGTTGTGCGTCCAACGCCACCTTTAAAGGAATGAAAAGCAACTACTGGCGGAACATCTGGGGATAAATTATATGGACGTTCAATATCTTGGCACCGTTGCCAAAGCACTCCTGGCCTGGATAAACTGGGCGTCAATCTAGGAATCGGCGGTTGTTCTTCTGTTTCCTCGAAAAAAATCGGTAGGGTACGTTCACTCTCAGGTAAACTTTCTAAAATAATTAAACCCTGTACTATTTCTGGCTGTGAATGAAGTCGGTAGCGAGGATCGTAGACATCTTGCAGCCAAGCTGAAGCTTGTGCTTGAGTACCCGGACGAATTCCTATCGTTAACTCATCCCAGTAAGCCCTCGCCCAAACCAACCATTCTGGCCACTTATTTTGCTCTTGCATTCGCAGCAAGACTTGTTCTACATCAACCCAAGTATATAGACGAATATCTGACGGAATCATCGATTTCTGTCCTCTTTTTTAACCCAATGGCAAACTTTTTCCAACCACTCAACCACTCTTTTTTCTTTGTCAGAGTCCATGCGAATCCCATACCGCCATAGCTGATGAGCTTTCTCTATACCTAAATCCGATCCATCACTAGCCAGACTGAAATGGGGTGTGTCTCCAATGCTAGCAGAAATTCTGAGTTCTTTTTTCCACCTATCTAAATTATGACCGTCACGAGAGAGGAGTGTGGGGTCGGAAATATCATTTGTTGTATTCAAATTGTTGCGTATCAGCCAAATTCTCTTCATTCCGCATTCGGCTGCATAGAAGAGAAGCAGGTAAGAGGAAGTAGAAAAAGTATCTTTTGTTTTTTCATAGGCGCTAAGATGAGAATGAAAGGCTTGCCGTAATCCACTTACCCCAGCCGGAATCTTAGAACTCAACTTTTCTTTTTGAGGTTTAAGGTTAGCCATCTAGTTTTAAATTTTGTATACTTTGCTATCATAATTTATTTTGATTATTGCACAAGTAAGGTTAATTTTTGCCATTTCTCTATTTTCTTGATTTGTACAACATAACATGATATTATAAAAAAAGTAAGTTGGGTTTCGTTACCTCCACCCAACCTACTAATTAACTTACGGTGTCGGATTCGGATACTTAGCGTGCACCGCATTGATTTCTGCTACAATCTCTTTATCCAATTCCACCTCCAAACTACCGAGATTTTCTTCCAACTGTTCGAGGCTAGTAGCACCGATAATTGTGCTCGTGACAAACCAGCGCGATCGCACATAAGCCAAAGCCATCTTCGCCGGAGTTAAATTATACTTACCAGCAATCTCCAAATAAGCCTTCACCGCATCATTCAGATTCGTTTTATCGTAACGCTGACCGAATCCCGCAAACAAAGCCAGCCGCGAATTTTCGGGGATTCCATTCAAGTATTTACCCGTTAAAATCCCAAAACCCAAAGGACTATAAGCCATCAATCCCACATTCTTAAAACGGCAAGTTTCTGCCAAATTCATGTGAAATGTCCGATTGCTCAAACTGAAAGCATTCTGAATTGAAACAACTTTCGGTAAGCCATGTTTCTCAGCCAATTCACAAAACTCAGAAACTCCCCAAGGTGTCTCATTACTCAAACCTAAATAGCGGATTTTGCCAGCTTTAATCAAGTCAGCAAATACCTCTAACTGTTCGAGAATTGGTACGGTTTCGTGTTCTTGAGCGATTTCGTAGTCTGGTGCGCCGAATAGTGGCACGTAGCGATCGGGCCAGTGGATCTGATATAGGTCGATATAATCAGTTTGCAAGCGTTTCAGGCTGTCGTTGAGTGCTTTTTCGACATTTGCGCGATCGATCTGGTTTTTGCCATCCCGAATCCACTTTAATCGAGAACTTCGACCCGCCACTTTAGTCGCTATAATGACTTTATCCCGTTGTTGCTTGACCAACCATTCACCGATATATTCCTCTGTTTTACCCTGGGTTGCTGGATTTCCGGGGACAGGATACATTTCCGCTGTATCGATAAAGTTGACACCTTGGGCGATCGCAAAATCGAGTTGTTTTGCCGCTTCTTCCACAGTGTTTTGCTGACCGTAAGTCATCGTACCCAAACAAATTTCGGACACTGACAAGTCGCTATCACCGAGTTTTTTGTATTTCATGAGTTTGAATGGAGTGAAATTATCTAATTCTATCTTAACGAACTTTTTGAAATTATATTAGTGTTAATATTAATAATTGCTATTCGGATATTTTATGAGCGAAAAACCATTAAAAGTTCCCTTTGTCAACCTCTCCCTGCAACACAAACCAATTCAATCCCAAATAGAACAAGTAATGGGCAAAATTATCCAGCAAGGAGACTTTATTTTAGGTGAAGCACTGGCAGAATTTGAAACAACCTTTGCTGGAGCTTGTGGTGTACAATATGGTATAGGAGTAGCTTGTGGAACAGATGCAATTTCCCTCGGACTCCAAGCTTGCGGGATTCAGCCAGGGGACGAAATTATCATTCCAGCCAACACCTTTATCGCCACCATAATTGGCGTAATTCAAGCGAAGGCTATACCTATTCTCGTAGATTGTGACCCGGAAACTGCTCTCATTGACCTAGCAGCAGCCGAAACAGCTATTACCTCGAAAACTAAAGCAATTATCCCGGTGCATTTATACGGTCAAATGGTATCGCCTATCAAACTTTTAGACTTGGGTAATCGCCACAATTTAATCATATTTGAAGATGCAGCCCAAGCCCATTTAGCTTCCAGAGAAGGATACCATGCAGGTTCCTTTGGCAAAGCAGCAGCATTCAGCTTTTATCCTAGCAAAAATCTCGGTTCCTTTGGCGATGGCGGAATGTTAATTACCGATGATGCAGAGGTAGCACAAAAAATGCGAACTCTACGCAACTATGGCGCACCAAGTAAATATTTACACACAGAAATCGGTACTAATAGCCGCCTCGACAATTTGCAAGCAGCCGTACTCAACGTTAAATTGCCCTACTTAGAAAAATGGAATCGCGATCGCACTTTAGCCGCCCAATACTACAATACTCTACTAGAACCCCTTAGACACAAAGGCATTATACCGATCGCCAACCACAGCAACAGCGGTCACATTTATCACCTTTATGTGATTCAAGTTACTGAAAAAAGCCCAATTAACCGCAATACCCTTCTAGCAAAACTCGCCGACAACGGTATTCAAACAGGGATTCACTATCCCGTACCTTGCCACTTTCAACCCGCCTACCAGAATTTGGGCAATCCAGGGGACTTTCCCAATACAGAAACCCTGTGTCAACAGATTTTATCATTGCCAATATATCCCGGATTGAGTAATACTCAGATTGAGCAGGTTGTTGCTGCGATCGAATTATCAATTAGTAGCTAAATTGTTCATAAAAATCAAAACGTGGATGGGGTGCATCTTAGTTTTGCAAATATATTCGTAGGGGCGAAGCATTCCGGCAGTAAATCTCTGCTTTTAACTCATAAATTATCTGCCGGAATGCTTCGCCCTTACACTCATTGAGATGCACCCCGTGGATGTCTCAATCAGTAGAAAATCGGTTCTCAAAGCTTTTGAGTCACAAATTAAAAACTCTTGAACTCAAAACTCTTAAAATCATGCACATCCAGCGCCAAGTTCGCATTGTCCTCAAGCGATACCTCCTAGGGGAAAGTATTATGGTACTCCTAGTGCTGCTTTATGCTCCACTGCTAGTACACTGGTATGACGGATGGTTCAACAAAAACATCAGCATAGAACACGAATACTTCAGCCACGGACTACTTGGTTTGCCCTATGCAGCTTACATAGCTTGGACCAACCTAAATAGCTGGCGTAAGTTGCCCAACTCCCCACATCCTTTAGGAGGAGTTTTGCTGGTACTAGCGACGATTTTTTATCTGAGTAGATTGAGCGATTTAGTGAATTTATCCTTCCCATTAATGCTAGGTAGCATTTGCTTGTGCTTAAAAGGAATATCCGGCTTAAGATTGCAAGGAATACCACTATTATTTGTATTTCTAGGCTCACCGAATCACATTCCTTACTTAATAGAACCCTACGCTTTGCCCTTACAGCACTTCATTGCTCAAACATCAGGCTTAATATTAATCAAAGCTGGACTTAACGTGAGAGTTGAAGAAATTTATCTGTATGTAAACGATCAGATTGTAGAAGTTGCCCCGCACTGTGCAGGTTTAAAAATGCTGTTTACCAGTCTGTATGTCAGTTTAATCTTACTCGATTGGGCAGGAGTTTCCAGTTCATACAAAAAAAGCATTTTGTTCTTAGCAGGTACATCTATTATTAGCATCAGTTCAAACATTCTCCGCAACGCTTTGCTAACATACTTTTATGGCACCCAGAAGGTGGGGCTTTTTACTTGGCTACACGCAGGATGGGGGGGAGATTTGTATTCTGCTTGTATACTAGGTTTATTGATACTTCTGCTCAACGGAATGGAAAAATATTTCCCAGCCCAGTCTGGCAATTAAAAAAATGATTTTAGCACGCAAACTACTCAGGCGATACCAATTATCTAAAATTATCGTACTTGTGTTTTTACTGGTACTTGTTGGAGTAGTAGCAATTCCGGGCTATGTGACGGGACGGTGGCCCTGGACAAACCCACCACCAGTTGTTAACCTCAAGAAACTGAAAACTTTACGTCAAAATGGGTTGATACTTCCGGGTTGGCGGACTCTTCGCACCCAGAATCATGTAATAATTGGTGGACACAGGTGGTTAGTTCAAGAAATTCAAAATAATCAAACAATTGCAGTTTTATTGTTGTTGCCTCAAAATGGCCCAAAAGACCATCCCCAGGTGGAATGGGTGGATATCAAAGGGTTTCATCGGTGGCAAACTGATGCCGATCGCACTTTGCCGTTTACAGTTAATTTAACATCAGTACCAAACACAAAGACTGCAACCATCGAAGCCCGGTTTTTCCGCAGCCGGACTGCCCAAAATCCCCAACAAACCTTTGCAGTCTTACAGTGGTACGCTTGGCGAAACGGGGGTTCGAGCGCCACCAGTCGCTGGTTTTGGGAAGATAGCATCGCTAGACTATCAAATCGCCGTGCCTCCTGGGTAGCTGTCTGCATAATTCTTCCCATTCAACCGAACGCTGATATTAAGATAGCTGAACCAATCCTTGAATCTCTTGGCAAAATTGTTCAGGCTAAATTAATCGCAGAAACTTTATAAAATAATGGGAATTGGCCAAACAGGGAATTGGGCATTGGGCGTAGGGCATTGGGGGAATGCAGTTGATCAAAAATGATTTAATTTAGCATGAATTATCGAGATTTTAAAATGAATAAAAATTATGTTGCTTTTTCCCTGGCAGGTCTTTACTCAACTGCTTGGACTCTATCTTTTACCGCTTTATTTTGGGGTTTCAATGACCAAGTTTTTCCTCAAAAGAGTTTAGCACAACCGATTATTCCCAGTTCCGAATTGCTCGATCGCCCGCCAGAACCAGCACCAACACAAAGGCCAGCCAGACCCAACCGGGACATCAACCCAGCATTTCGCAATCGACCCTACCGACTAGGCCCTGGAGACCAGATTTCGATTCAAGTTCAGCGCTTCCCAGAACTGAATTTTACGGGTGCTATCAGCCCTGAAGGGATAATTATACTGCCTCTGATTGGCACTGTAAATTTGCGTGGACTCACCGTGGAAGAAGCACAGCAGCGCCTCCGCGAACGCTTCACCCAATTTATCAAAAATCCGCAAGTCTTCGCCTCCTTGCTAGTTCAGCGGCCTGTAGTCGTGACGGTGACAGGAGAAGTTGCCAGACCCGGTTTTTATCCCCTGCAAACCCCTCTACTTCCTGCCGCCCTGGCAGCCGCCAGTGGTACTACTCCTACTGCTGAACTGCGAGCAGTACGGGTGCGGCGAACACTGCCATCTGGCGCTATTGCTGAACAAATAGTTGACATTTTGACACCGTTACAAACTGGAATTGCTCCACCAGATTTGCGTTTAGAAGACGGAGATGCGATCGTTGTACCCTATCAACAAGCTACGCCCGATCGCAAATCCGATCAAGATTTAGCATCCAGATACAGCCTCGCTGCGGCCACAACCCCCGTCCAAGTCACCGTCACCGGAGAAGTCAGCAAACCAGGTTTTTACACGCTTCCCATCGGTACTGGGCGAATTTCTGCGGCTTTGGTGGCTGCGGGAGGAGTCACGGGAAAAGCAGATTTGCGGGCGGTGCGAGTGCGACGGACACTGGTAAACGGCACATCTATCGAGGAGCCAATCGACCTCTACACTCCCCTAGCAAGGGCGAGGGATTTGTTTGATTTCCCCCTAGCTTCTGGAGATGCGATTATTGTTCCAGAACTGGATCCTACCAGCAAAAACGTTGACTACGACAGGACTTTGGTTTCGCGCTCTACCTTAATCAAACCTCGGATTTACGTTCGAGTTTTGAGTTACGCTAGTGGTGTTCTGACTTCTTTCTATATCGAAAATGGCAGTACCTTTTTGGATGCTCTCAACAACTTGCCTGTAAATCTGGCTAACTTGCGGCACATTGCCCTAATTCGGTTTGACCAAAAGGAAGGTAGAGCTATCAATCGGAAGATAGATGCTAAAGCTGCTTTGGAGGGTAATCTTTCTCAGAATCCGATGTTGCAAGATAATGATGTGATTGTGATTGGTCGAAATCTGGTAGAGCGAGTTGGTTTTGCCATCAATAGTTTTACTCGACCATTTCGCGATATCTTGGGCTTTATTTTGTTCTTTGAACAGTTGAGAAATGGAGTAAACAATCTGTTCGTGCCTAATAATTCTAATAAGTAGTTATTGGGCATTGGGCATTGGGCATTGGGCATGGGGCATGGCATGGGGTATTGGGCATTGGTTATGATGTAGTTTAAAGTTAACAGTCAACAGTTAACAGTCAACAGTTAACAGTCAATAATCTAAAATCCAAAATCTAAAATCTAAAATTCTTATGACTTTATCAGTTGTCAAGCGTTATTTAATTGCTTTCGACCAATACAAATTGGTGGGATTGGCTACTCTGGTTGTAACTGTGGGCGTATCGGGAGTAGTGGCTGTGCAGCCAACTCCACGGCCGATTTACGTGGCATCAGGTATGCTAGCCTACCGCCGCCCGACGGTGATTTTTTCATCGACTACAACTAAAATTCAACAGGAAGGACAAGAAATAACTCAAGATATGTTGCTGGATCAAAAAGTCATTGAAGCAGCAGCGACACAAGTAAAAATGTCTGCTAAAAAACTGAAAGATGATGTGAAAGTCAAGATGCCTGGTAAGAGTAATGACCCCAGTGCTTTGATTCAAGTATTGTACAAAAATGCCGATCGCAAAAAAGCCGAAATAGTAGCAGAGGCATTGATGAAAGAAATGGTGGCTCGCAGCCAAACCATTAATACTTCCAGACTGCGTGAGACTATTACCCAAATTAACCAACGCTTGCCAAAAGTAACACAGGAACTCAGAGAAGCAGAAAGAAAACTGGAAACTTACGAAAAACGAGAACAAACCTCTATTTTAGCAGCTCAAAGCGGTCTTTTACCCCAAGCAATCACGGGTAGCGAACAGCAACAGCGGCAACTGCGAGTCCAATTAGCCGGAATTGAAGCTCAACTTAAAAGCTTGCAGAATCGCTTGGGATTGAATGTAGAGCAAGCTTACGTCGCTCAAGCACTCTCCGCCGATCCGATTATTGGACAACTGCGAGTGCAAATTTTTTCCCTCGAATCTCAGCTCAAAGTTCTCCGCAGTGACTTGCAGGAAGAACACCCAAAAATTGTAGAATTGCTCAAACAAAAACAAGCTTTTGATCAACAGTTGCAGCAGCGACAATCTGAGGTACTCGGCGGTAATGGGGTTGCTGCTCCGCTCCAAAGTGCCGATCGCATTCGGATAGATTCTTCATTAGATCCATCCAGACAACAGTTAGCTCAAAATTTGATTGCTTTGCAAACACAAAAAGAAGTTGTACAAGAGCAAATCAAAGGAGTCGAAAAAACCGAACGAGAATTGCGCCGACAACACGCGACAATTCCTAACAAACAATTAGAACAAGCGCGATTAGCACAACAAGTCGGGTTCAAAAGAGCTCTCTACGATAAAATGCAGTCGGCGTTGGTAGATGCTGAAGCGGCGGTAGCAGAAACAACCGGAAGTTTGACCATCGCCCAACTGCCAAAAACTGCCGATGTTGAGTCTACCAAGAGAGGTTTACCGGTGATGTTGGCGGTGGGAGGATTTGTGGGATTGCTGTTGGGTGGCGGGCTAATATTTTTGCTGGGAATGCTCAATGGCAGGTTTTATAGTTGGGAAGAAGTGCGGGCGGCTTTGGTGGAAAAGGAAGTGCCGATACTGGCTGTTTTACCAGAGGTTTCTATCCTTGATTCCTATGGCTTGGAGATGCCGATCGCCTTGGAGATCAATTCGCCCTATTTGGAGTTTTACGAGCGACTGCGGACTAATTTACGCCGGATTGGGGGCAAACCAGTGAAGGTGGTGTTATTGACTTCGGCGGCTAGTGAGGAGGGGAAAACTTTTAGTGCTTACAATTTGGCAATTGCGTCGGCTCGATCGGGCAAACGGACTTTATTAATTGAAGCAGATTTGCGATCGGCTTCTCACATTGAATCGTTGAAAATTGCGATCGATCCTCTGGCGGCGGTGGAACCTTTGCACTATTACGGCAATATCAGCGAGTGTGTCCGTTTAGTTCCAGATGTGGAAAACCTATATGTCATACCAAGTCCAGGATTTTTGCGACAGGCTGCGGGCATACTAGAATCGAGCGAAATGCGGAGGTTATTTGAGGATGTTCGCAACCGCTTTGATTTTGTAGTTGTGGACTCTCCGGCTTTGAGTGAATGCAACGACGCGCTGACTTTGGAACCCTATACTGACGGTATCATTTTGGTAGCGCGGCCTGGTTATACTCTGTCTAGTATGTTGTCTGAAGCTGCGGATCAGTTGCTGGAATATGACGACGAGGAGTCGAGTAAATCGCCACGATTGTTGGGAGCAATTATTAATGGTGCTGACATTGCGGTGAAGTTGCGTCATGATATTGAGGAAGTTGAAATATCTTTGGATGCGATTCGCGATGGGGCCATCGAAGTGCGATCGCATCGATTGCCTCAGCAGCAATCAAAGCTCAAAAATCAAGCGATTAATAGTAAATATATTCCCTAATTTACTCTTTGTGAAAATTGTAGGGAAACGGCACTGCCGTGTCCTAATTTTTGCTGATGGGCTAATTGAGGAGACGGCAATGCCGTGTCGCTACCCGAAATTACATTGTAGGGAATTATTAGAAATTAGGAGACGGCAATGCCGTTTCCCTACCCGAAATTATATTGAATCGGAATTATTAGTAGCCGAAATTAGGAGACGGCAATGCCGTTTCCCTACCCGAAATTATATTGAATCGGAATTATTAGTAGCCGAAATTAGGAGACGGCAATGCCGTGTCCCTACCCGAAATTACATTGTAGGGAATTATTAGAAATTAGGAGACGGCAATGCCGTGTCCCTACCCGCAATTACATGGCATCGGAATTATTAGTAGCCGAAATTAGGAGACGGCAATGCCGTTTCCCTACCCGAAATTACATTGAATCGGAATTATTAGTAGCCGAAATTAGGAGACGGCAATGCCGTTTCCCTACCCGAAATTATATTGTAGGGAGACGGCACTGCCGTCTCCTCTATATTATTCTGGTGCAACCACTACTGATTCGATTCGGGGCGTTTCTGGTGCTTTTTCTGAATGAATTGTTCCAAATCGGCGATCGCATCTTCAAAATCTGATAAATTAATTTTCGCAGGCCTAGCCTTCTTCGGCTGACTCGAAGACTTCGGCGCAACTGTGGGAGACTGAGGTTGTGCCGCTTCATTGCTACTGGCTTCTATAGAATCAAACAGTTCATCAAGGGACTCAAAAAATGATTGAGCCGAAGCGCGACGTGAATCTTTTTGGTTATCATCTTCCATCATCAGTATCCTCCATAAAACCCTAAAAATTACAAAGAAACTCTGGGTTATCCCAAAGCTTACAGATATTAGACTTCAAAACCGGATTAAAACCACCAAGGGGATACAGTCTCAAAACCATCGACTCTGAAAAATCTCAGTTATTAGTCAAAGTTGTCTAATTCACCCTAGTCTAGTCGAGAATAAGGAGACAGGACTTATGCAACGATCGCGGTTGTTCAAGAATTGCGATCGCAACGTACCAACTTGAAACGACGGAAATACGGTATTTTGGCTTAAGTCTCAGATAGAAATAACACTAGGAGAATCAGGTGACTCAGGGATTTGATTACGATTTAGCAATTATCGGCGCTGGCGTGGGCGGACACGGGGCGGCCATACACGCGGTTAGCTGCGGGCTGAAGGTGGCGATTATCGAAGCGGGCGATATGGGGGGAACTTGTGTCAACCGGGGCTGTATTCCCTCTAAGGCGCTGTTGGCGGCTGCGGGGCGGGTGCGGGATTTGCGGAATGCTCACCATTTGAAGACTTTGGGGATTCAGTTGGGAAGTGTGGAGTTCGATCGAGGGGCGATCGCCAATCATGCTAACACTATTGTCAGCAAACTGCGTGGCGACTTGACGAACAGCCTCAAGCGTTTGAATGTCGATATCATCCAAGGTTGGGGAAAAATCGCCGGTTCTCAAAAAATTACGATCGAAACCGATAAAGGCGAAAAAACGATTACTGCCAAGGATATTATTCTCGCTCCCGGTTCGATTCCTTTCGTCCCCCCAGGGATAGAAATTGACGGTAAAACTGTGTTTACTAGCGACGATGCTGTCAGATTGGAAACGCTACCGAAGTGGATTGCAATTATTGGTAGTGGTTATATCGGTTTGGAGTTTTCGGATATTTACAGCGCATTGGGCTGTGAAATCACGATGATTGAGGCATTAGATCAGTTGATGCCGACTTTTGATCCAGATATTGCTAAGTTAGCAGAACGAGTGTTAATTACACCTCGCGATATTGAAACAAAAGTTGGTGTTTTGGCTAAAAAGATTACTCCTGGTTCGCCGGTGATTATTGAATTAGCTGATTTCAAAACGAAGGAAATTGTCGAAGTTTTGGAAGTAGATGCTTGTTTGGTAGCGACTGGTCGAGTTCCTGTCAGTAAGAATTTGGGCTTAGAAACTGTGGCTGTGGAAACGATGCGCGGTTATATCCCGGTTAACGATAAGATGCAGGTTTTGGCTGGGGGAGAACCCGTCAAGCATTTGTGGGCGATCGGCGATGTGAATGGCAAGATGATGTTAGCACACGCTGCGTCTGCAATGGGAATTGCTGCGGTGGAAAATATCTGCGGGCGCGATCGAGAAATTGACTATTTGAGCATCCCAGCGGCGGCGTTTACTCACCCCGAAATTAGCTATGTCGGGATGACGGAACCGGCGGCGAAGGAGTTAGGAAAAACTGAAGGGTTTGAGGTAGCTTCTGTCAAGACTTATTTTAAGGGAAATTCTAAGGCGATTGCTGAAGGGGAAACCGACGGTACGGCTAAGGTGATTTACCGGAAAGATACTGGGGAATTGTTGGGAGTTCACATTTTCGGTTTGCACGCTTCGGATTTGATTCAGGAGGCGGCAAATGCGATCGCGCAACGGGATTCTGTTCACACTTTAGCATTCCGAGTGCACACTCACCCGACGCTTTCGGAAGTGTTGGATGAGGCGTTTAAACGGGCGGCGGGAACGGGCAGTCATTAATTTGTAGGGGCGGTGTTCTTGTTTGACAGGACTTATGCACTGCGCCCAAAGAAACCGGGTTTTTTACCTAATCTGCGGGTTAGAACGAAAGATTTTCGTAAAAAACCCGGTTTCTGGCCCCGCGCGTCCAGGACTATTTTTAGATACCCGACGTTTGCAATAAGTCGGGTATCTGAGGTATCCTATTTTATGGCGGTGGTAGAGTGCCGATCGCATTTTCAGCTAATTCGAGAAATTGCTCACCACAGTTAATTTGCTCCGCAGCTTGTTCGACAGTGACAGTATCAAGTCCCCCATAATCACCACTATTTCGCAAATCTTGAGCATCGATTAAGAATCTATGAAACTCAACAGGAAGTCTTCCTGTACGGGCAAATTCTCGCCCAAAAGCCCCAATCACTGCGGCATGACTGGAAAAAGACATTCCTTCACCATCTAAAAATGCCTCAGCAATGTAAAACATGGCGTAATAAGCGCGAGATGCTGCATAGTCTGGGAAACCATTATTTAGTAATAGCCTTGCCGCAGATAGACTTTGACGAGCTTTCAGAAGTAAGTCTAATTGTTCGGGTTTCATAAAGCTATTCCCTCTTTACGAATGTTCCTCAATAAAGGCCCGTTGTAGTGTATAAATCGCTGTTCATCCATAAACAGACAGCTAATCACTTCATCATTCTGGAGCGACAAATCGGCTCGAATGTGGCTAGTTCTTTTAATTTCTTCGCCTGGATTGACTTGCCCTTTGAGGACGACTAAAATATCTATATCTGAATCGGGATGTGCATCGCCTCGCGCTTGGGAACCGTAGAGTACCATTGTGACAAGGCGGCTGTCGTAAATTTGCTCGAAGTGCGATCGTAATTCTATCAGTATGTTCTTAAGTTTATCGTTAATGCTCATATTTGTTGTAAGTGATTGGAGGGCGATCGCAAATAGCGATAATTTTCGCCTGCTCCTAACACCTTAGATTTTTAGCCTTCCTCAGCAATTTGTATGGATTTTTTTTCTCCCTGATATCTCAAACCTTTAACCTCTCTTTTAAAGTCATTATATTTCTCAATCCTTTCTGTTAGATTCGTCTCAAGTTGGTAATCGGTTCGGATACCTTCAACCGCTTTTTTAATTGCTTGAGCATCAAAGCTAGTATCGCCTGCCAGCAAAACATTCAGTTTATGCAAAAAAACAACAGCGTCTTCTTTGTTAGCACCGTTCGGATGATTATTGAAGAAACCATCCTCTAAACCCAGGATCTTCTCTGAAGCCTTTTCACGAGTCCTCTCAAGTTCTGCTTCAGCAATTCGCTCATCAAGTTCGCGGAACAGAATTTTAAAGTTATAGTTGAACTTATTAAGTGCATCTAAGTCTTTTGCATCTACATCTTTTGGGTTGCTACAGTTTTTTTTGTGAATATCTTTTACTACATCAATGACGATTCTGGCAAAAGCAAGCTTTCCTAAA
Source organism: Oscillatoriales bacterium (assembly GCA_043742065.1). Lineage (GTDB taxonomy): Bacteria > Cyanobacteriota > Cyanobacteriia > Cyanobacteriales > Microcoleaceae > Microcoleus. The sequence continues at coordinate 16,147 of JAYTZD010000329.1, forward strand.
TGGGGTTTATCTTTCGAGGCCGCTTCAACGCAGGAGTTGATCGCTTTGAACATTGTCACACCTTCGTCGAGTTTTTTCTGAATCTCTTCCTCCTTGATATCTTTTATGTCGCTATCTACCAGCCCGCAGATATGCTTTGCATATTTTTTAGCTCCCAATACACCGATTCTCAAAGGAATAATATCTTCTATTTGAGGCTCTTTGAGTTTTTCAGGAAAATTCACTCCTCGTTCCTTCAAGTCACCGATTTGAAGTACATAACGTGGTTTGAGTAAGGGAGTCTTCTGCCAGCCATATTCTTCCTTTGTCAGTTGTTGCTTTGCCTTGTTACCATCTGAGTCGCTGTCCACAAGGACTATCACTGCTGCTTGCTCAGTATCTCTACTACGTGCTAAGTAAGTCATGTAAGGAACATTTCCAGTTCCTCCAGCAGGCACAATCGTTATTTCATTCAAGTTCAAAGTTTCTCGCTTCGATGCACCGCTTCGCAGTAAATGAGTTGCTGCACCTGCCAGCAAAACTTGATCGACAGTCCCCTCAACCATAAGATTACACTGACTGATATAAACTGTTTCAGCGACAAATGCGCCTAATGAAGAACGAAGTGGTTCATAGCGGTTGTTGGCAGCACTCTTAACTACTTTTGTCCCCTCATATCCAATTCCTTTATTCAAAACACGGATGCGTTCAGAGTGGTTCTTATCGATGAGAAAAGGAGAGTGAGTAACATAAACTACCTGAGAACTGGGAGTGCCATCTTCAGAACTGGCAACTTCTTCAAAAATCTTCAGTAGATCTTGTTGAGCCTGACTGGATAAGTAGGTGTCGGGTTCATCCATGAGAAGAATTTCAGGGATGCTATTAGGTGGTCGATATGACCTATGTTGAATAAAGTAACTGAGAAAATATTTCAACCCAGAGCTTCTCTCGTCAAAAGAATATTTTGTTTTCGTCCGATCGAGAATACTGAATTCTAAATTATGATCTTTAGCTTGGACGATAATTTGAAATTCATTATCTTGTAGCCAATATTTGGGAAAATTCAGATTAGCTGATAGTTGTTTGTTGATTTTATCTATTAATGCCTGCGTATATCCTATATCGTTTTTCGCCATTGCATTGGCTAGTTCAATAATAGCTGTGTCGCTAATCTTGGCAATAGTGCATATCATCTCATAGGCAAGTCTTATTCCTTTTTCTTGATTTGAGTCCTGGTTGTCTGTACTTTTATAGCAATCTTCAAGTTCTTTTAAAAGATTGGTTATGAGTTCATATCCCTGCTTGTCATCATTAGAGGCCTGAGTTGGAGTACCTGACTTTGTTAATAAAGTTTTCAACAACGGTGACTGTTCTATTAGTTTGTCTAGCAAAAGCCTAACATTTGTTCTGCGATCGAAGGATAATAGTTCATAAGCTGTACCTTCAGGCTTTTTTTTGATAATTTCAACTAATTTTTGAATCGGTACACTATCTGGGAGAGCTGTAGTAGTATCTAGCCTTCTAGTTCTTGGTAGTATCTTCTGAAATTCTTTAAGAGAATCTGATTTTACTGGATGTGGGTTGGGTTCATCAGGTAGATATATTATTAGTTCATCAATGTTTTTTCTAAACAATAAAAATTTGTTAAATTGTTGAGCTTTCGGAATTTCAGAGAATTTCTTGATCTGATCGGCTTCTTTTTGAGAAACGTCAGACCATTCAGTAACAAAATCTGGGATACGTGACTTATCAGCCGTGATGAGAAATCTGTCAGAGTATCGGCAAAAATCGGACGCGGAGATTTTCTGTTCCTTATAATCACATCCAGTAATTGCTTTCTCTATCGCGGTCAGTAGGTGTGATTTACCTGATTCATTAGCACCCACAACAGCCGTAATTTGTGGCTCTATAGGGACTTTAATGAAAGGGAACCATAGGTCGTTACCATCTGCCTTAATTATTTCCCACGGAAGAGTTTTTATGTTTTTATTGGATTCTTCGGAGTTGGTGGGTTGATTGTCCGTAGCGGAGGATTGCCGATGGTGATCGACGTTGAAAGACTTATAGAATCGGATAAAAATTGCATCTAGTCTCATATTTAGGAAAAAATAGGGGAACACAAAATTTTATTATAACTCAACAAGGAGAATTGCAAACAGCCCGATCGCCTTTATAATATCCTTAGTATTGGGAAGCCAAAAACCATGTCACTCACACAAACCCAAGTAACCTATACTGAAGCTCAGGCTAATCTCGATCAACTGTGCGAACAAGTCATAAACGATCGCGATACCATCATCATCACCCGCTCTGACGGAGAAAACGTAGCCTTAATTGCCGCTGACGAATTGGCAAGCTTACTGGAGACAGTACACTTGCTGCGATCGCCCAAAAACGCTGATCGCCTGTTAAGTGCCCTGAAAGACGCACAAGCCAGAATTGTCAAACCTCTTCCGTACTCTACTTAGGCCGATCGCATAACAGCAGATTCAGCAACAATTTCTTCATCTTCGTCACTCAAACCCGTTCCAAATTCAGTATATTGCCGCACTTGAGGATGCCGAAAACCGAGTACAATATCTTCATTAGGAACATTTGCTGCTAGTAAATCCGTCGCCACACCTTCTTCGGTATCATCATATTGAATCCAGATTTTATTCCCGATCAAATCGATGTGGATTGGTGTGGCGTGAAGGTAATTGTCATCATTCCAACCAATATCCAAAACTAAATAGCTTCCTCGTTCATCATCAAATAAAAGTTGAGAATGATAGCCATCAGGTATAGTATTGTGGAAGTGAGCGTGTTCCTGAAGTATGGTTTTGATAATTTCTTGGTATCTCAATCTGGTATCCATTGAAGTATTGCCTCACTTTTTTCATCAAAAACAATCAGTTTAACAATTTGATTTTTTAATAACACTTGCCCTAATTCTATGGTAAATACGCTTTTAAAAGCAGGCTTAGAAATAGCCAGATATAAATTTCTATCGCTCTGCATTTCATTAAGCACATGGCGGTAAAGAACGTACTGTCCCAAAGCCTGTTCCAAATCTTTTACATCCGAGCGTCCCACAAAACTCTTGACCTCAACAACAATTTTTTGGGTTCCTTTTTCCGCATTAATTAGACGCTCTGCACCCAAGTCGGCAGATAAACGCTTGCGACCAATTTGCATGGGAAATGGATCGTGAGTAATTGTCCACCCATCCTTTTGTAAGGCACGCTTAACGGTCTCGTGATATATATCTTTAGCTGACACGCATTAGCTCTCAGGCTAGAAGGATTTACTGTAACCATTATATAATAGGTTGAAACTTGTTGCGATCGCGGTAAGGTATAAATCCCCAGCCTAAAAACCTCGCTGTCAACTGTCAACTGTCAACTGTCAACTGTTTATCCCCCCTATCATGCTCCAAATCCGCCGCCGTCCCCCCAGCACCTCTGTCTCCGTACTCTACCTCAGCTACAAAATCGCCGTACCCGATGCCGAACCCCAGCACATCCTCGAAGAAATCGTCTGGCAAAAAGAAGTTGAAGTTGCCCAAAAGCGCGATCGCACGCCCTTATCCGAACTTCACAAAAAACTCCCCTTCGCACCACCAACCCGCGACTTTCTTGCCGCCCTTAAAAATGGCAAAACCAAACCCGCCATCATCGCTGAAGTCAAAAAAGCTTCCCCCAGCAAAGGCGTAATTCGTGAAGATTTCGATCCAGTTGCGATTGCCCAATCCTACCAACAAAACGGCGCAGCTTGCATCTCCGTACTCACCGATGAAAAGTTCTTTCAAGGCAGCTTTGAAAACCTCAGCAAAATCCGTTCCGCCGTTGATTTACCCCTGCTTTGCAAAGAGTTTATCATCTATCCCTACCAAATCTATCTCGCCCGCATTCACGGCGCTGATGCCGTACTTTTAATCGCAGCCATTCTGTCTGATAAAGACTTACAATACTTCGTCAAAATTGTCAAGACATTAGGCATGACTGCCTTGATAGAAGTTCACACTCAAGAAGAACTCGATCGCGTATTAACACTCCAAGGCGTAAACTTGATTGGCATCAACAACCGCAACCTAGCAGACTTTTCCGTCAGCCTAGAAACCACCAGCCAACTATTAGCCTCGCGCCAAACCGAAATCCAAGCCAAAGGCATCCTCATCGTCAGCGAGTCAGGAATCCACACTCCCGCAGACCTCACTCAAGTTGCTAACGCTGGTGCTCGTGCCGTCCTGATTGGCGAATCCCTAGTCAAACAGCCAGATCCCGGCGCAGCTTTAGCCTCTCTTGCCGCCGACATCGCCACTGCATAATTTTGGGGTAGGGACACGGCATTGCCGTCTCCTCCGGTGCAGCCTTAAAAAACTTAGAGAGTCGATTCCGCAATAGAGCTTTTCGATCTATTCTGTTAACTCCCACAGAAATAGTTAGGACATATCATGGATAACAAATCAATGCTGATGATTCCCGGCCCGACGCCGGTACCAGAAGCGGCTTTACTGGCGATGGCAAAACACCCGATGGGCCACCGCAGCAAGGAGTTTGATGCGATTTTTGCTGAATGTACCGAAAACCTGAAATGGTTGCACCAAACGAAGAGTGATGTGCTGAGTTTAACGGTTTCGGGTACCGGGGCGATGGAAGCTGGGATTATTAATTTCTTGAGTGCGGGCGATCGCGTTTTAGTCGGCACCAATGGTAAATTTGGTGAACGCTGGGCCGAAGTCGCCGAAGCTTATGGTTTAAATGTCGAAATCATCAAAGCTGAATGGGGCTTACCTTTAGATCCCGAAAACTTCCGCGAAAAACTCGAAGCAGACACAGAGAAGCAAATCAAAGCTGTGATCATCACTCACTCGGAAACCTCCACGGGTGTGCTCAATGACCTCGAAACCATCAATCGTCACGTTAAAGCCCACGGTGAAGCTTTAATTATGGTCGATGCTGTCACCAGTTTAGGTGCTGCGAATGTGCCGATGGATGCTTGGGGAATTGATGTGATTGCTTCTGGTTCTCAGAAAGCTTACATGATTCCCCCTGGTTTGGGTTTTGTCGCCGTGGGCCCGAAAGCTTGGGAAGCTTACAAGACTGCGAAACTGCCCCGCTATTATTTGGATTTGGGCAAATATCGCAAAGACGCTGCCAAAAATACGACTCCTTTTACTCCACCAGTTAATATGTTTTTTGGGCTGCAAGTTACTTTGCAGATGATGAAAGCTGAAGGATTAGAAAATGTATTTGCCCGACACAAACGGTTGATGACAACTACTCGTGCAGCTGTACAAGCTTTAGGTTTGCCATTGTTTGCTGCTGATGGTTGCGCTAGCCCTGCGATTACCTCTGTCATGCCGCCCGCCGAAGTAGATGCACAAAAGGTGCGGACTTTGATGAGGAAGAGATTTGATATTGCGCTAGCCGATGGACAAGACCATTTGAAGGGTAAAATCTTCCGAATTGGTCATTTGGGCTTTGTTTGCGATCGCGATATTCTAGCAGCAATTTCCTCTTTGGAAGTTGTGTTGCAAGAATTGGGTTACGAAGGCTTTACTCCTGGTGCCGGCGTTGCCGCTGCTGCGAAACTTTTGGCTGAATCTTAATCCAATAGATATCTCCAATAGTTCTTGTGGAACAGGCATCTTGCCTGTTTAAAAAAGACTTTTTTGGAGATGTTGAATTTATTAAAATATTTTGGGTTTTAGATACTATCTAAAATCCAAAATCTTTTTAATATGCTTGGGCCAACCAATCAAAGATTTTATCCAATTGTTCTAGCGTCACTAAACCGTACTGCCACAATACCATTGGCAGGGAATTTGGGTCTTGATCGCGTTGCCACTGTTCTTTCGACCGAACACGTTCGGCGACGTCAATTGATGCACGAGAAATTGCCAAATCTTCTTGTAAAAATCGAATTAATCTTGTGTATGTACCGGGTGCCATGAATTTTTCCTCCAAGTATAGGACACCATTTTCTGATCAGAACCTGATGTTTTTGATTAGTAATAAGCCAGTTTTAAATCTGTCTTGGAACCGTTGATATCTGTAAAAACAGTATTGGTCATTGAAAATGGGAAGTAGTTTGTTGTTGAGTGTGATTCTAAAGCCGACTTTTCGCAAAGTAGTGAAAGGTTCAGCTTCAGAGCATAACTTCATCTGCCAAAATGCAGAATCCGTAAATCTACTTGAGCAAAATAGGTCATTCGATTTTAGATTTTAGATTTTAGATTGACCCCACGGATAAATCCGGGGGCTTGAGGATTTGGGATTTGGGATTTGGGATTGATTCCACGGATAAATCACGTGGCGGGTACTATCAAGAAATTATTGGTCAGATTTGGCGATCGAACCAGAATCTGCTACCTGAATTTAACTTTGACAGTTATTTTTGGTCGTAGCATTGAGCTTCGGATAGATTTAGTAGATTTAGTTTTCCCAAAGGAAGTTCCAGAGAATTTCTCAGGAATGCCATATTACTAAATCGTTGAGGACGAATATCGTCTCTCAGAATCAGCAGTGGGTCACTGACTGGTTTTGCTCACCTGTGGCTAAAAATCTACAGTTTAGGCAAACACGCTCAGCACTAGGCCTACTAAGATTGACATCGTAGCAAATCTTTTGATATTTGTACTGAATTGAATATTAATAATTTAACAGATTTAATCAATTTTTGTAAAGTTTCTAAATATTTACAAAAATCATGGGCTATGTCCCTCAACCTATTTCTGCCAAAATCAAGCTAAATTGAGTGAATTTGGTTAAAAGAACTCGATCGCAATTCGATCGCCTACTTTGAGACCAAGTTCAGCAGCCCGCCCGCTGCGAAGTTCGATGACTTGATCGACAATCGTATCCGGGCCGTAGGTGGGACAAGGTTCCGCAGTACAAGGAGGTGCTCCGGCTTCTATCGCTGTCACCACACCATCTCGCAGAAAAATCATATCCAGAGAAATCTGGCAATTTTTCATCCAAAAATTCACCCACCGCGCAGGCTTGAACTCGAACAGCATTCCTCTGTCATCGGGCAAAGATGTTCTGTACATTAAACCCATAGCCTGTTGTTCTGGAGTTTTAGTGACTTCAAGTTCAATGAGGCGATCGGCTATCCGAGCTCTAGCAGAAATAGGCAAGACTTGACCCTCCGAGGCCACCAATGTAGACTTCGATGTAAAAGTACCAGTAACATTCGGATTTGCAACAGGCAATATCGGTGAACATCCCAGCAAAAGTATACTTATCCCAACACCAAGCAAATTAGCAAAATAACTCATATTAATTTTAGATTTTAGATGGGGCATTGGGCAAAGGTGGCGATCGACGCAATTAACATCATGTTTGGATCTCACGATACTGTTCAAGCAATTTTTAGCGCTAAACGTTAGCATATAAAGGTGACAGAACATTACCAGCCCCTAAACTCATTAAAAAGCGGCCATTGGTTCAAGCTGATCTGTGGGGCCAGCTTTCAACACCTACCTGCGGTGCGAAATCTGACCTTAGCTTATACCTTAGCAGGCGCTGACTGTATCGATGTCGCGGCAGATCCCGCCGCGATCGCAGCAGCGAAAGAAGCCCTACAGGTGGCCAGCAAAATACAGGCTCAAACCCAAAACCCCAAATTTGGTGGCAAAGGTTTACCCTGGCTGATGGTGAGCTTAAATGATGGGGAAGACCCGCATTTTCGTAAAGCCGAATTCAACCCAGCCGAGTGTCCGGCGGACTGCTGGCGGCCCTGCGAAAAAATTTGTCCAGCCGAAGCAATCGTTTTTTCGGGAACTGGTAAAGGTTTTACCGGAGTCATAGACCAGCGCTGCTATGGTTGCGGTCGTTGTCTGCCAGTTTGTCCCAGCCAATTAATTTACACTCGTTCTTACGTGTCTGCTCCCGCCGCGATCGCACCTTTAATCTTGCAATCCGGCGTGGATGCTCTAGAAATTCACACGCAAGTAGGCAGAGAAACAGATTTTGCCAGACTTTGGTCAAGCATAAATCCCTGGGTTGGAGAACTCAAATTAATTGCCATTAGTTGTCCCGATGGAGACGGTTTGATTGATTATTTGCGGACACTCTATCAAATAATTTCTCCCCTTCCTTGTCCCCTAATTTGGCAAACCGACGGTAGGCCAATGAGTGGAGATATTGGCACCGGAGCTACTAGAGCCGCAGTCAAACTCGGTCAAAAAGTCTTGGCCGCCGGCTTACCCGGATACGTGCAACTTGCAGGTGGCACTAATGCTCATACTGTGACCAAACTCAGAGCCTCTGGAATGATTCGGGAGCATCGGGAAAATTTATTAATTCCTGATGCTCCACACATTGCAGGTATAGCTTATGGCAGCTATGCCCGTGCTCTGCTGTCACCAATTTTAGAACAATTAGAAACAATACAAGTCGATCGAGCTTTGGCCATTCCTGTCGCGATCGCACCGTCAGCAGCCTCCGCTCAAATACCAGGGCTGACTCAGCTCGAAGCCTTCCCAGAACTTCTCTGGCAGGCCGTTAGTTTAGCTCATTCTCTGGTTTCCCAACTCAAAGAATATTAGTCATTGGCCAAACAGGGCATTGGGCATTGGGCATTGGCCAAACAGGGCATTGGGCATTGGGCATTGGCCAAACAGGGCATTGGGCATTGGGCATTGGTCATTCACACCAATAACTAATAACTAATAACTAATAACCAATAACCAATAACCAATAACTAATAACTAATAACCAATAACCAATAATCAATAACCAATAACCAATAACTAATAACTAAAAAAGCTTGAAAACGTCACTGAATAGATGGAAGGCGAATGCAGATTAAAGACGACCTGAATCAATTACTCGACATCGTACCCGATCACATCCGGCAACCCCTAGAACAGCACCCCCAGCGCAACAATCTGATCGAGATTGTCATGGACTTGGGTCGCCTTCCAGAAGCCCGTTTTCCATCAAACGCCGAACACCTTTCCCAAACGCCGATTTCAAAAGAAGACCTCAAATACTGTATTGAGCGAGTAGGCGATTTTGGTGGCGACAACCGAGCCGGCATCGAGCAAACCCTGCACCGAATTAGCGCCCTTCGCAACCGCAGCGGCGAAATTATCGGCTTGACATTGAGAGTTGGTCGCGCTGTGTTTGGGACAATCAAAATTATCCGCGATTTAGTCGAAACTGGCCAATCCATTCTGATGCTAGGTCGCCCCGGAGTCGGCAAAACTACTGCACTGCGGGAAATTGCCCGCGTGCTCGCCGATGACTTGGAAAAACGAGTGGTGATCATTGACACCTCCAACGAAATAGCCGGAGATGGAGATATTCCCCACCCCGCGATCGGCAGAGCTCGCAGAATGCAAGTTTCCCGCCCCGAACTTCAGCACCAAGTCATGATCGAAGCAGTGGAAAACCATATGCCCGAAGTGATCGTGATTGATGAAATCGGCACAGAATTGGAAGCTTTGGCCGCCCGAACCATCGCCGAAAGAGGCGTCCAATTAGTCGGTACCGCCCACGGAAACCGCATCGAAAACTTGATGAAAAACCCAACTCTGGCCGATTTAATTGGGGGTATCCAAGCCGTAACACTGGGAGATGACGAAGCCCGACGTCGCGGTTCTCAAAAGACAGTTTTGGAGCGCAAAGCACCACCTACTTTTGCAATTGCGATCGAAATGCTCGAACGCCAAAAGTGGGTGGTACACGAGGAAGTTGCAGATGCGATCGACAGTCTACTACGGGGACGGCAACCGAATCAGCAAATCAGAAGCATCAGCGACAGCGGAGAAGTCATGATCGCCCACGAGTCAGGCACTCCCCCAGCCAGATTTTCAGGAATCTCAGGTGCTGCGCCAGCTACCGTATCGCAAATCCGACCAGTCGCACCACTATCCGGGTGGCGCAGTGCTGGCAAAATGGTACCCATGCCTCCTCCCAATGAGAAATTGTCTGCTAACAGTGCCCCTGTTTCTGAGACTAGATATTTTGAGCAATTGCTGGAAGAATCCCTAGCAGTAGAACCCGTGGCTAAGCCCGGACGATTTTCTCAGAATATCGGCCCTAACGGCGAAGATTTACCACTCCACGTCTATCCTTATGGCATACCTCGCCACCAGCTAGAACAGGTGATTTCGACCCTGAATTTGCAGATTGTACTGACAAAGGATATTGATAGTGCTGACGTGGTTTTGGGCTTGCGTTCTAACGTTCGGAACCAGTCGAAACTGCGGCATTTGGCGAAAGCTCGTCAAGTTCCCCTGCACACCATTAAGGCTGCGACACTTCCCCACGTAGCCAGAGCTTTGCGGCGCTTGTTGGACATGGACGATCCAGGAATTCCGGAAATAGCCGACCTCGCCTTATTCGCCCGCAGCGGTTCTTCTGACGAGATCGAAGCTCTCGAAGAAACACGTCTAGCAGTTGAGCAAATTGTGATTCCCAAGGGACAGCCAGTGGAACTTCTGCCCCGTTCTCCCAACGTCCGCAAAATGCAGCATGAACTGGTGGAACACTATCACCTGAAATCCTCTAGTTTTGGTGAAGAGCCAAATCGTCGCTTGCGGATTTATCCAGCTTAAAGTTGGGGATTGCAGCATTTTAAAGCTGAAGGTAGAATGCAAAAGGTAGAAGGCAGAATCTTTTCTGTTTTCTACCGTTGACAAACCCTAATACCAATTTAATGGGTCGCTGCACATATAGCGGTTCTCGAAAAAGTGAGGTATGCCCTATACCAAATGCCCAATGCCCAATGCCCAATGCCCAATGCCCAATGCCCTATCCCCGATTGTCCTTCAGCTATTTATTCAACTAATTACGACTCAGATTGGTTTGCATATAAGGCCGCAAGATCGATCGCCTGTATCTGAAAAACTTTTGACTCGCATGAAGTTTGTCAACATAAGCGATCCAGAAAAATATTATCAGCTTTTAACGATAACTAGCTTTGAAAGTAAAAATGAATGGCGTGAATTAGTATTGTTGTTGACAACAGTTGAAAGTTACTTTATGCGAGACCAAGGACAGTTCTCTCTGTTAAAAAAAGTTATTTTTCCTGAATTGATAGAGCAAAAAAGAAACTCATCTAAAACATTAGGAATTCAACCGACACTGCGAATTTGGAGTGCTGGCTGCTCCACAGGTGAAGAGCCTTATTCTTTAGCGATTATTTTAAAGCAGCTAATTTCCGATTGGGAACAATGGAAAATATTAATTTTAGGTACAGACATCAATGAAGAAGTAATCAAAAAAGCACAACAGGGAGTTTATAGCCCTTGGTCGTTTCGCTTGGTCGATCCACAGGTACAAAAGCAGTATTTTAGTCAGCGAAAAAATGAATGGAAAATAAATCGAGAATTGCGCGAAAGTGTAAAGTTTAGTTGTATAAATTTAATCACAGATCATCTTCCTAATATTTATATAAATATTCATAATATAGACTTGATTTTGTGTAGAAACGTATTTGTTTATTTTGAACCTAAATATATTTCACTGGTAGTGAAAAAATTTGCCAATACCCTGAGACCTAGAGGATATTTAATCACAGGTCACGCTGAAGTTCGCAGTCAAATTATCAACGAATTTCAACCAAAGATTTTCCCGGAGTCGGTTGTTTATCAGCGTCGGGAGTTATTATCAGAAGAGCGGTTACAAATAGAGTCTCTGAGGCTAGAGGAACCCAAGTCAGCCCTTGAGAAATCAGGAAAGTCCCTGGTTGACGATCGCCATTTGGTAGCAGAAGGAACGATATCAGCTAGTTTTGGTAAGGAGCCTTTTTCAGAGATGACTCCCCTATTGACAGAATCTAGTTCCCTGGGAAAGAGGATCCAAACTCGCTATATGACGGGAGATTGCGTATCCCCAAGCCAGTCATTTTCGCCCACAACATCAAAAAAAATACCGGAACAAGCCTATTTAATACTAATTGAAGAAGCTAAAAATAGCTTTCAAAATAAAGCTTATACTGAGGCTATTAATCAAGCCAAAAAATCCATAGATCTTCAGCCCGATAATTTTGATGCGAATTATTTATTGGCTCAAATTTATGCAAATCTAGGTAAGCATTCTCAGGCGATCGAATACTGTGAACGATCTAGTAAAGTAGATTCTATGTCAGTTCAGCCTGATTATTTGCAGGCTCAAATTGCCGAAGAACAGGGAGAATTGGAAAAAGCCAAAAAAATCTTAAAAAAAATAATCTGTTTTTGCCCATCTTTTATTTCAGCTTATCTCGAACTCGGAAATATATATCATAAACAAGGTCAGATTAAAAGAGCCATAAAAATGTATAATTCATCTTGTGCAATTCTCACAAAATTACCGCCTCACACTCCGATCGAGCAACAGGGTAAAATGACAGCGAATCAAGTATTATTGGATGTCACCAAAAGATTGTTAGTATTACATGGTAAATAAGCTTAGCTAAATATGGACACTACACCATATCTGATCTTTGAACAGAACGGTTTTCTCTGCGGTGTAGAAGCCTGCTGTGTTCGGGAAATTTTCTTTCTGCCGGAGTTGACAGCAGTTGCAGAAGCGCCTGAAGATATTGTTGGGGCGATCGACCTTCGGGGCGAAATTCTGCCAGTAATGGACCTGAATCTCCGTTTTGGATACGTTTGGCAGGAGTATGCTGTGACGGATAGTGCGATCGTCATTGAGTGGCAAGAATCGAAAGTCGGTATCATTGTTAACCAAGTTCGCGAAGTTAAGGATATCTCAGAAGATTCCATCACTCCCCAGCTATCTTATGGGCGAGATGATGCGATCGCCTCCAATCATTTTGTAGCTGGATTTGCCCGCTGCGAATCTGATATTATCATGTTGCTGCATCTCGATCGCCTAATTCGATATTCTCCCGAAAAATCAGACGAAAGCTTGCCTGTTTCCACCAGCGATGGAGGTATGGAAGAAACAGCATTCGGGGCAGATATAGAAAATTTGCAACAGCAAATGAATGCAAAAATGTTCGGCGTAAGTGCTAAACTTCTGAGTAAGCATCACATTTTTTGCCCGCAAGCCACTCCGGAAGAAAAAGCAATTTTTCAATCGCGGGCTGATAACTTGAGGCTGCAAGGCGAGGAAGAAAATTCTGCTGCTAATATATCCCTGGCGGTGTTTGCTTTGAATACCGAATACTTTGGCATTAATCTAGATGTAGTGCGAGAGTTTACTGACATTCGCCAAGTTACTCCAATTCCTTGCACTCCCGATCGCATAATGGGAAATATGAATTTACGTGGAGAGATTGTGACGCTAGTTGATATTCGGAGTGTTTTAAATATGTCGGCGGCTGCAAATTATCTATCTAAGGCGATCGTTGTTGAAGTTGCGAATTTGGTCACTGGTATCGTTGTTGACGAAATCTTAGACATCATATACCTAAACGTGTCGGAAATTGCGCCTGTTCCGGCTGCGATACATTCTGCCAACCGCGAATATCTATGGGGGACAGCTCTTT
>JAYTZD010000330.1:0-13262 GCA_043742065.1 Oscillatoriales bacterium
CAAAAAGTCGCGGTGAGAAGCTGTATCGAACAGGAAATTGCCAGCGATTTCGATCGCAGCCATGTCAACGCTAGCAGAGTCGATCGCAATTTCCGATCGCGCGATCGCAATTCTTTGTCTTTCAGCCTGGGGATAGCCGCCCCAAGCCACTAATTCCACATCACTCAAACGATTAAATACAACCTTAGCATCCGCTAATTCAGGAGGCGACATAAAATCAGTCAGAGTAACTTCCCAAGTTTTAATCGCTTGTTCGGCGCAATCAATCACTCGCGCCACGGCTTCGCGATTTTCAATACCTTTTAACAGTTCTTCTCTTTGCAAACTTGCCATAATCAATATTTGTTATTTGTTACTGGTTATTCGTGATTAAAACCAACTGTTAACAGTTAACAGTCAACCGTTAACAGTCAACAGCTAACAGTTAACTAAGTCTCTGTATAACCTTGGATATTTTCCGGTTCAAACTGCTGCAAAATATTAGCAGCTTTCCCCGTCAAATCATCAGAACCCTTAACCGCAATCAAAAACTTACCAGCATTCAAACGATTGCGGTAAGGTAAAGCATCGCCACTACCAAAAGCCATGCCACCAGCGCCTCCCACAAACACACTACCCATCGCACCTGCGATCGCACCTAATACACCACCGATCGCATGATCGCCAATTTCGCCCGCCCAGGCAAAAGTCCTTAACTCAGTCATCAGACTGAAAGTAACGCCAGCAATAAACCCAAAAGGGATCAGCCAAACCGCCATCATTTTAGCTTGTTTCTTCGCTTGCTGATTCGGGTCAATCAAGCCAAATTCATCAGCAGTTTTGTAGCCACGGCCCAAAATACTTACCTGTTTCATCGGTAAGCCTTCTTTTTCCAGAGCACAATAGGCAGCTTCGGCTTGCATTCGATCGGGCAGCACGGCAATAAGATAATTCATTAAACAAAATTCCTGATAATTCAGCTAAGATACCTAATTTCATTATAACCCGAAAAGACATACTAGCTAAGCAGTTCGGGGATTTTAAGACAGTTCGAGTGTTCAAGAACTCCGAAACCTAAAATATTTCAAGCAAAAACGGTTGGTCTTGACCAAATGCAGATACAATTCAAACTGCACAAAGGCAAGTTTAAGCTGAGCTGTAAGATACTGCTCCAAGTTTAAGCCTCAACTTTGAGCTCGCTCCGCCTATTTTTACTGATTCCACTCAATTGCTTACTATGCCTAAAGTTTTAGTATCCGATCCGATCGACCAAGCCGGAATTGATATCCTCTCTCAAGTCGCTCAAGTTGACGTTAACACAGGACTGTCAGCGGCAGAACTGGTAAAAATTATTCCAGATTACGACGCTTTAATGATTCGTTCTGGCACCCAAGTTACCAAAGAAATCATCGAAGCCGGCAACTTACTCAAAATCATCGGCCGCGCCGGAGTCGGCGTAGACAACGTAGATGTACCCGCAGCCACCCGCAAAGGCATTGTAGTCGTCAATTCCCCTGAAGGTAACACGATCGCCGCCGCCGAACACGCGATCGCCATGATGCTCTCCATGTCCCGCCACATCCCGGAAGCCAACGCATCCGTCAAAAGTGGTAAATGGGAACGCAATCGCTTCATCGGCGTAGAAGTTTACAAAAAAACCCTCGGTATCGTCGGCTTAGGCAAAATCGGCTCCCACTTCGCCGCCGCAGCCAAAGCAATGGGCATGAAACTCCTAGCCTACGATCCATTCATTTCCGCCGAAAGAGCCGAACAGTTGGGCTGTCGCTTAGTAGAACTCGAATTGCTGATGCGAGAATCCGACTACATCACCTTGCACATCCCCAAAACCCCCGAAACCAAGCACCTAATTAACGCTGAAGTGCTATCGAAGATGAAGCCCACGGCCAGGATAATTAACTGTGCTAGAGGTGGCATCATCGACGAAGCAGCCCTAGCTGAAGCGATTAAATCAGGGAAGATTGCCGGTGCCGCGATCGACGTTTATGAAAACGAACCGCTGCAAGCCGATTCCCCTCTACTGACTGTCGGCCAAAATATCGTATTAACGCCCCACTTGGGAGCATCCACCGCCGAAGCTCAGGTGAATGTGGCGATCGACGTTGCCGAACAAATTCGTGATGTACTGTTAGGATTGCCCGCGCGATCGGCTGTTAACATACCAGGAATTTACCCAGACTCGATCGAAAAACTCAAACCTTACCTGCAACTTGCCGAAACCCTAGGCAACCTCGTCAGCCAACTAGCAGGCGGCCGAGTCGATTACCTCAACGTTCAACTACAAGGCGAATTGGCAACCAACCAAGGTCAGCCCGTAGTCGTTGCAGCCCTCAAAGGCCTACTTTCCCAAGCCTTGCGAGAGCGCGTTAACTACGTCAACGCCAGCATCGAAGCCAAAGAACGCGGAATTCGCGTCGTTGAAACCAGAGACGCCTCCATTCGCGACTACACAGGCTCTCTGCGCCTCAATGCCAAGGGAACTCTCGGCGAACACACCGTCACCGGTGCTGTGCTTGGGGACAGCGAAATTCGGATTACCAGCGTTGACGATTTCCCAGTCAACGTTGCCCCCACTCACCATATGTTATTTACCTTGCACCGCGATATGCCGGGAATTATTGGCAGAATTGGTTCCCAGTTGGGCAGTTTTAATGTCAATATTGCCAGTATGCAAGTAGGTCGTAAAATCGTGCGCGGTGACGCAGTGATGGTTCTGAGCCTGGATGATCCTCTGCCAGAGGGAATTTTGGCTGAAATCATCAAAGTTCCAGGAATTCGGGATGCTTACACGGTAAATCTTTGAAATATTGTGACATTCTTCCCCGTTATAGTGTGTCGCTATAAGGGGGGCTGTTTGATTCTTTGTAGGGGCAATCCCCCGTGGTTGCCCGATTTAAATCTGTAATATTATTTCCGGTTGCATCAGTATTATTCAAACAGTCAACAGTCAACAGTCAACATCACCTGACTGTGCAACCGGAATTGATATAATTGGTCTATTGAAAATATTAATTGCTGCATTAATATCTCGATTCCTACCCCCCCAATCTAAAATCTAAAATCTAAAATCGTTATGGCACATAGCTGGTGGGAAATTCGAGTTCTTTGCGATCCGGCATTAGAAGATATCATCTTCTGGCGCTTGGAAATGTTCGGCTGTGAGGGAAGTGTCACTCAGATGAAAAGCAATTCTTGTTTGATGTCGGCTTACCTCCCCGAAGAAAAGGCTGGATTGCTGGATTTGGCCGCCCTGTCTTTATGGCTGCGCCAAGATGCCCTGTGCGCGGGTTTGCCTTTACCAGCTATGCAGTGGGATTTGATTGAGGAGGAGGATTGGGGCACTACTTGGAAGCAGCATTGGCAGCCTCAAGAAATTGGCGATCGCTTTTTAGTCTATCCCGCTTGGCTACCTTTACCAAATAATCCCGATCGCCTCATTTTGCGTTTAGATCCCGGTGTCGCTTTCGGAACCGGAGCCCATGCTACAACTCAACTTTGTCTGGAGTCGCTGGAAATGCGTCTCGGTTTTGACGACAAAAAATATGTACTTGCCGATATTGGCTGCGGATCGGGTATTTTGTCGATCGGCGCGGTGTTGTTGGGTGCCACAAAAGTTTATGCTTTGGATACAGATCCTTTGGCGGTGCGATCGACCATCAGCAACAGACAACTCAACCGCATTAATCCTCAGCAGTTGGTTTCAGAACTCGGAAGTATCGATCGGCTAAAAGAACTGGTCGATGAACCTTTAGACGGTTTCATGTGCAATATTTTAGCAGAAGTAATCATTGATTTAATCCCGCAATTCACTTCAATTAGCAAACCCACTACTTGGGCCGTACTCAGCGGCATTTTGCTCGATCAAGCTAAGCCAATTGCTGATACTCTCGAACAGAACGGTTGGATTGTAGCTACTCTGTGGAAGCGCCAAGATTGGTGTTGTTTTAATATTCGGCGCAGTTAGCGATCGGAGATTTGCGATCGTGAAATTGTAGCATCGGAATTATTGCCGAAATTAGGACACGGCACTGCCGTCTCCCTACAATTAATCACGGTAGGGACACGGCACTGCCGTCTCCTCTATATTATTCCTTCCGTGTCCGCAAAAATGGACGATGCGCGGTTGATGTTCTAACAATAACTGCTGCAATTCATCAGACGTACCGCCAACTCAATTTGTACCTCTAATTGAGCCTGTTTTCCATTCCGTTTGATGACGTTATTCAAGTCCCGAATTTCTTGACCTAGCTTTAAGTCTTCCCTTGGATTCGATGCTAAAATCAGAATTTTCATAAATTTGACTGATTAACAACTTCAAATAAATCGTGAACAGGAGTAGGCGCTTGGTCGCTACTGTTCTCGGTTTGTACAGTCACTCGATACAAGCCTGGTTGCAAATTATCGATCGCCAACACCCATTCTTGCTCCCGCTCTTCAAAATCAACGTGAATCGCAGGACTTTCATCCGAAACAGAGGTGATTTGGGCCTTCAGTTTTCCGGTTGCTAAACCGGGTGTACTGACGATTCTGGCGCGCATGGTGACCGCTTCATCTGGCAAGTATAAATCCTCTAAATTCAAACTAATTGCTGTTTGAGATGCTCTGACAGTGGCCAAGTCAAACTGACTCAGTTCCAGTCGATTTCGCAGGTCTTCCAGAACCTGCTTCTGATTTTGTAGGGAACTGTGACTCTCTGCAATAAAGGTGTTATTAAAACTGCTGGAGAGTTCCATTGGAATTGCGGAAACTTGCGGAACAGTACCATCTCCATCACTGAGATCCGGCCGATTTTGCAATATTTTTGGCAGTTGCTCGCTGGCGGTAAGCTTTCCGTTCAACAGTTGAGCTGATTGCAAGGTTGGTTGCTGAATCCCTGCGATCGGAACTGTGGTAAAAGAAGTTTTGTAGACTTCATTTTTGAGGTTTGCACCCGCAGCAGCTTCGATTTCTCGATGAAAAGCTAAAGCATTCTGAACACGCTTTTGAACGATGTTAGGTAGATTGTCAATTTCAGCAATTCGTTTGTATTCACCGCCAATATCGACCATCTCGTAGATGGGAAGTAACTGATATACCGAAGTTAGCGATCGCATTAATTCCGTCAAATCCAGAAACAGCTCTTTGTATCCATTTGATAGAAAATTTACAGCGTTGACCGAGCCGCGATAGGGAGTGCCAAAAGTGAATAACGCCCTACAATCTTGCCATCCTGCCAAAACTTCCAAATAATAGCGAGACACCAGTCCTCCCATGCTGTGTGCGAACAGAATCACCTTGGCATCCTGAGCGCCACTGGCTTCTCGCCAACGTTTTAATCGCTTATCCACCAACTTTTTGAATAGATGAGCAGATGCCCGACAATCTCGGCGCCAATCATAGGGAAAATGATAAAAATTAGCCGCTTTGTCATCTGGATCGTCGTAGATGTTGCCAGAAGTTACATCAAAGTTATCTGTAATTAGGCGTGTCATTTTGGTATAGCCATCAATTTTGACTAACCCTGGAATCAGATGCGCGTCTTCAATCAATCGAGTTGCCCGAATGCCATCTCCGAGACTTTCTGCTTCTGGATCATCCTGAGCTAATTTGAGGTGTTGAATGGCTTCATTTGATTTTGTCAACACTTGCCAAATTGCGTGACCTGAAACTGCCCAAAGGTCTTTGCCATCTTTTTGCAGAACACTCCCTAAGATGCCGGGAATGATGACAATCATATCTTTCATGGGAATTTTGTCTGTCATATTTTTTTCCTAGTTTAGTTTTAGTTGGTTTGCAGAACAGTCAACTACCCAGCATCAAAGCGACTTGCGAAGTGTAGTTCAAGGCATTGCGGTAGGCTAAAGCAGTCTGAGATACCAAAGCTTTTTGTTCGGCAGTCAGGTTTAGTTTTAACTTGGCGGTGAATATTTGGGGCATTCGTTTCACCAACTCTGATGCTATTGTATCTCTTGACATCTCCCCATGCCTAAAGGCGAGGGGATTCATAAGACCACAATTTAAGTCTTACAGGTGCTGACAAGTCACCTCTACCAACTCCACTTAGATCGAGTCCAAGTATTGTTGCTACTTTCCTGCCAATATTTGCACAACCATTACAATCTGCATTAATTAGCCACCCCTTCGCCGTCCGATATAATCCACGTTTAATTCTCGTTCCAGAAGCTTTCCACCACTCGGGTTTTTCGCCGATTTTCGGCAGTTCGTCAGCATCAAGAAAGGAAGTTTTTGAAGTATAGGATTCTTCGGTTTCGACGAATTTTATTCCGTACTGTTCGCAGAGTTGAGCAATTCTATCTTTTAACCTACCCGTGGGAATCTGAACAAATTTTTGATTGGTCTTTGTGCCCAGATTTAGCGAATCCTTCTGATGCTTGTTCCATCCAAATATGACTGTACCAATTTTGGATGATCTACAATGATTGATGACCTTACGAGCAGCTTTATTAACTGCATCCCGCATTGTTCTATTTCTGCTTTCGGTCAGACGCTCCAGTCTTTTCGACCAGAATCCATTGTTTTTTCCAGACATCAAGGTTGCCACTCGTTTGTTGTAGCCTTGGTTGATGGACTTGAGATGCCTTCCGTCTACGATGAATGAAGTTCCAATATTGCTGACACAAGTTATCCAGTTGTCCATCCCGTGGTCGATCATCAATACAGAATCAACGTTGACATCGGATTCAACAGCTTCTTTTTGGTAAACCAATTCGAGATAAAAACATCCGTTTCTGGGTAAAATTCTGTACTCTCGAATCGAAGAATGCTCCTTATTAGATGGCATCGTCAGATAGAACGCATCTATGCCAAACCAAGCTTTAACTTGCTTCCCTAAAGGAAATCGCAACATTCCATCTTTTAATTTGACCGATCTACCTGTAAAAGTTACAAGTGCTAATCCGCCTTGTCTGTATCCAGGAAGTCTTGGATGTTGCGTCACTGTCCCTTCTTTGATTCCAGCTAGCAAGCCCAAATAGGATTGGAAAGATTCAGCAACGCTAGTTAGTATCTGCTGTGCGGTATCTGAATAAAAAGCTTTATAATGAATGTTCCGATTGTCCGTTCCTAAAACTTTATGCAGCTTGGCTCTACTCGGTATCCTTCCAGTTTTGAAGAATAGTTGTCTGGCATAATAAGTTCCACAATTAATTAACTTTGAGGCTTCACTACACAAGAATTCTAAGACTGCTTTCAAGTCTTTGTCTGGACTAATTAGGTTTTGCTGGCATCCATACATTCTGTTTTCCTCCTTGCTCTATATTAGCATAGTATTCTTGATTAAAGATTTAAATATGACTACAAAACAGCCAATCCAAAAAAACATATTGAAGGCGGTTGAAACCGCTACCGACTTCCTCCCCATGTCTAAAAGCCAGGGGCTTCCGTCTCGTTTTTCGGTGAAAACTAACATTTCGATAGCTACTACGGCCTTAAAAACTTCGATCTTTTGCAACTATTTTGGCACATCGTCGCATAAGTGGCGATCGCTCTTGTCAACATTAGGGTTATTCTCCAAATAGCCACGCGCCCATTCACACCCGTGACTGATTACCCTATCTAACTCCAATAGCTCCAAGTTCCACAGCAGCACAGTTTTGCCATTACCCCCGGAAGCCAGCCATTTACTGTCGGGACTCCAATCTATACTCCTAACCACATCGCCATCCCCTGTGAGTCTCATCTTCAGTTCCTTATCCTCAAGGTTCCAGAGTTTGATGGTGCTACTATCGCTACCTGAAGCCAGGAACTTGCCGTCGGGGCTAAAACTGACGCTGTAGACCCAGCCATCATCTCCATCAAATGTCCAAATTTCCTTGCCGTTCTCCAGACTCCAGAGTTTGATAGTCTTGTCTTCACTCCCCGAAACCAGGAGCTTGTCATCGGGACTCCAGGCGACGCTCCTGACCCGACTCTGATGCCCCCTCAACGTCTTGAGTTCCTTGCCCTCAAAGTTCCAGAGTTTGATGGTGCCATCGCTACTTCCCGAAGCCAACATCTTACTGTCATGGCTGAAGCTGACACTAAAAATTGCGTGCTTATGCCCTTTGAGTGTCTTGATTTCCTTACCGTCTTTGCTCGAAAGTTTGATGGTAGCGCCACTCGTCCAAGCTAGCAGTTGGCCATCGGGGCTAAAGCTGACACTTCTGACATCCTGATTCTCTTTGTGACTCCAGAGTTCTTTGCCGTCTTTGCTCCAGAGTTTGACAGTATTGTCTTCACTCCCCGACGCCAGCCGCTTGCCGTCGAAACTCCAAGCGACGCTATAGACTTTACTGCTATGCCTCCCTTTTATCCCCGGCAATTCCTGACCTTCAAGATTCCAGAGTTTGATGGTACTGTCATCACTCCCCGAAGCCAGCTTCTTGCCATCAGGGCTGAAGTTGACGCTCCTCACCACATCGCCATGCCCTATGAGTGTCTTGAGTTCCTTGCCCTCAAGAGCCCAAAGTTTAATGATGCCGTCATTACTTCCCCAAGCCAGCATCTTGCCGTCGGAACTCCAAGCTGCGCTTTCAACCCAGCTACGATTTTTAATCGTCCTGAGCGCCTTGACTTGCTTGCCCTCAAGACTCCAGAGTTTGACGGTTTTGTCAATACTCGCTGAAGCCAGCATCTTGCCGTCGGGACTCCAAACTACGCTTCTGACAGAATCGCTATGCGGCTTCTGGTTCCAGATTTCCTTGCCATCCACCGTACTCCAGAGTTCTATCGTCTTTTCATCGTTTCCTGAAACCAAAGCTAGCAGCTTACCATCAGGACTGAAGTTCATGCTCACGATTTGACCCCTATGTTTGAGCGTCTTGAATTCCTTGCCGTCTTTGTTCCACAGTTTGATAATGCCGTCCCTACTTATTGAAGCTAGCAGCTTGCCATCAGGGCTGAATCTGATCCCTACGACTTGACCGCTATGTTTGAGCGTATTGAGTTCCTTGCCGTCTTGGTTCCAGAGTTCGATCGTGCCATCGCTACTTCCCGAAGCTAGCATCTTGCCATCAGGACTCCAAGCGACGCTATAAACTTTGCTGCTATGTTTGAGCGTCTGGAGTTCCTTGCCGTCTTGGTTCCAGAGTTTGATCGTGCCGTCAAAACTCCCGGAAACAAGCATCTTGCCATCGGGACTCCAAGCGACGCTATAAACTTTGCTGCTATGTTTGAGCGTCGGGAATTCCTTACCATCTTTGTTCCAGAGTTTGATGGTGCCGTCAAAACTCCCGGAAACTAGCATCTTGCCATCAGGACTCCAAGCGACGCTAAGAATGGGAGCGCCATGTTTGAGCGTCTGGAAGTCCTTGCCGTCTTGGTTCCAGAGTTTAATAGTGCCGTCAGCACTTCCCGAAGCTAGCAGCTTACCATCAGGACTCCAAGCTATGCTCCCGACCTCACTGCGATGCCCTCCCAATCGGTTACGCTCTCTCACCCAGTAAACTGCCTGTTGTAGTGCAGTCAAAGCCTTGAACTTAGTATCGCTATCTACCCCAATTGCCCTTTTCAGTTGTTTCCCTACTTTTAAACCATCTATCAAGGCATCCAACTTTTGGTCTGAGGCAAAAAGTGCTTGTGAAGATGCAGTCAGGGTTTTAATGCGATCGACTTGGCTGAGATACCACTGATAACCTGCGAATGCCAAGACGGCGGCAAATGCGATCGCCACCAAGCCAATAGTTTGGTGGCGCTTGTCACGCTGGCGCTGGAGGCTGAGCCGCACAAACTCAGCCTCTACCTGGTTGAACCAGTTGTCAATTGAATCAAGTACCTGTTCCAAGAAATTGAGGCGGGGGTTACTATGCCAAAGAAATTTTGTTTGTTGCTTTCTTTTGCGCAACTGTTCCAACCAATCATGCGGATCAGGAGTCCAGTGAAACGTTGGCGATTGCTGACTGTTCCACTCCAAAGCAGCAGGTGTCAACCGTCGTTGTAGGATTAAACTTTCCTGTTGCTGTTGTTTCCACGTCAGCAACCTTTCCCACCCCCGCACCAAAGCATCATGGGCAGGTTCCACATAAGGATTACCCTCCGCATCTTGCCCTTTCACCAATAGCCTGGCTTGGCTAAAATGCTCAATTACTTGTTTGATTAAACTATTTTTATCTGGCGGATATTCCAATTCCGATAAAGGTACGCGCCTACGGGCTAACTCACTTCCATCAATCGCAACCATCCGCATCATCACATCACGAATAACGTGGCTATAAGCTGGATTTTCTTGAACTAGCGCCTGATATTCCTCATCAGCTCTTTGAGTCAGTGATTGGATTACTCCTCCCAAGTCTTGATAATCTGCTTGAGTCAGCGCCCGGTCAATTGCGATCCCTCCGTTTTCTGCGTCCCGTTGTCGCTTTAAATACTTGAGATAAAGTTCGCTCAAAGCAAAGGAAAGCAGAGGCAACGCTCCCGGCATATCCGCTACTTCGTTAATCAATTGTTCTACTAAATCGTGGGGTTGAAAATACATTACCCGTGCTTCAGCGGGATTTTCAATTGCTTCGCGTAGTTCCCCTCGTGTCATCGCAGGTACGACAAACCGAGCCGTTTGCCACTCCTTGTGCAAAGTTGTGTTGCGAAACTGTGTATCGAAGTCAGAACGCAGGGTGATTACAAGATGGAGTTGGTTAGGATGAGTTGAGATCGCCCCTGCCAACGCTTCTAAAAACTGTTGCCGTTCTTGGTCTTTGTGGCAGAGCGTAATCAATTCCTCAAATTGATCGACAATTAGCAAGAGGTTGGCTTGAGGATGCTTCTTGAACCAATTGGCAAGGCTTTGTGCTGGGGTGAGTGAATCAGAAGATGTTGCTTGATTGGGAGTGTCGATCGCAGGCAGATTGAGCGCTCCTAGTGTGTGATTCAAAGCCTTGAAGGGAGACTTCCCTGGCCGGAAAGGAGGCAGGATAAACCAAGAGTTTTCATCCTGGCATTGCCGCAGTTTAGGGATAAGTCCGGCTTTTACCAGACTGGATTTACCGGAGCCAGATGCGCCCAACACGATGGTTAGCGAGTGAGACGTGACAAACTCGTAGAGCTTTTGCGTTAAGGCGTTTCTGCCAAAAAACAGGTTGCTGTGTTGTTCCTCAAACGGTGACAAGCCACGATAGGGATTTTTTGACTCATCCAAAGGGGGAGCGGGTAGTAGATTTAGTGCGTGTCCTGGTGTCAGGAAAATGTACTCGCCCTTGTCGTGTTTTTTGAGGGGATAGATCCCTGGCGTCTGACGGATGGCACGAGTTTCTGTGGCAATTTCCACCCGATCGCGCAAATATAGATAAAGTTCAGATGCGGTAATTACACCATCCCCCGCAGGCTTGCCCGGTTCGGCTGGTGGAAAAGCATCGGCCTTTCCCTCAAAGGCTTCGATTAAAGCACTAGCAAACGGTGAGTGGACTCCTATTTGTCCGCGATCGTCTTTCAGATCGAAAGCATCCCATGCAGATTGATCGGAGGCTGCTGAGGTGAGGACTTGCCATGCTGGGTCTTGAATAAAGCGATCGTAGCGTTCTTTGTGGAGTATACCCAGTTCAACAGCAATCGCTTTGCGTAGACTTGACCAGCGAAAAGCACCCGCAAAACAACAGTCGAGAATCCCCAAGAAATGGCGGCAGGGAAGCTGAAGTAGGGCTTGATTTACGTCTGACATCCGCAGGTAAGTGCTAACATTGCCCAACTTCGCGTTTTGAGGAACCAGATAGCCTTCGGGGCCATCCTCGCCGTTGAGGGCAATGCCATGTCCAGCAAAATAGAAGAGGAAGCGATCGCCCGCCTGTATTTTTTTCGGCAATTCTATCTCTAATACCTGCCGAAGTTGGCTGAGGTTAGCTGCTTGATTCAGAAGCAGATTAACAGTGTAATCATGCTCGGTTTCGAGAAGGTGGGCGATTTCTGTCGCATCGCTGACGGCAGTTGTGAGTGAAGAAATGCCGTTGCCGTAGTCGTTAATCCCAATGATTAGGGCGTAGCTGTGTTCAAAGTTGGGCATACAAAGCAAACTCCTATGATGATTTGAGATCAAATCTGCTCTTCATCGGAATGATCTAAGCGGAGGACACGGCTTTTGGAGTGTCCCTACAATCGATCGCGGTAGGGAAACGGCACTGCCGTGTCCTCTATATCATTCGGGGTAGGGAAACGGCACTGCCGTGTCCTCTATATCATTCGGGGTAGGGAAACGGCACTGCCGTGTCCTCTATATCATTCGCGGTAGGGAAACGGCACTGCCGTGTCCTCTATATCATTCTCCAATCTAATGAATATACCCATTGACAAAACACCTATCGCGTGAGTGTGATTTGAATCTCCTGCGTTGTCCATTCCTGACTTGGATCGAAGATTGGTACTGCCGCACGGGTGAGATCGGAAGGTCGATCGATGTCAGCACCAACCGCAGCCAGAAGTTTTCCAAGTGGATTATCGTCGCGAGAGAGTTGCTCTGCCTTTTTATCAATTTGTTCATCAAGGGAAGGTAACTCCAGCCAACGAAAATCATTCTGCCTGATGGTGGCAAAAACTTTGAGAGTTTCTCCTCCCTTTAGGTATTTCTCTGGTAGCGTCAAGTTGAGCGAAATTAACATTTCTTGATTGGGATTGAATGGATAAAAAATCGCCTCTGGTATTTGGAGTTTAATGCGGGAAACCGCCCAGTTTGAGTCGAGATCCAGCACGGCAACATTCAAATCTTGAGAGGAAGTATTCTTAATTCGCAAGAATGCGTACTCACCAGATTTAACAACTAAATTAGTGGGATCGGGAAACGGCTGCGGTTTTTTAGCCATCCCTGGTTGCCAGTTTGGTTGTGTGAGTAATTCCACCTCTAATTTGCTTGTCAAATCAGAAAATTGATTGCTCAACTGTTGAATCGCCTGATATTTTACTAAATGTACCAATCGTTTCACTACTGTTTGTGGAGCATCAGAGTCATCAATCTTGAGCGCAGGTGTGAGATTTGCGATCGGTGTACCAGTGCAAATCTCATACTCCCCTTTTTGATTAACTGCAACTAGATAATCTTCCTTTTGTTGGGCATCAGCCAGTTTCAACCAGCCATTTCCTGCCAGTGCTATTTCAACTGCTTTTAGTGCATCATCTTGCTTGTCCGCAATTGCTTGAGGCAGTTGATTGTCTTTGTCACCAACCTCTTTTTTGAAAAGGCGTACTCCCCGTACCAAATCGACAGGGGCTGATAGCATCACTGCGGGAGAACCTTGGTCAATCTTGTCCTGACGCAGCACTTCAATTACATCTGCCCAGGCATCAGAAGCACCAACGCTTGTAATCTCAAC
>JAYTZD010000331.1:0-13243 GCA_043742065.1 Oscillatoriales bacterium
TGAAGAAAGAAACCCCAACAATAAATCAATCGATTTTAGATTTTAGATTTTAGATTTTAGAATTGAAGAAAGAAACCCCAACAATAAATCAATCCTATACTTAGTATACTCAGATAAAACCAGTCCCACCTTCAAGGGGTTAGCTTGAAAGTTGGACTGGCGTGTCCGGGTAATTTTGATTATTATAGATGAAAAACTATCGCGTTTACCATCGACCCTTTGGAAGATATTAATTTATTGATTATCAAAAAAAGTAGCTTGTCTGGCTTAACAAGGCTGCGATCGCACAATTTCGACACCAAAGAATTTTTCGAGTTCGCCCTCAAACAAGTCGCCCCAAGGCCCAAAACAAATTTCGCGCGATCGACTCCACTCCACTATCAAACTTTTACGGCTAGCTAAATCCATAGAATAAAAGACGATCGACTTACCGAGTATAGCCGCTAACTCTAGCCCCATCACCAGTGCAGCAATTCCCTCTACAGCTAAAGCCTCCACTTGTTGCAGATCCACCACAACTCCCAAGACTGCGCTTTCCAAGGCTTGTTCCAAATTTGTTTGGAAATCCAGCACAGCAAGTCCACCGAGACAACCCTTGGGTTGCAAAAAAATCGTATTAGATGATGACGTTGTTTCTGGGTCAAGTTTGACGGTTGAATCAGAAACAACTGGCGGCATGATAGTAGTGCTTTTCTTCATGATCGAATCTCAAAAAAGTGTTATCTCGATCGCTATACTTCATAATTTGTTTACAAACTGGACAGATCTCAAGCTTTAGTAAATTTACGGATATCAGTAATCCATCATGACCAAAACTCAACCTCGATCCGGCTATACACTGCCAGTATTTGCCTGTGCAGCAGCACTAGCCGCCCTACAGTGTTTGCGTAAAGGTATTCATTCTGTAGATAACGTCTCAGTAGATTTACTAGAACCAATAATCATCGCAGAAGTTCCCATCGAACAAGTATCTGTACTAAAAACAGGCACAGCCTTAGCTGTGACTCGTTCCGATCCGGGAGACAACCTAGATCTAACTCGGAATACCCCAGTTTGGGCAATGGTGGAATTACGGAGAGTATCCCAGACAGAAATTTCCGAAGCACAAGAGCAAATACTGATTGTTGGCGGGGAGGGAATTGGGCATCATCAAGCGGGTGGAGGAGCGGCAATCTACGATTACGCTCAGCGGCTGTTGCGTGTGAATCTAAGCCGAGAACTCGAAAAAGCAGAAAAAATTACTGTCACTCTGATTTTGCCATCAGGTCGGCAACTGGCAACCCGTACCTCTAACGAAGCTTTCGGGGTGGTAGAAGGACTTTCGCTGCTGGGTACAACTGGGATTTCTCAACCCCTCAGCGCCCCCGGACAGTTGGAAATTTACCGCGAACAACTGCAACAAAAAGCGGAACTGTTTGACTGTTTGGTTTTCTGCATCGGCGAGAATGGCTTGGATTTGGCTCGACAACTGGGAATCGATCCCGCGCGACTGGTCAAAACTGCTAATTGGCTTGGCCCGTTGCTTGCAGAGGCTGGATGTCAGGGTGTGAAATCCATTTTGCTGTTTGGCTATCACGGAAAGTTAATGAAATTGGCGGCGGGGATTTTTCACACTCACCACCATCTCGCTGATGGGCGGCGGGAGATTCTGACGGCTTTTTGTGCGCGGGCCGGAATGTCGGCTGATGTGTGTGCCTCGATTTTTGAGGCGGCTACAGCGGAAGATGCTCTCCAGCAACTGCGGGCTTTTGACGCGGAAAATCAGAGTAATTGGGTCGATCGCATTTACGGCGACATCGCTCAACAGATAGACTTGCGGTCATCCGATTGCATTTTTGCTCACAGCGGGCGGCGCGTACCCGTGGGATCAGTGATGTTTGGGCGCGATCGCCAAATTATTGTTAAAAGTGAAATAGGAGATACATTTCTGACACAAATTTGTTAATGTGGTGTGGATATCGTGTAATTTTTTCTAAAAGATCGATCGACGATCATCTTAAATAAGTCATAATTGCCAGTCCCTAGACCTTAATTACTTAAGTTCCTTTCTGACGAATAATCCCTCTGCTACCTTTTATCCAGTTAGCAATTAGCAATTACGCACTAACCGTGACTACTCAAATAGAAACTGAATCAGCCCTCACAAACTCTTCTCTGGGGCAGATCGATCGCCAGATGATCGTGATTCTCGACTTCGGTTCGCAATATTCTGAACTGATTGCTCGCCGCATTCGCGAAACCCAAGTATATTCAGAAGTTATTTCTTACCGTACTACTGCACAAGAATTAGCTGCGATCGCTCCTAAAGGAATTATTCTTTCAGGTGGGCCGAGTTCTGTATATGACGAAAAAGCTCCCCAATGTGACCCAGAAATTTGGAATTTAGGAATACCCGTGTTGGGTGTTTGCTACGGAATGCAATTGATGGTCAAGCAACTAGGCGGAGTAGTTGAGCGTGCTAAGTTAGCCGAATATGGCAAAGCATCGCTATCTATTGACGATCCTACCGATTTGCTGACAAATGTCGAAGATGGTACCACGATGTGGATGAGCCACGGCGATTCCTGTACCGAATTGCCAGAAGGTTTTGAAATCCTCGCTCATACCGAAAATACTCCCTCTGCGGCAATTGCTCACCACGAAAAAAATCTGTATGGAGTTCAGTTCCATCCAGAAGTAGTTCATTCCATTGGCGGACAGGCTTTAGTTCGCAATTTTGTTTACCATATTTGCGAGTGCGAACCGACTTGGACGACAGCTACTTTCGTCGAGGAATCTATTCGCGAAATTCGAGCGCAAGTGGGAGACAAACGAGTTTTGCTGGCTCTATCCGGCGGTGTTGATTCTTCAACATTGGCTTTTTTGCTGCATAAGGCGATCGGCGACCAAGTTACCTGTATGTTCATTGACCAAGGGTTTATGCGAAAGTATGAACCGGAACGGTTGGTGAAATTATTTAAAGAACAATTCCACATTAATGTTGAGTATGTTAATGCTCGCGAACGCTTTTTAGCTCAAATTGCAGGTATTACCGATCCCGAAGTAAAACGCAAGCGAATTGGACACGAATTTATTAGTGTATTTGAAGAAGAATCGAAGCGTCTGGGGCCCTTCGATTACCTCGCCCAAGGTACTCTTTACCCAGATGTGATTGAGTCGGCTGACACCAATGTAGACCCGAAAAACGGCGAACGAGTTGCTGTTAAAATTAAAAGCCACCATAATGTAGGCGGTTTACCTAAAGATTTGTGCTTTAAGCTGATCGAACCGCTGCGAAAATTGTTCAAGGATGAAGTGAGAAAAGTCGGTCGTTCGATCGGGCTTCCAGAAGAAATCGTCAACCGACAACCTTTCCCAGGGCCAGGATTAGCGATTCGGATTCTGGGAGAAGTTACCGCAGAAAGATTAAATATTTTGCGGGATGCTGACTTAGTGGTGCGCCAAGAAATTAATCGGCACGGATTGTACAACGAACTTTGGCAAGCTTTTGCAGTTTTGCTTCCCATTCGCAGTGTAGGTGTAATGGGAGACCAACGCACCTATGCTTATCCGATCGTCTTGCGGTTTATTACCAGTGAAGATGGGATGACGGCTGACTGGGCGCGAGTTCCTTACGATTTGTTAGAACTGATCTCGAACCGGATTGTGAATGAAGTGAAAGGGGTGAACCGGGTGGTTTACGATATTACTTCTAAGCCCCCTGGAACGATCGAGTGGGAGTGATAGATAGAGGATTATTTTAACACAGATGAACGCAGATAAAATCCCATCTGCGTTCATCTGTGTTCATCGGCTGATATCTGCGGTTAAAAAATCCAATTAATGAGATACACCTGTAAAATTTAAAACAATCACACCCATAATGATTAGGAAAATAGCCATAACTTTAAAAATTGTGATCGGATCTTTGAAAAATAAAATGCCTCCAATCGCGACAAGAGCAATTCCCAATCCGGAGAAAATTGCATAGGCTGCGCTTACGTCTAACTTTTTAATGGCTAAGTTTAAAAATAGAAAACTGATGCCATAAAAAATTAGCATTAAAATCGATGGAACCATTTTTGTGAAACCATCTGAGAATTTCATATAAATGGTACCTGCTGCTTCTAAAATGACGGCAAGTATTAAATAGATCCAGCTTACCGAATTACTTGTTGTGGGAATTGACATTTTTGTTCCTCAATAACTTTCTGTATTTTGCTTGTTTCCTGGATTAGTTAACGCTCAAGTGGGAATGATAGGCAAAATGTTTTTTAACCGCAGATAAATGCAGATCGGTTAATCTAAAGTTAATGCGAACAAAATTTAAATTCCTCGATCGCACGGCGTGAATTCGCATCTTTGCTATCAGCAGCTAGGAGATGACTAACTATGTATCAAACCGAACAGTCCCCAACTCCAAAAAACGTACTCCCAACGATGTACGATCTCCCAAGCGAACACCCGGAGGATTCTGGTTTGCCCGATTTATATCATCTTTGGCAATCTCGTTGCTTAGAATATACTTTTTGCCCATCCAATTATCCCATAGAACTGGTATTTGTTGCCAGTGACTTAAATCTATACTTTGATGTCGGCCATACTCAATGGTATAAAAGGCCTGATTGGTTTGGCGCGGTTGGTGTTGACAGACTTTACCAACAGCAAGAATTGCGGAAATCTTATGTTATTTGGCAAGAGGAAGTCAGTCCTTTTGTAGTGGTGGAACTGGTGTCGCCAGGGACTGAAAACGAAGATTTAGGACAAACCGTTAGAGGCCTCGGCCAACCTCCGACTAAATGGCAAGTTTACGAACAAATTCTGAGAGTTCCCTATTATATCGTGTTTGATGGAGCCACCAATAATCTTCGGGCTTTTGTCTTGACGGGCGATCGCTATGAAGAACTAATATTAGCAGAACCACGGGTTTGGATGCCAGAAATTGAATTGGGTTTGGGACTCTGGCTAGGTGCTTTTGAAGGTTTGGAGCGATCGTGGCTGCGCTGGTATGATGCTAATGGCAGTTGGGTTCCGACTCCCACCGAGCAGCAACGCCAACAGAAAGAACTCGCTCAGCAACAAGCCGAACAACAACGCCAGCAGAAAGAACTCGCTCAGCAACAAGCCGAACAACAACGCCAACGAGCAGAGCGTTTAGCCGAGAGGTTAAGGGCGATGGGGATCGATCCTGATGAACTGTAGGCAAAAAGAGTGTTTAATTGCGATCGCGCATTTCAGCCCATTTCAGCATCCAGGAGCAATTCACACTGTTGAAACACGTAATTGATCGCAGCAAAAAGTTTGTCTAGCTCTTGAATTGTATAAAATGTTTGATTGCGAGTAAAAACATTCCCTTTAAGTTTAGCAAATTGCCAAACTCCTCCATTAGAAGCAATTCCAAATACCTCTTGTGCTGGTTTTTCATTCAACTTTTGTGCCGTAATCATCTCCACCATACACTGCGCCCATCCCGCCTCAAAATTATCCAGTTTTGCTTCAACTAACAAAAAGTAAGGTTTGTCAAACACAACATTTCCCAACGGAGACTTTTGAGCAAGTATATACTCAGGAAAACCGGACATCTTTTCGTCGTAGTTGAGTGACTTGTGACTCCATATAATAAATTTTTTGGAGTAGCGCTTCCAAACTTCCTTTAACATTGGATAAATCAGATTTTCGCAAATAGCATATTCCGAACAGTCGGGGGCTCCTTCACGAATGACGAATTCTAAGTCTTCTCGGAAGTAATCGGGGATAGGGAATTCAGTTTCAATAATAAAGTTAGATTGGGTATAAGTAATCTGAAATTCTTTAACAACGGCATCGATGGTTTTGTAAGCACTGAATGGCATAATCACTTACCAAATTGAGGTTGTGTATTGCATTGATCTTTAGCAGGGGAAAGGGCGATCGCACATTTCAGCATCCAGCAGCAATTCACACTGTTGAAACACGTAATTGATCGCAGCAAAAAGTTTGTCTAATTCTTGAACTGTATAAAACATTTGATTGCGAGTAAACACATTAGATTTGAGTTTGCCTAACTGCCAACGATCGCCATTTGAGACAATTCCAAATACTTCTTGATCTGGGTTTTTATTCAGTCGCTGTGCAGCAATCATTTCAGCCAAACACTGAGCCCATCCGTTTTCAAAGTTATCTTGTTTAGCTTCCACTAATAGAAAGTAAGGTTGTTCAAAGACAACTTTTCCTAAAATAGAACGTTTAGCCAAGATATATTCAGGAAATCCAGAAAGATATTGGTCGTAGGTGAGAGACTGATGACTCCACAAAACAAACCCAGTGTAATAGTGCTTCCAAACTTCTTTGAGCAGTGGATAAATCAAATTCTCGCAAATGGCAAATTCCGAATTATCTACCACTCCTTCTCGCATGGTAAATTCTAAATCTTCTCGAAAATAGTCAGGTATCTGAAACTCTGTCTCTACTATGAAATTAGATTCGGTGTAGGTAATCTGAAATTCTTTGAGAACTGAACTGACTGTTTTGTAAGAGCTGAAAGGCATACTAACCTCCCAAATTTATGTTGGCTAATGTATGTGAGTTATTGTAGCATAGAAAGAGGGCGATCGCCTTTCGGTGCTTGCTATTTTTGATTGTAATATTTTTAAAGTGCGATCGAGATCGATCGCATGATCAGTTAGAGCAATCAATCGTCGTGCTTCAAGATTAAGATTTTGGTGCTTTCGGTGGTCTTTGGGTAGCCATATTGAAGCCACCGCCACTTTCGGCTCCATCTCTGGAAGGACTTCTCTGAGATTGCGACTTAGCCACTCCTCCAATTATTTTTTTAGCTTTTGGAGTAGACGGGATTTCTGCTGGTGCTGCTTGCTCTGTGGGAGCCTCTGGCTGAGGTTCTGATGCAGGTGGAGGTGGCGGCAAGTCACCTTTTTTGATCGGCTTTGGAGTAGGCTTGCTGTCGCCTTCTATTTTTGCTTCAGGAGCATCTTGTTGAGGTTTTGACTGGTGCGCTAAGTCAGATTTCTTGATGGGCTTTGGAGTAGGCTTGCCTACTTTTTCTGCTTGAATTTGTGGAGCATCTGTCTCAGGTTCTGATTGAGAATCTGGCTGAATTTCTGGCTGAGATTCTGATTGAACATCTGGCTGAATTTCTGGCTGAGGTTCTGATTGAACGTCTGTCTGAGCATCTGTCTGAAGTTCGGCCTGAAGTTCTGGTTGGAGTGATTCAGGATGATGTTCAGGAGACTGGCTGTCTGCTGCACTTGTAGACTGGGAATCTACATCAGTGGATACGTCGTGTAAGGTATTCTCAGGACTCATTACTGGCAATGGATTTGATAGTACAGGGCGACTCTGATATTTTTTAGCCTCGATGGTGATGTATCGAGTCTGTTCTGCATCTGGAGTTTTATCACATCCTAGCATAGCTTGCGGCATTTCCATGCGACGCAATTCTCTCAGATGAGTTTTCTGTATGTCTTGGGGGCTGGTTCTTTTTTGGGTGCGATCGCTAAAAAAACAGAATACCTACTATTGACTGTTAACTATTTAAACAATTCCCAATTCCCAATTCCCAATTCCCAATTCCCCATTCCCAATTCCCCATTCCCCATTCCCAATTACTAATAACTTCATGTTTCAGAATCATAGCTAATTTGATCGGAGACATAAGCGGGCGGCTCAACGTGAATTAAGATTCGTACAGGGCTGAAACGTTCTTCCAAACGAGCTTCTACTTCTTCGGTAATCCGGTGAGCAGTTTCTACATCGACAGCATCAACAATCATGTGCATATCAATAAACACCTGACGCCCGACAACGCCACGAGAGGCGATCGAGTGACAGTTGACAACCCCTGGTACATCGATCGCGATCGCATGAATAATCTCCGGTGCGATCGCCATTTCATCCACCAACCAAGGCAAATTTTCCCTTAAAACCTTCCAGCCGCTGCTAAATACCAGAAGAGCCACAGGAAACGACAAAAACACATCCAGGGATTGCAGTTGAGGTATGTTCCAAACCTGTCCTTGCCAAACACCAATCAACCCAGCAATTACCATAATTGTCACCCAAACATCGCTCATCGTATGTTGAGCATCCGCCACTAAAATTGCGCTACCAAGGCGTTTCCCCACACTGCGTTCGTAAAAAGTGACAAAAATATTGATGCCCAGCACAATCAGCAATATCCATAGTTCATTGGGGGATATTTTGACAACTGTACCACCTTTTAGCAACCTTTGAACAGCGCCGCTGAGAATTTCAAAACAAGCAATTCCCAAAAACACCGCTATTCCCAGAGCTCCAATGGCATCAAATTTCTGATGTCCGTAGGGATGATCGCGATCGGGCTGCGGATTGGCATAATGATTTGTTACCAGTCCTAAAATATTATTAGCACTATCTGTGACGCTGTGCAAGGCATCTGCTAACAAACTAAGAGAACCTGTGAGCGAACCCACGACGGCTTTAATTGCCATCACCAGCAAATTGAGCAATAAGGTAATGATTAGAACTTTGCGGATTTCGGAACGGTTATCGGCTACCATAAAATTTCTTTAATTGGTCATTAAGTTTTCTAGTTTCTAGTTTAAAGGTGATGAATCAATAAAATGTACTTCTTTTGGGTTACTGTATCTTTTGTGATTAAAAGTTGTCTGTTAAATTTGATTGCTTATGTCTGTTTCTCAATTTACGCTGAATTTAGTCGAAGGTTCTGTCTCCTTTAGCTTTTCCCCCCAAGCGGCGCGGGATTTGCAAAGCACGATCGTAGTTTTGATGGAAAGTCTCAAAGCAGTAGCGGCCAAAACTGCTGGTGGCAAAGTCTCTCCCCAAAAACCGATCGAATACCGTTATGCAGGAGAGGTATTTTTTGAAGTGTTCTGCAACCCGAATATCTGGCCGACTCCCTTTGCTGCGAAAGTGCTGATTACGGTTCGGGACGATCGCCTGCGTGTGACAACCGAAGCCCAACTCAGCCGCCTACGCGACGATTTAGCTCAGTATCTCGAACAAGTCGGTTGAGATGCTTCAAGCTGAAAACCCTCCGTTTATCAAGGATCAAAGCTTAGTAGGGTGCGTCAGCTACCTTTATTTATCGTTAATTCATAGACTCCAAGCTGACGCACCCTACGACTGCGACTGCGAATAAAACTGTTGTAGGGTGCGTCAGCTATGGTTATTTCATCTCTAATTGAAAAGCTCAAAGCTGACGCACCCTACAGAGTAGCTATTCTAGGGGATAACTATCAAATTAAACATGATTTATCCCGAAATCTTAGCCGTATTAGCGCCACAGGCTAAAGTACCATTCTGATTAGTAGGATTAGCTGGTTTTGCCTTACTAGCAGCATTAGTTTGACACAAAATTGTACGGGTAGTATTTCCTACCAAAAAGACTCCACCAACAAAAGTTTTGAGGTTAGATTGTCGCGAAACTCCATAATTAAATACAGCTTTGTCTCCCGTACTAATTGAGTATTTATAATTAGAATTTTTTGATTTTATGCCAAGACCTAAATTAGCAACGGAACTTGTAAAGCCAGTATTTTCCGCATAATAGGCTTGCTGGGATCTATTCATTGAGGCAACATATTGTTTACCTTCTGCTTCAGAGGCTTTAATAGTTTGTGACAGTTGAGCTTCAGCGGATGTAGTAAAAAGAACTGATAGACTCAGAGTCATTATCCCAAGGCAGAAAGCAGAAAAATTCTGCTTGCTACGAGGCTTTGAACTATCTATTTGTTGAGTGAAACTAACTCCAATCTGCGAGTTGTGGTCGCTATAAATCTGACTATTTTTCAAAGAAAACTGTTGAATTAAGCGGTTTAGTATCATACAATTAAACCAATTGTTTTACCTGAAACTGTTTCAAATTCCCAGGAGCAACCGTCCCATGTTCTGTGATAATTCCTGAGATTAATTCTGCCGGAGTCACATCAAAAGCGGGATTATAAAATTCTACTCCAATAGGACAAATTCGCGTAGTTCCAACTTGATACATTTCAATTGGATCGCGTTCTTCAATCGGAATCTTGCTTCCGTCGGTCAGTTCAAAATCAATGGTCGAAAGTGGCGCGGCGACAAAGAAAGGAACGTTGTGAGCTTTGGCGATAATTGCTAAACTGTAAGTACCAATCTTATTAGCAGCATCGCCATTGGCAGCAATCCGATCTGCACCGACGACTACTGCGTGAATCATGCCTTGTTTCATGCAATGTGCGGCCATATTGTCGGCAATTAATGTGACGGGAATTCCTTCTTGGACGCATTCCCAAGTTGTCAGTTTTGCACCTTGGAGACGGGGACGAGTTTCGTCGGCAAAAAGTCTGGCGAGTCTGCCTTCTCGCCAAGCCGAACGAACTACACCTAAAGCCGTACCGTAGCCGGCAGTTGCTAAACCACCGGCATTGCAGTGAGTTAGTAAAGTTAATTTTTCGGGTGTCGCGGGCAGGGCTGCTAAACCTTTGTCGCCGATATCTTTACAGGTTTGTAAATCTTCTGCTTGAATGGTTTTAGCCATTTCTAACAAAGTTTTTTGGATGTGTTCTACGGAACCGATCGCGCGATCGGCTGTTTTGAGCATTCGCGATATTGCCCAGAACAAATTCACCGCAGTGGGACGGGTCGATCGCAATAAATCGCCTACTTTTTCTAGTTTAGCGAGAAATTCGGTGCGATCGGTCGTTTCAATTTCCCTCGCACCGAAATACATCCCGTAAGCTGCTGCTATTCCGATCGCCGGAGCACCTCGGACGATCATCGTTTTAATCGCCTCAGCCATGTCATCGCTGCGACTAATTTCGACAGTCGTATATTCTTGAGGCAATCGATTTTGGTCAATTAGTAGAACTCGGTCTTCGAGCCAGGTGACGGGGGAAACGGGGGATTTTTGGGTAGTCATCGATTTCTATGATGTGAGGGATAGGTTGATTTGATTAAGAATGATTGATTGAACCGCAGAGGGCACAGAGGGCGCAGAGTAAGAGAAGATCAGAGAGATTTGAGATTGACTATAAACTATCGATTAATATTGCGTTTCATGCGATCGAGCTCTTCGTCAGCTTCCCAGCGTTGAAACTTGTCTTCTAAAGGATCGGCCGCATTAAAACTGCTATAATTGGCACTCTGATTCCAACCTTTTGTATCCCAACTCTGCTCTGTTTTCGTAGCTGTTTTCGTAGCATTGCGAGTAGCGGCTTCTGCTGCTTTTGCTCGGACTTCTTTACGCCGCACCTGAATTTGGCGATAAAGTTCTTTAGCTTTTTCAATCCGTTCTTTGCAACCTTGCATTTGACCCCAGCGCTGATTGCCTTGACGCAGTAAATTTGCTTGTCGCTCTTGGGCTGCTTGCGCGAGGTCAAGTCTTTGAGATGCTTTGGCTTTGTTGATGCGATCGTTCCAGCGTTGAATTTCTTGGGCTGTTGACAGAATCTCTGCTTGCAATGTTTTTTCTTGTTTTTGGATTTCGAGAATTAGCCGCAGGGTGTCTTCTTCTTGTTCCTTGAGTTGTTCTTCTATGGCTTGTAATTCCAGATGTGGATTACTTCGCAGGAATTCTTCTAATTTTGTTTCTAACAATTTACTGAAATCTTCAAATAAGCCCATTTTTTATAATTCCTATATTATTGGTTATAGGTTATTGGTTGTTGGTTCTTGGTTATTGGTTAACTGACCCTTCGACTACGCTCAGGGTACTGCAACAGTTAACCGTCAACAGTTAACTGTCAACTGTCAACTGTCAACTAACTATTTAAAACTTCTGTCCCACAAAAACCGATCGCACATCTCCTCCTTTACGAATCACAGCTTCTTGATTTTTGATTTCTCCCAAAGTCCAACCGCTAGAGCCAATGCTTTCGCCGACATAAATTCTGCGAGCTACACCGTCTACTTCAAACAAAGCAGCCGATCGATCGCCCAATTCCAAAATCCCTACCAACGTATGAGCCGAAGTCGGAGCGCTGCTGACGGCTGGTGCGACGGGTTGTGACTGCGGCGCTGCTTGTTGGGCTGCTGCTGGGGCTGTCGCAGGTTCGCTTTCACGGGCCAAAATCTTCGGTTCGCCAGATGTCGAGGGGGAAGCGGCGACAGGATTTGAGCTTGGACTTGCATTTCCGGCAACAGCGACGGCTCGACCAGAAGCTGGGGCGGTTTGAGCAGGATCAGCAGGATTCGTTGCCGGAGGAATGATCACCACTTGGGCTGGGAGTGCTGGTGCTCCCGGTTGGGCGGCGGCTTGTTCGAGGGCATCAGCAATCCGGTTGACTGCGGTCGAAAGACCTGCGGTAGCTGGTGGCGCACCGGAAATTGAAATGTTCGGCAGTGTCCCAGGGGGGACGACTCCGGGAAGTCCTGAGACTTGGGCGTTTGCCTTGGGTAATTTTTTTTGTTCGATCGCCTCTAGCGATCGCTGGACGTATTCCGAAAACTCAGTGTCTGGGGCTGTTTTCGGGGTAATTGTCGGCGTTGAACCTGCGGTTGTGGCGGCTACGGGTAAGCGCACCCAGCCCGATCGACTTGCCAACCACAATCCCAAAACTAACAGCAACGAACCAAAGGCTGCTCCCAGGAGTAGTCTGTCGAAGGATTGTTTTGACTGATGTTTTTGGGTTGTTTCTAGAGCGACTTGGCGGGCGATCGCAACTACATCTTTTTCTGAACGTTGACCTCCCATCGGTGGTGGCGACGACAGAACTATTTGAGGTACTGAGATCGACTTGAGCCTGATAATTTCTGGTTGCACAGGCTCTGTGGGCAGTCCGCCACTTTCCTCAAATGCTCGATCGACCCCTTCAAACAATTCGTCCATCAGTCGATCGGCGTAGGACTCCACTGCGACTGTTTCGGCCGGCACTGTTTCGACTTTTGCCATTACGGCGATCGGGTCTTGGGCTGATTCCAAACCCATCTGTTTTGCGGTGACATTTTGAGGCATAATTTTTTTCTAATTCGCGCTTCTAGACAGCCCTGAGACTCTTAGCTTCTGACTTCTACAGGTTGATTTTTAAATTTAGCAATTCTTTCCCTTGAACAGGTGAATTGTACCGATACTTTTTTGCTAGCGTTTGCTAACAAATACATAAGTTAAGATTTGATCTCAACCAAGGCGTATCAACCAATACCAGTAGAAATCTCTACCAGCACTTGTACTATGAGCCGACCGCTTGGTTATCGCAGTCGGGTCTGAGTGCCGATCTGACTATTTGCTTTGATAATGTAGAGGCAACTTATTTATATAGAGGTTACTTACTACCAAGGTTTTTCACCTAAATCTGAC
>JAYTZD010000332.1:0-3268 GCA_043742065.1 Oscillatoriales bacterium
CGTTGTTTGACGACCGTAGCGAGAGTTAGACTTTGGGTAAAACCCCAAGCCTACTTTGTCCGCAGAATCTCAGTGTCTTTAGACCTGAGAGTGTCAAAGGAGCCGTCAAACTCTCCTGGTTCCATTCCAAATAAGGCTTCCAGGTTCTCCGACCATAAAATATTCCCCGTCTGGATATTCCAGTTCCACCTTCCCATGCGAGAGGCTTGCAATGCCAAGTTTAGCTGTTCTGTGCTCTCTCGTAGCTCCACTTCTACCCGTTGGCGTTCAACCAATTCATGCTGTGCCTGCTGGTAAAGTTCCGCTTGCCGCAGGGCGATACTGACCCCAGTTGCTAGTTCTTTGAGCAGGTCTATTTCTAGGGGCTGCCACGATCGCGGTGCAGCACAGTGATGGGCAATCAGCAAGCCCCAAAACCGATCGCCGTGCAGAATGGGCACGACCAGATTGGCTTTGACTTGAAACTGAGTCAACAATTCAACGTGGCAAGGATCGATGCTGCCATCCTGAATATCATTGATCGCCGTTACCTGACCCTGACGATAGAGTTTGACATAATCTTCGGCCAAGGTGGGATCGTGGCTTATTGATTCCGATGGGCTGAATCTGAAGTAGTTCTCAGCGAGGCAGGGATCGTACATGGTGGAGGAGAGCAGCGATCGCCACTCTGATCTCACTGATTCTGCCACCACCGTCCCGTTGCCATCTGGCTGTAGCCGAAAAAACAGAACGCGATCGGTGTGCAGAAATTGTTGCACCTCCGTCACCGTCGTTTCCATAATTTCCTGGAGATCCAGAGTTTGATGTATCTTCCGGGTAATCTGGGAGATTAAGCCCTCTCGTTCGTGGGACTGTTGCAGTTGGGTTTGAAGCTGCACTGTAGCGATCGCCCCATTCACTGCCCGATGCAACCCCGGTGGAGTAATGTGCTCCTTGACCAAATAATCTTGTGCCCCCGATTTCATCGCCTGCACCGCGATCGCCTCATTGCCTTGCCCCGTCACCACAATCACTGGTAAGTAGGGCTGCTGCTTGAAGGATTGCAGTTTGACCAGAAATTCCAGTCCATCGATGTCGGGTAATCGGTAATCAAGCAATAGGGCATCCGGTTGATGTTGTTGGCACAGCTCTAGCCCGATGCGCCCCAGACCTGCTTCTAGAATTGTGTAAGAGTAATCTCGATCGCGCAGCAGATAGCGACGATAAAGTTCCCGGTCTTCAGGAGAATCATCCACAATTAAAATAGTGCGCGAGAGTTGACCCATGATTACTATTAATTTATTAATTATTTCTCTAGGCGATCGGGCAGTGTTGTCACTTCAAACCAGTAATCTACGAGCAGTTGCACATCTCGTTTCAGTTGAGCAAAGTTGATAGGTTTAATCATGTAGCTGTTGACACCATATTGGTAGCAGTCTTCGATATCTTTTGGGTTATTGGAAGTTGTAAAGACTACGACCGGAATGGTTTTCAGGCTCTGATCTTGTTTGATCCGGCGCAATACTTCCCGTCCATCGGTGCCGGGCAGATTTAGATCAAGCACAATCATACCGGGACGGGGCGCACTTTTAGGATCGACATAGTTGCCAGTTCGATAAAGAAACGCCAATGCCTGCTCGCCATTCACGCACCGCTGGATGGGAACAACCTTGGGCGATTGCCGCAAAAATCGTTGTAGTGCCTCAAAGTCTTCGTTGCTGTCTTCTACAATTAACAGCGGTGGCGTTTTTGCGATCGAGAGATTTGAACTGTGAGTCATGCGATAGTTTCTGCTGCCAGAGTGAAATAAAACGTACTACCTTGAGCAGGGGTAGATTCAACCCAAATTCTGCCCCCGTGCCGCTCCACAATTTTGCGGGCGATCGTTAATCCTACCCCTGTGCCGCCACTGAAGTCATCTCGTCCATGCAAGTGGCGAAATATCTGAAAGATTTTGTCGAGATGCTCCTGCAAGATACCAATGCCATTATCACGCACGTAGAAGGTCAGGGGGTAAAGATCAGAATCTTCTTCATTCCCTGCGATGAAACCAATTTCGATCCACTTCGACGCTTTATCGTTGTATTTAATCGCGTTGCTGATCAGGTTGGTCAAAAGTTCATTCACCTGAGCCAGATCGCCCTTAATGCTGGGCAATGGTTGGGGAATCCGAAACTCGACTTCGTTTTGTGGGCGGGCAATAGTCAGGGTGGCGATCGTCTGATGCACCAACTCATCCAAATTCACCGTTTGCCACATCAGTTCGGTGCGACCTAACCGCGAGAAATGGAGGAGTGAATCGATCAGGTCTTCCATCCGCTGAGTCAGCCGCACCAGAGTTTGCAGTTTCGCAATCCCATCGTCGTCGAGCACTTCTTCATAGTCTTCCATCAAGAAATTGGCGTAGTTATGAATGCCCCGCAGCGGCTCTTTCAGATCGTGGGAGGCAATGTAGGCAAACGAGTCTAGGTCTTCATTACTCCGCTGCAATTCAAAGTTCATGGCTGACAGCTCATCTGCCTGCCGCAACACCACACCCACAATCAGGCTTCGCAGCTCAGCCACCGCTTCAATTTCACAGGGTTTCCAGGGCACGGCACAGCCTTGCACCGTTTCCTGCCACAAGTCAAAGGATTGTCGCGGAGACATCCGCAAACTGCCATCTGTCAACACTTCCACCGGCTTGTTAGGGTTGCCGGCCCACTTCACGGTTTGCATCACCTCGGGACGAAACCACAGAATGTAATTGCGGTGAACTTTAGAAATTTCTAGTGCTAACACGCCACTGGCGATCGCCTTAAACGATTCGGCAGCAGGATAGTGTTTAGAGAGCGATCGGGTTTCAAACAAGCTGCGATCCAATTGAGGTTTAATCCAATCGAGTAAGGCGTGAACTGCTTCCTCTGATGGCGTTTCACCCACTTGAAAATACTGGTTGCCCCTGCAACTCACCACTCCGGTGGCATTCACCAGATTCAGTAGTTGAAATTTCAGTTGCATCATCCCATCCAGCAAATACTCAGCCTGAGACAATGCCTCGACAAATTGAGTTTGCAAAGACTTCAATTGCATTTTGTAGTCAATCTCCTCGCTGGCTGCTTTGTTCGTTAGTTCCACAGACATCACTTGCCCAATAAACTCGCAAATAGTGCGGATATTGTAGGGAACATATTTAGGCGACAAGTGATGGCAGGCGATCAATCCCCAGAGCTTTTGATCGTGCATTAGAGAAATGGACATAGAAGCATCCACGCCCATATTTTGCAGGTACTCTAGATGAATTGGCGAC
>JAYTZD010000333.1:0-13236 GCA_043742065.1 Oscillatoriales bacterium
AGAAAAGCAGGTGCTGCTTACAACCAAATTAGCGATCGCGCTAAAGCAAATCGCGATTCCTTTGAGAAATCAACTAACTTGATCTTACAAGATTTAGAGGAAAACAAAAAAACGGCAAATCAAGCTAAAAGTCAAGCTAAAAATGATGTAACTCAAACCACTTTTTGGGTAGTTTTAGGCATAATAATTGGACCAATAACTGCTTTACTTCTTGGTTTTTTTATCAGCAATACTGCTGCCCAAATATTAGAAAATCAGGTCAATAAATCTGGAGTTAGAATTAGCAGTTCTACAAACCAAATAGCGTCTTCTGGCAAGGAGTTGGAAGCTACACTAAACGAACAAGTTGCCTCAACGAATGAAGTAGTAGCTACAGCCAGAGAAATTGCAGCTACCTCTATCCAACTGGTAAAAACAATGGATCAAGTAACAGATATGTCGCAAAACACTGCTCAAGCTGCCGGCGCTGGTCAAAAGGAGATTAACCGGATGGCAACAACGATGAATCGATTAGCTGATTCGACTAATTTGATTTCTGGAAAATTGGGAATAATTAGTGAAAAAGCGAATAATATTAACAGTATTATTGCTACTATTACTAAGGTGTCGGATCAAACTAATTTGCTCTCTCTCAATGCTGCGATTGAAGCGGAAAAAGCCGGAGAGTATGGTCTAGGATTTGGGGTTGTTGCTAGAGAAATTCGCCGCCTAGCCGATCAAACTGCGGTGGCAACTTTAGATATTGATAGTATGGTTAAAGAGATGCAAGGGTCAGTAGCAACAGGAGTCATGGAGATGGATAAATTTACTAATGATGTGAGTCGTAGTATTGAT
This sequence comes from Oscillatoriales bacterium, assembly GCA_043742065.1. Lineage (GTDB taxonomy): Bacteria > Cyanobacteriota > Cyanobacteriia > Cyanobacteriales > Microcoleaceae > Microcoleus. The sequence continues at coordinate 835 of JAYTZD010000333.1, forward strand.
GATGTGCGAAGTATCAGCGATCAATTAGAGTCAGTTGTCTATCAAGTGCAAGCATTGACTCCGCGTTTTCAAGAGGTGAATGAGGGTATGGAGGCGCAATCTCAGGGAGCACAACAAATTAGTGAGGCAATGATGCAATTAAGTGAATCTTCGTCTCAAACTGCTATGGCATTGCGGGATATTAATGGTTCAATTGGTCAAGTGAATGATGCCACACTTGGCTTGCGTCAAGAAATATTAGCTTTCATTAAGTAAAAAACTAAACTTGATATGGTAAATGATTGCTGGAATACGATCGGAGTAGGGGGCGATCGATCTTGTCCCCAACTAAGTACATTTATTCACTGTCGGAATTGTCCGGTTTATTCTGCTGCGGGGCGCAGTTTGCTGGAACAGGAGGTGCCTCAAGGGTATTTGGATGAGTGGACTGATTTGTTGCGATCGGGCGTTGGAACAACCAATCGCGTCGCTCCTTTAGGTACTATCTCAGTGAGTATCTTTCGACTCAATGGTGAATGGTTAGCACTTCCTGCGAGATTGTTTAAAGAAGTGACACAGATATCTGTGATTCACACTTTGCCACATCGCACCAATAATATATTCATTGGTTTAGTAAATATTCGAGGAGAAATCCAGATGTGTATTTCTCTGAAAGCACTTCTGGGGCTAGAAATAGCGGATACTAATGTTAATAATGTTAGCCCGGTAATCTATGAGCGAATGGTAGTTGTTGAAAAAGAAGGAAATTATTGGGTATTTCCTGTTGATGAAATTTATGGTATTCACCGCCTCGATCCGGATCAGTTGGGAAATGTGCCTGCAACGGTTTCTAAGGTGCCGGAAACTTATACAAAAGGGATAATTAGCTGGCAAGGACAAAGTGTTTGTTATTTGGATGATGAGTTGTTGTTTTACATATTGAGTAAGAAAATTCTATGAATTGGGAATTAATTGGGAATTGGGGCATTGGGGCATTGGGCATTGGGCTAACTAATAACCAATAACTAATAACCCTTCGACTACGCTCAGGGTACGCTAATAACTAATAACTAAGAATTAATAACTAATACTAAAGGACTTCTGAGTAATGGCAAACCAAGATATGAGTAATTTTTCCATGATGGATTTGTTCCGCATGGAAGCTGAAACCCAAGTTGGGATTTTAAATGAAAATCTGTTGATGCTGGAAACTAATCCTAGTTCATCTCTGGAACTTGAATCTTTGATGCGGGCTGCACATTCACTGAAAGGTGCGGCTCGGATTGTTGGACTGGAAATCGCTGTGAGAATAGCTCATGTGATGGAAGACTGCTTTGTGGCGGCTCAGTCTGGAGCGATCGCACTTGATTCACCGGATAAAATTGACGTGTTGTTGCGATCGGTCGATCTGCTTTATCGGATCAGTCTATTGCAGGAAACAGAAATAGAAAGTGGGCAAGCAGAAAGACAAGAAGAACTGAATTATTTAGAAGCTAATATATTGGCAATTATCAATAATCAAGAGTTAGATGATAATAGTGATGGGTCAGAAACTGAGCTGGAAGTTTTGGGGAATGATTCGACAGGAAATCAGCGGGAAGAAGAAGTAGAATATTTGACGGATTCCGCGATATCAGAACCATATTTATTTGATACAAATTCTGATGATTCAGATGAGTTGCTGATTTTACCAGTCACTCAAGTTAATCAGGTTACGCTGATGAATGCTGATTTGTCGATGCTAGCTTTATTTTCTATAGAAGTAGAAGCTCAATCAATTGTATTAAGCAAAACTTTACTAGATCTCAAAAATAATCCCGATCAAAACTTAGACATCCCACCGCTTATCAAAGCTGCTCATTTAATTAAAGGTGCTGCAAAGATTGTTCAATTCAATCAAGTTGCTAAACTTGCCAGTGCGATAGAATCTAGCTTAATAACTGTTTATGAAACAAGAAGTGATGTTAAACCAGATGATATCGATCGGCTGCTGTCAGGAGTCAATTTTTTACTAAGTATAGGAAGTGTTCAACAGGCAAATTTAGAAGGTTGGCTGTCAGAGCAAGCGGAACAAATAGAAGAGATTGTTGCTACTATATGTCTGATAAAAGAAGAAAAACTGAGGGAAATGGCGGTTGCAAAGTCTGGTTCTCAGCCTATAAAGCAGGAAAAAAAAACAGTCACAAAAACCCAACCAAGTGAGCGGCAGGGACAATCAAATAAGTCAGTGCCTACAGCGAATAATCAAGGAATAGACCAAGATACTAATTCTCAATTAAGGGCGATCGCACCACAACAGCCTTCTCAATCTGCAAAGTCAAAATCTTCAGCATCTAATCTCAGAGATAGTGTTCAAAAAAACAAATCTTCTGACCGAGTAGTGAGGGTTAGTGCTGATAATTTAAACCGAATTATGGGTTTGGCAGGCGAATCTTTGGTTGAAGCTAAATGGTTGCAGCCATTTGCAGATTCTTTATTAAAATTGAGAAAGAATCAAGGAGAACTGTATAATTTACTGGAAAAATTACAGGAATCTTTGAATGATGCTCCCTTGAATGAACGCTCTGAAGATTATCTCAGCAGTTCTCGAAAAAAGGCTAATGAATGTCGCCATGTTTTATCTGAACGTCTAGATGAATTAGAGCTTTTCGCGCGCCGATCGGCAAATTTGTCGGATCGTCTATATCGAGAGGTTATTGCTAGTAATATGCGGCCTTTTGCTGATGGGGTTCAAGCTTTTCCGCGAATGGTGCGAGATTTAGGCAGACAGTTAGGGAAGCAGGTAAAGTTTGAGGTTTTGGGCAAATCTACTCAAGTCGATCGAGATATTTTGGAGAAATTGGAAGCACCACTTACTCATATTTTGCGAAATGCGATCGATCATGGCATCGAAGTCCCTGAAGAGCGTTTGGCTGCGGGGAAACTGGCGGAGGGAACGGTGTCTCTAGAAGCAGCACATCGAGGTGGGATGCTGTCGATTACGGTTTCGGATGATGGTAGAGGAGTAGAGTTGGAAAGGCTACGCCAAAAAGTTGTGAATAAGGGCTTGGTAAGTGCAGATATGGCGACTTTGCTAACTGAATCTGAGCTTATGGAATTTCTATTTTTGCCTGGGTTTTCTACTGCTGGTAAGGTGACTGAAGTTTCTGGGCGTGGGGTAGGTTTGGATATAGTTCAGAGTATGGTACAGGAGGTTGGTGGCATTCTGAGGGCAAGTTCTACTCCAGGAAAAGGGATGAGTTTTCATTTGCAATTGCCGCTAACTTTGTCTGTTATTCGGACGCTGTTGGTGGAAATATCTGGGGAACCTTATGCTTTTCCGCTGACGCGGATCGATCGCATTTTAATGGTTCAGCGTTCTGATATTGCGATCGCCCAAAATCGCCAATATTTTCCTCTTGATGGTCAAAATATTGGTTTGGTGGCTGCTTCTCAGGTTTTGGAGTTGTCACCACTGACTCAGCAGTTGGATTTGTTGCCAGTGATTATTGTGAGCGATCGCGTTTCTAGTTATGCTTTAGCGGTAGATAGGTTTCTGGGTGAACGAGATCTAGTTGTGAGACCTTTGGATGCGCGTTTGGGGAAGGTACCGGATATTAGTGCGGCTGCTTTTATGGAGGATGGTTCTCCGGTATTAATTATTGATGTTGAGGATATGGTGAGGTCTATTGATAAGTTGTCGAGTGTGGGGCGCTTAAAGAAAGTTAGTCAAAATTCAGAAACTACTGAAACAAAAACTCGTAAGCGGGTGTTGGTGGTAGATGATTCGATTACAGTCCGAGAAGTGGAGCGGAAGTTGTTAGAAAATCATGGTTATGATGTGGAAGTTGCTGTGAATGGAATGGATGGGTGGAATGCTCTGCGTACTGGTCAATATGATTTGGTAATTAGTGATGTGGATATGCCGCGCATGACGGGTATTGAGTTAGTTACCCAGATTAAAAATCATTCTAGTTTGAAGCCGACTCCTGTGATTATTGTTTCTTATAAAGATCGTGAAGAAGACCGACTTAAGGGTTTAGAAGTTGGTGCGGATTATTATTTGACTAAGAGTAGTTTTCATGATAATACTTTGTTGCAGGCTGTGGTGGATCTGATTGGAGAAGCTGAGTCTTAGATAGTTGACTGTTCACTGTTGACAGTTGACTGTTGACAGAAACCAGGACACGGCAGAAACCAGGACACGGCAGTGCCGTTTCCCTACGTCAGATTAATTGTAGGGACACGGCAGTGCCGTTTCCTCTATATCCTGATGGCGCTTAGGTGTGCAAATTTTTTGCGATCGCCAAAGTTTTAAATATTGGTTGAATTTAATAGTATTTTAGAGACGAATTAGGCTATACTAAGTATAATAATTGACCAGTCAAGCAGTATCTTATAAATAGTTAAAAAATTTATAAATCTTGATGGTTGTACTCAACTTCAAAAAAACCAAAATTTAATGAAAATAGCTATTGTTAATGATACGTTGATTGCTGTTGAGGCATTACGCCGAGTTATAGTTACAGTTCCAGAATATGATGTTATTTGGATCGCCCGTGATGGGGCTGAGGCGGTAGCGAAAAGCGCGCAAAATACTCCTGATTTAATTTTGATGGATTTGGTGATGCCAGTGATGGATGGTGTGGAGGCGACGCGCCAGATTATGCGGAGTTCTCCCTGTGCAATTCTGGTGGTAACTTCTTCGACTACGACGAATGTGGGAAGAGTTTTTGAGGCGATGGGATATGGAGCTTTGGATGCTATCAATACACCGATTCTTGGTGTCAGTGGTGGCTCGGAAGGTGGGGCAGTTTTATTAACAAGTATTGCTAAAATAGCGAGATTACTTGGTAAATCAGCTATACCTTCCAAGTCTTTACAATCAAGTATAAAACCTTTGGTTCGGCCGTTAGTGGCGATCGGCTCTTCTACAGGAGGGCCCCAAGCTTTGGCAACTGTTTTATCTAGCTTTCCAGTGAATTTTTCTGCACCTATAGTGATTGTTCAGCACATAGATGCTGAATTTGCTCCGGGCTTGGCGGATTGGCTAAATCAGCAAACACCGCTGTCGGTTGAGTTGGCGATCGCGGATCGCCCGCTTGAAGCCGGAAAAGCATTCATTGCTGGGACGAATGACCATTTAATCTTACAGTCAAATCTGACGTTCGGCTATACTAAGGAGCCACTGGATAATCCTTATCGTCCCTCAGTAGATAGGTTTTTTGAGAGTATCATTAAATACTGGCCAGGAAAAGGCGTGGGAGTGCTGTTAACTGGTATGGGCAAAGACGGGGCGAAGGGGTTAAAAGCTTTGCGAGTGGCGGGTTGGCACACGATTGCTCAGGATCGGGCGAGCTCCGTAGTTTACGGGATGCCGAAAGCTGCTGCTGAGTTGGATGCGGCGGTGGAGGTTTTGCCAGTTAGTGCGATCGGCTCAGCTTGTCTCAGACACTTGTAGCGGAAGTTTGGATAGGTTTTAAGCCATATGGCCTAAAGCTGTGAGCACAATGGCCAATGGCAGATCAAAGCATCGCCTTCCATGATTAACATAAGGGATGGTAAGGCTACGCAGTTAAATAAGAGTGTGTATTTTGATCATATTGTGTCGGTATTTTCATCGAAAGCACACTGATCTGTGAATAATGCCTATTTTACACGTAAGTAGCAAATTGTGCCCGGATGAGCTAGGGTTCGTAGAGTAGCTAATAGCTATTACAAAAGCCTTTCAGCGTGGTAGGCTTTGTAAAGATTTTAGAAATATGTGCGATCGACACTTTACAAACCTGGTATTATCACCAAGTAAACTTGTTTGAACAATACCATCGTCGCTATTGACAATCACAAACTTATAAAATGACCGTTGTTAGCCTCTCTAAAAAATGGCTCTTGCCTGATGTAGTTATGGATTTGACACACTCTAAGGCTATTGAATTCGATCGCAGTTGCTGCATAAATCAACCAGACAATCAGGAATTCAACGACAACCTGGTAGAATTTAAGCTTAAAGATGGAGGGATTGTTGGAAAAAACCCAGTTACAGCAAGAGATAGCGCCAATCCTAGAAACATCAGTTGTGAGAAAAGCTATCAGTCTATTGATTTAAATTTACCCTTAAATTTACCAACTAAAAAAACATCTAGCTTGACAAAGTATACAGTGACAGTCCTACTGGTTGACGATCAAGAAATGATCGGCGAAGCTGTGCGCCGAATGCTGGCTAGTGAACAGGATATTGTATTTCATTATTGTAGCGATCCGGCTCAAGCAATTAATAAAGCATTAGAGGTACAACCAACAGTAATTGTCCAAGATTTAGTCATGCCAGAAATAGATGGATTGCAGTTGCTGCGTTTTTTTCGGGCGAATTCTGTGACGCGGGATATTCCGATGATTATGTTGTCTAGTAAGGAAGAACCAGAACTCAAAGCGCAAGCATTTTCTTTGGGTGCTAATGACTATTTGGTGAAATTACCTTCGGCTATTGAGTTAATCGCTAGGATTCGCTATCACTCGAAAGCTTATATGAATCTTTTGGAAAGGAATCTAGCATATAAAACAATGCAGGATTGTTTGGCAAAGCTGGAGATTGAACAAAAAAAATCCCAGGAGTTGTTGCTAAATATATTACCAGAGGCGATCGCAGAAAGATTAAAAAAAGAACAAGGTATCATCGCTGACGAATTCGCCGCAGTCAGTGTGATGTTTGCGGATATTGTGGGCTTTACGCAGTTGTCGGCATCAATATCACCGAAAGAGCTTGTACATTTGCTGAATGACATATTTTCTAAGTTTGATCAACTAGCTGAAAAGCATGGTTTAGAAAAAATTAAGACTATTGGTGACTCTTATATGGTAGTGGGGGGACTGCCAAATCCGCGATCGGATCATGCTGATGCGATCGCAGAAATGGCATTAGATATGCAAGAATCTATCAGGGAGTATAGAGATAATCTGGGGATTAGTCTCAGCATTCGGATTGGGATTCATTCTGGGCCTGTTGTCGCGGGTATCATTGGTAAGAAAAAGTTTATTTACGATTTGTGGGGAGATACGGTTAACACTGCTTCTCGGATGGAATCTCACGGAATACCAGATAATATTCAAATTTCGGAAGCAACTTATCTACTTATAGAAGATCAGTATGAGTTTAAAAAACGCGGTTCTATTAATGTCAAAGGTAAAGGAGAAATGGCTGCTTATTTGTTGACTGCAAGATTATAGAAGAAGGAAGTTCGGCAACGGATTTTGTAACGGATTTAACGGATGTAATGGATGGAAGAAAGTTCGGCAACGGATTCTGTAACGGATAGAAGAAAGTTCGGCAACGGATTCTGTAGCGGATTTAACGGATGTAATGGATGTAATGGATAGAAGGAAGAAGGCCCTTCGACTTCGCTCAGGGTACGAATGTTTATCATTATGGTGCAACCGGAAAGGATATAATATCCTGATAATATTTATCTGCTTCTGACCAATTCATTTTAAGTAACAATTCATCTCCCAATGTCAGCTTGAGACGAGGTTTGATGGGTTCTACACCCAAAGCACGAATAATCTCGCTAGCCACAGCTTTTGCTAATAATGGTGGCACAGAATTTCCGACTTGGCGAAAACCATGCCATTTTGTGCTATGAAATCTGAACCAGTCAGGGTAAGAATGCAGTCGGGCTGCTTCTCTGACTGTAATGCAACGAGGTGCGATCGGGTGAATCGGCCTGGGCGAAGTATAAGCCCCTCTAGCCCTGTCTGTTCCTGCTCTGAGAGTGTTGCAAACTCCGTCGGGGTGTAGTTTGTAGAAACGGCTGATTGGCTCTTTTTCGCCGTGTTTGGCTGCCGTAAATCTTTCGATACATTCCAGAGAATGCTTGGTGCGTAAACTAGAAGAGAGGATTTGTCGATCGTACTTGCGATCGTAGGAATAATCATCATCACAATGATTGATTCCGCGCATTATACTTGCATAACTGCTACACTTTCCATACTCCGCCATTACCCAATCTCTGTCTAGTAATTCGCTATATTTTTCTATTTCTGGCAAATCTCCAATAGCATCCAAAACTGTCGGTACAACAGGTAAATCAGGATGAATTTTAGGTTTTATTTTGCGCTTGGGAATATGAACTTTGGCATTCATTTTTGGCAGAAAAGTAGTCGGTAGAGGATATTTGGGTAATTCACAATCAGCCTTACATCCAATCAAAAATAATCTTTTGCGAGATTGCGGAACTCCGTAGTGAGCAGCATTCAGAACTTGATATTTTTCTTCTACTTGATAGCCTAATTCTATAAAAGAACTAATTAAATAATTCAGAAGTTCTTGATGTTTTCCTGCTTTGATTCCAGGCACATTTTCCATGACAAAAAACTTGGGTTTTAGTTCCAAAACCAAGCGTTGAAAGTGAAAAATTAGAGAATTTCGGGGGTCATCCACATCGCGCTTGCCCATCATTGAGAATCCTTGACAGGGGGAACCGCTGATTACTACGTCTATCTCGCGCTTACCAATTTTGGAATTTTTCCGAATTTCCGCTCCGGTTAATAGTGCTACATCTTTACATAAAATAGAACAACGTGGGAAATTAAACTCGTGGGTAGCGCAGTGAATTGGGTCGATTTCAACTGAGGCCAGTACGTCAAAACCTGCTTGTTCAAAGCCAAGCGTCATGCCGCCTGCACCTGCAAATAAATCAACAGCGATCGGTCGCTTTTTCCGATTGCTTAACATAACCTTATATCACCAAATTTACTTTAATTTGCTACGTTTAATTTGAGATATTTCATGATTTCTGAAGCAGCGCGATCGCTAGCACCGACTTCTCCCAAATGTTCCCGCATTTCCCGATAACCATCCAAGGTTTGTTGTCGCCGATCGCCATTTTGCACCAATTCCAGTGCGTGAAAAACTATATTTTCCGCAGTCGCCTCGTCTTGCAGTAATTCCGGGACGATCGGCTTCATTTGCACTAAATTGGGCGGAGACATAAAAGGAATCGAAAATTTCAGCAAGTGCTGGGCAATCCAAGCGGTAATCGGACTAACGCGATAGAGCACAACTTGCGGAACATCGAGCAAAGCTAACTCTAAGTTAACAGTACCAGATTTTGCGATCGCCAGATCGGAAGCAGCCAAAATTTCCAGAGTTTGATTTTCTAGCAAAGTAGCCCGCAAACCAAAATCTGCAATAGCTGCTTCGATTTGGCTGCGGAAAGCGGATTGGGAGAGAGGAATCCAGAAATGAACTTCCGGCAATTTAGCTTGAATAATTTGAGCAGCTTCAAATATGACAGGCATCAGGTACTTCAATTCTTGGCCTCTAGAGGCAGGAATTAGAGCCACCGACACCTGTTCTGGTGAAATTCCCAAAGTTTTGCGGGCAACTTCGCGACTGGGCGCAGATTGCATTCTATCCACCAAAGGATGACCAACCCAACTGACTTGTGCACCTTTCTTTTGAAAATAGTTAGCTTCTTCGGGGAAAATGGCTAAGATGCGATCGCAAATATCGACAATCAAAGCGGTATTGCGAGGAGAAATCGACCAAACCCATTCTTGAGGAGCAATATACCAAAGCACTGGTATCCAAGACAAATGGCGGCGGATGTAGCTACCAATGCCTAGATTTGGACTCAAGTAATCAATCAATACAACAACATCGGGAGGAAAATCTTTGAGATATTGTTTGGCTTTTTTCTGAACTTTCATAGTTGGCCAAAGATAAGGAAGTGCTTCTACAATTCCCATCGAACCAATACCCAAAGTATTGGCTAAAATAGTAGCGCCAGCTTCCGCCATACGATGGCCACCCAATGCGACAATTTCTAAGTCTAAACCAGTGGCGGCTGCGTGACTTTTTAGGGCAGTAACTAATAAAGCTCCTTGCAAGTCGCCAGAAACCTCACCAGTGCTAATAAAAATTTTCATAGGTTATTCGATTCTAACTCATTCATTTTTTGCCAGGAATCAAACCGCGTCTGGGTTTGGTGATAGACTCTTGCACAAATGTCCGCAGGTGCTGCAAGTGGTGATTTTCTGGTAATAAATCTAACTGTTCCAAAGCTTGATTGAGAGTATAGCCCGATCGGTATAAAATCCGAAAAGTCTTCTTCAACAGTTCTAAATCTTCTGCTGTCAAACCAGCGCGTTGGAGACCAATTTTGTTGATCGATCGCACTCGCGAAGGATTCCCCTCGACTAACATATAAGGAGGGACATCTCGATCGATCCTGCTCAATCCGCCCACCATAGATAATCGGCCGATGTGGACAAATTGGTGAACCCCCAAAACACCGCTCAATCGAGCCTGGGACTCGATCTTAACGTGTCCGGCCAAAGCCACAGCATTTGCGATAATTACGCGATCGGCGATCGCACAATTATGACCCACATGAACATAAGCCATCAATAGATTATGATTGCCGATTGTCGTACTTTCCCCCGGTTGGGTAGCCCGATTAATTGTCACATATTCCCGAATCAGATTATCATCGCCAATATCCACCCTAGTTAGAGAACCTTGATACTTTAAATCTTGAGGTTCCAAACCAATAGCCGCACCGGGGAAAATTTGATTGCGAGCACCTATTTCTGTTAGCCCATCGATAATTGCATGAGCACCAATCTTAGTTTCCGGCCCGATTTTCACTCTTTCCCCAATTACAGCATAAGCTCCTACTTCTACAGTAGAGTGAAGTTCGGCACGGGGATGAATCACAGCAGTTGGGTGAATCAATGTAAGCATTTGTGATTAGTCTGTTGACTGTTGACTGTTGACTGTTGACTGTTAACTGTTGTCTGTTGTCTGTTAACTGTTGTTAACTGTTGCAATGCCCGATGCCCAATGCCCGATGCCCAATGCCCAATTTAATCTACCATCGAAAATGTCAATTCCCCAGAACAAGCTTTTTGTCCATCCACTTCAGCCATTGCTTGCATTTTTCCAAAGCGTCGGCGTTTTACCCATAGTAATTCTAGAGTCATTACCAACTGATCGCCCGGTACAACTTGACGGCGGAACTTGACTTGATCAATTCCGGTAAACATCCACAATCCTTGCTCAATATCAGGCAATTGAGCGAGAATAATACCACCCACTTGAGCCATCGCTTCCACAATCAATACCCCAGGCATAATCGGCCTTCCTGGAAAATGCCCTTGGAAATGCGGTTCGTTGAAAGTCACATTTTTAATGCCTACAGCTCGTACTCCTGGCACGTAATCAATAATCTTATCTACCAGTGCAAAAGGATAGCGGTGAGGCAATAGTTTTTGAATTTCTTCCACAGTAAAAGTGGATTTAACTATTGCAGAATCCTGACTGTTCTCAGTGGGAACAGATTCAGAATTAGCATGATTGGTGGTGTTAACTTCAGTCAGCGTAGACATTGAATCGCGTGTTGGATGGTGAATTGTAACAGGGATATTGAACACAAATTAAGCTTGGGAAGTTAGGGCTAAACCAAGTTGGACGTGCAGATTGTGACTGGCTTTGTAAGCCAAGTAGTGAGCTGTTGGCCAAGTTCCCAGCAAACTGAGATCGCCTACTAAGTCTAGGATTTTATGGCGTACTGGTTCATTTGTAAATCTCAAGGGCGGGTTGAGCCAGCCGGATCGATCGCAAACTAGGGCGTTTTCTAGGCTACCACCTTTGATCAAACCTGCTTGTCGCAATTGGTCAACTTGACGGGCAAGTCCAAAAGTCCGAGCCGGGGCGATCGCACTAGCAAAACTTTCTGCCTCTGGCGACCAACTGTACCATTGATTGCCGATCGCGGGTTCATCAAAATCAATTCCGTAGCTAAACCGAGTTTCCGCAGCAGGTAAAGCGGCCACAAAAGCATCGCCGTGACGTACCCAAACCGGATTTGCGATCGGTGAAAGTTGCCTATTTGCGGCTGGTGGCTGTACCAATTCCTGGGTGACTAATCCTGTATGGGCGATCGCCTCCACCCAAACCAGGGCAGAACCGTCCAGCAGAGGCACTTCCGGGCCATCAACCTCAATTCGAGCATTATCCACTCCCATAGCTGCCAAAGCTGCTAATAGATGCTCTACAGTGCGAATTTGAGCATCTGCTGTACCTGTCAGTTCTGTGGAAAGAGCAGTCTGAGATACGGCTTCAACTTTGGCAGGAATAATTGGAGCACCGGGCAAGTCGGTTCTGACAAAATAGCGACCTTCCCCAACGTTGGCGGGCAACACTCGCACACGACTCGGTTCGCCACTGTGCAAACCGATTCCCGACAGTTCAAATTCAGATGCCAGAGTATGTTGAATCATTAGTTATGGGGAATGGGGCATGGGGCATGGGGCATGGGGAATCGGGAATCGGGAATCCGGAATCGGGCATTGGGTATTCTACTCGTTACCAGGCAATCAGGAGACGGCAGTGCCGTGTCCCTACAGTATTATTTTTGGTAGGGACACGGCACTGCCTTGGACTCT
>JAYTZD010000334.1:0-6411 GCA_043742065.1 Oscillatoriales bacterium
AGGGACACGGCACTGCCGTCTCCTCTATATCATTCCGGCGCAGCCGGAATTGATATGATATCACCTAAAATTGATCGGCTATATAGTCTTTCTGAATCTTATTGAGGTATGCCCAATTCCCAATGCCCAATGCCCTATGCCCTATGCCCCATATTATTACTCAAGATTGTGTTGGTTCATCAAAGCTTCTATTTGATCGTCAACATTTCTGACAACTTTTTCCAAAGCCGGTAAGCCCTCTAATGGCAAAGGAGCAAGTCGAGTTCGATCGCGTATTTGATTCACTTTTCGCTGCAATTCCTGAGCTAATCGTAGTGCATCCCGACTCAATGTAGACAACTGCTGCTGCTCGTAAAACCTCAAAGCCGCTCCCCGTAATACTTGCAGCGTCGCTTCTTCGCCACCGTTGGCAGGCATCACCCGCAAGCGCAATAACAAATGAGTTTCTTGATAAATTCGCTCCACTTCCACTTGTTGTGCGTGTTGGACTCGACTCAGAGGCATATCTGTTAGCCGCTTCAATTCATCGATGACTTCTTGAAATAATAGGGGCTGGATGCCTTCAAGCATTGATTTTAAAACGCCGTCTTGACTCCAAAGAATTCGGCCTTGCAACTGCTGTCGCTCAAAAAATAGGCGGCCAATACCTTCGAGCAATATTCTACCAAGTAGTTCTTGTAGCAATTGTGGCGCAGGTAAATTGGTCAAAACTTCCATAGGACTTGACAAGTGCAAGGCTTTGATATCCAAAGTTTGCGATGGGATTGGTGCGCGCGAAACTTCAGAATAAGCTGGTTTAATTGTTGCTATTGAAGGTTTGAAGCGCAGACTCGTGACTGATTCCAGTTCGGGTTCAGAGGGCACTGTCTCTACTTTTGGTTGTGAAGTTTCTGTGGTTTTTTCAATAGTCGGATTGATTGGGTTAAAAGCTGCTGCGGTTGCTGTTGGAACTGGTTCTCTTGGCTGGCTACCGTGCAACAGGTAGGCTGAGAGCATTGAGTGTTGAGTTTCCGATGAAATTGCCTCCGTTGTGACAGAGCAATTCATGTAAGCTAAGATTCGCTGTACATAGTCTAAAGCCGAGTCATCTTGTGGATCGACTATGCCCAGTTTTAAAATATTACCTTCTAGAGATAGAGGCAAGACTTGATAGTAAAGGCAGGCTTCAAAGGGGACAACCGTATCGATTAATGGAAATATTTGATCGGAGTCCATTGTCGTCGCCGAGTCTGTTGGAGATGTATATATCATTAGCCAATAAGTAGTAGTCGGGACAAGCACGATCGCGCTTTTTGCAACACACCAACCTCCGCAGATCAAATGAAACGCTTTGGCTTCCCTGACGGGGCTGAAGTCTGAAAACTTAAGGCTGTCATCCAACAAAACTCGTCGCCCGGTAGATGAGTGAGGTAATAGTTAATTTAGGATTGGGTATAAAATCCTGAGAAGTTGATTGTGCTGCTATTATCTTATCTTACTGAGCAATAATTGCGATTAATTGCTGAAAATTTAGCCGATCGGAACGATCGCACGATTTTCTATTTGGCAACTCACAGCAAATAAAGCGGTTCGGGAACTGATTTGTAGCGAGCACAGAATCAAAATGCTACATTAATTAACAATTACCAATTGCCGGCAACTGATTCCGGATCATTGGTTACGGAGGGATTGAGCTGCTAAATAAAGTTTACTCCACTCGCCGATGACTTGATTGGTTTTCAATTTCAGTTCAGATGCGATCGCCTCTACACTTTTACCTGCTTTCAGCGATTCTATCAAGTGCCGCTGATCGTTCGTCAGATTTCGCCAATATTGCTCCCACTGGGCTGGAGTCAACCCCAAACTGTGTTCTTTCAGGGAAGTTTCCAGCCAGCTAGCGACTAATTCCGGGGATTGTTTGACTGCAAAAACCCGAATCGCGTGGTAGCTAACTTTTTCTCGCAAGCGGTAAATTTGCTTAATCGGCATATTCAAGGCTTCGGCGATCGCTTCCTGGGAACGCCCTTGCAGATACAGCCGCAGCCACTGAGACGCCAGCGGATCGACTTGGGCTGCTAAATAAGTCTCAAATTCTGCTTGGACAATCTGCCGCTGAGTTTGCCGGTCTTCCCAAGCTTGAGTTTCTTGATAGTCAGACATCGCCTGTTCATCTAGCAGGCTGATCGGTTCATCTTTATCATCGAGGAGAATTTGTTCAGATACTAATCGCACCCAGTCGCCTGAAGGCACTTGCGTCAAACCGCCCCGCTGAGAACGCCGCAGGTAGTTGACAAAACGGTACACCAGCAGTGGCTGGTTGCGGATTGGGCGCAGACAATATTCTTCTACACTTGCTAGCAGCAAAGAATTTCGCAGGCGTCTGTCTGAGGTACATTCGGCAATCCAGGCGACTTGCTGCTGGAGATAGCGATCGGAATTGAGCATTTCCTGAATCACTTCTTGCAAGACATCTACCACACTCCGCTGTCTGTCGCGACTCAGGGACACCCACGCTTGGATTTTTTGTCGCAACACTACCAAACCGCCCAGTCGCCCGATCAAGTTGCGGTAAGCTTGTTCTGGTGCTAATCCCAGATACCGAGAAATCAAAATTCGATAAAGGAAATCGATCGCCCCTGTGGCGATCGACAATTGAGTAGGATTGAGAGTATCAAATCTATCTGGCGTGTCTCCCAACAGCCAGCGGACAATACTCTGGCGAGTGCTAGGATTTTCGGCCGGGCAATCTTTTTCCAGTCGAGACTTCCAATCTTGTGCTAGTCTTTCCGGCAAGGTCATGGGCTGTTGAGATATTGTCTTTCACCCCCGATTCTACGTGGTATCCTGAACAATTGAGTATTTTTGAGCATTTCTCAGTTGAGCCGCCTTGGACACGGCAGTGCCGTTTCCCTACAGCCGCCTTGGACACGGCAGTGCCGTTTCCCTACAGATCGATTCGATCGCGCGATCGGACAAATTACCCTTAAACTAAACTCCATTACGGTGCGATATGGCTGCATTTTTATTAGAACTCGGTACAGAAGAATTACCCGCCTCCTTTGTCTGTGACAGCGCCCAACAATGGCAGCGACTCGTACCTGCAACTCTTGGCGAACAATTCTTGACAAACGAATCAATTCATGTATACGCGACTCCACGGCGTTTGGCAGTTTTGATCAAAGGATTGCCAGTTCAGCAATTAGACAGAGAAGAAGAGGTAAAAGGCCCGCCCGCAAGTTCGGCTTTTAAAGATGGGAAACCGACGAAAGCAGCCGAAGGTTTTGCCAAAAAGCAGGGTGTAGAAATTGATGCTTTGGAAATTCGTGCTACAGATAAGGGCGATTTTGTGTTTGTGCTGAAAAAGATTCCGGGGCGGATGAGTGCGGATATTTTGACTGAACTTGTGCCGCTGTGGATTGCCAAATTGGAAGGTAAAAGGTTCATGCGCTGGGCTGACGGGGATTTGAAGTTTCCTCGCCCGATTCGATCGATCGTGGCGCTACTTGATGATACGGTACTGCCAATTACATTGGTCAGCGGTTCAGATATCGTCAAGAGCGATCGCATTTCCCAAGCACATCGGGTATTGCATCCGGAACCCGTGTCTGTTGCACAAGCCGAGGATTATGTCGAGTGTCTGCGGGCTGCTTACGTTGAAGTCGATCGCGAACAACGAAAAACTCAAATTCAAGCCCAAGTAGAAGCCGCAGCCACAAAACAAGGCGGCTACGCAGACATTACCGATGACTTGCTAGAAGAAGTAACTGATTTGGTAGAATGGCCGAACGCCGTAGTCGGAAAATTTGACGACGAATTTTTGATGCTACCACCGGAAGTAATCACCACAATTATCGTCACAAATCAGCGCTATTTCCCAATTCTCAAAAGCCCTGATTTTCCCGAACTGTTGC
Organism: Oscillatoriales bacterium; assembly: GCA_043742065.1. GTDB lineage: Bacteria > Cyanobacteriota > Cyanobacteriia > Cyanobacteriales > Microcoleaceae > Microcoleus. The sequence goes on from JAYTZD010000334.1 coordinate 3,891, forward strand.
CATATTTCATTACAATCTCCAACGGCGATCCAGCCAAATCAGCCATCATTGCCGCCGGAAACGAACGAGTCGTGCGCGCGAGATTAGCAGACGGTCAATTTTTCTACAAAGCAGACTTGGCAAAACCTCTAGAAGATTATTTGCCCAAATTGGAAACAGTCACTTTCCAAGAAGATTTAGGGACTGTACGCGCCAAAGTCGATCGCCTGTGCAAGATTGCCAGTCTCATTGTCAATCAACTGCAACTAACAGCAGAAGAAAACTTGCATATAGCAAGAGCAGCCTTACTTTGCAAAGCCGATCTCGTAACCCAAATGGTTTACGAACTTCCCGAAATGCAAGGAATCATGGGGCAGAAATACGCCCTAGCTAGTGGTGAATCGGAAGCAGTAGCCACAGCGATTTTTGAACACTATTTACCCAAAGGTGCAGGCGACAATTTACCTCAAACTCTGACAGGTCAAATTGTCGGAATTTCAGACAAATTAGATACATTAGTCAGCATATTCGGCTTGGGAATGTTGCCCACAGGTTCCTCCGATCCTTTTGCTTTGCGTCGCGCCGCCAATGCGATAGTTAACATTATTTGGGCGGCTCAGTTACCAGTCAATTTGCACCAGCTACTCGCAGAAAGTGTCGCAGAATTTACCGTGATTCGCCCAGAAACCAGCCCAGAATTACTATCACAATTGTATGAGTTTTTCCTGCAAAGAATTCGCACTTTGCTGCAAGAAGAAAAGCACGTAGATTACGATTTGGTAAATGCTATTTTGGGAGAAAACGACCCAGAATATACGGAACGAGCATTACGGGATTTGTTAGACGCTTTGGAAAGAGCACTTTTCCTACAACAAATCCGCAATGACAAAACATTGGATAAAATCTACGAAACAGTCAACCGTTCAACTCGTTTGGCGGCTCAAGGAGATTTGGATAAAGTTGAATTGGAACCGAAAAATGTGGTAAAACCAGAGTTATTTCAAAAGTCATCTGAACAAGCTTTCTATGACGCTTTAGTGCAGTTAGTGCCACAAACTCAGTTATCCAAGCAAACCCGCAATTATCAGCTACTGGTAGACAGTTTGACGGAAATTGCTCCGACAGTCGGCAACTTTTTCGACGGGCCAGAAAGCGTTTTGGTGATGGATGGTGATGCGGGAATTAAGGGAAATCGGTTGAATTTATTGGGGTTGCTGCGGAATCATGCGCGGGTGTTGGCCGACTTTGGTGCGATCGTCAATCGATTTTAGAGGTTGCCGCGCTGCGCTCGCAATGCTTCGCAATTTTGGATTTTAGATTGCCGCTAAAGGTTTTGATGTAATATCAAATCCATTGGTATCGGAAACATTCATTTCTCTCTTCTTCTCCTCTGTGCCCTCTGCGCCCTCTATCGATTTGAGATTTGAGATTTTGGATTTTAGATTGCCGCTAAAGCTGTAGGGTGCGTCGCCATCAAAAATCTCAAAAAAGAGCAAAAATCTCGCAGCGACGCACCCTACAAAAGAGTTAATAAAACAAACCGAATTAAGCAAAATGGCCGATCCCCAAAACCAATACAAGGTTAAGATATAAACTTATAAAACCAGGGAAAGTTCGCTCTATCACACACACACACAAACTATGCGAATCGCTCATATCATTGGATTAGGAAAATCAGGAATAGCCGCCGCAAGACTGCTCAAACGCGAAGGATGGGAAGTAACGCTGAGCGATCGCTCATCTTCCCCAAATTTGCTCCAACAGCAACAGGAACTCGCTAACGAAGGCATTATAGTAGAATTAGGTAAATCTTTTGAACCTGACGAATCTACACAATTAGTAGTAGTAAGTCCGGGAGTTCCCTGGGACAATCCAGCCTTAGTACAAGCCAGAGAATTAGGTATTGAAACCATCGGAGAAATGGAACTGGCGTGGCGTCATCTCAAGTCTCCTTGGGTAGCAATTACCGGGACTAACGGCAAAACTACAACTACTGCTTTAATTGCGGCAATTTTTGCAGAAGCTGGACTTTATGCCCCCGCTTGCGGCAATATTGGTTATGCTGCGTGCGAATTAGCTTTGGGTGAAAAACAGCCGGATTGGACGATCGCCGAAATCAGCAGTTATCAAATAGAATCTTCGCCATCTGTAGCACCACGAATCGGTATTTTGACGACTTTGACTCCGGATCATCTTAGCCGCCACAAGACTCTAGAAAATTACTACAACATTAAAGCGCATTTGCTGAAAAACTCTGAATTGCAAGTAATCAACGGCGATGATCCTGTTTTGCGACAACAAGGTGTTGATACTTGGCCAGAAGCGTGTTGGACGAGTGTGAAAGGTGAAAAAGAACTGTTGGGCGATCGCACTTTTGGAGCGTATATTGAAGATGGTTGGGTAATTGCTCAAAACGATAAAATTCTGCCTGCTGATGCTTTGAAAATGGTGGGGGAACACAATTTGCAGAATTTGTTAATGGCGGTAGCGGCGGCTAATTTGGCGGGGATAGATAAAATTGCGATCGCCCAAGCCATTGCCA
>JAYTZD010000335.1:0-6405 GCA_043742065.1 Oscillatoriales bacterium
TCGCAATCTAGCTTGTTCCAGTCAGCATTCAACAGCGCACCCGAATCCTTTGCCCTTAGTGATGTCGGCGAAGTAATCATCAAAGAACAGCAACACCTAGTAAAACTCTTGAAACTTCAGGACAGTCGCGCCTTAGTGATAGTTCCCCTACTCCATCCCAGGGAACAGAAAACAATTCTGGGTTTCTTAGTTTTGCAGCAGTCAGAACCTCGCACTTGGCAACCTGAAGAATTAGAAGTTCTGGAATTAATCGCCACTCAAGTCAGTATGGCAATGCTCCAAACTCAGACATTCAAAGAAATGCAAGCTCTAGTCGAAGACAGAACCGCTCAGTTGCAGCAAAGTCTAGATGTCCAAGGAGAGTTATACAAACAATCTGCCAATCAACTAGAGCAACTCCGCAATTGGAAGCAGATTAAAGACGAGTTTCTTGATGTTGTGAATCACGAATTACGCACCCCTTTAACAATCATGAAGCTGGCAATTGTGATGCTCAAAAAACCTGAACAGCCAGCAACGAATCAGGCTAAGTATCTCGACATTTTAGAGCAAAAGTGTTCTCAAGAAATCGCTCTGATTGAAGATTTGATGGCGCTAAAGCAATTGGAGACTCCGCAACTCCCTATTTGTCCACTCCAGATTAATCTCAGGCATTTAATTCAAGATTTGGTTCGGGATTTTGAGCAAAAGCCGGAACATCAGACATTGACTCTGAAGGTGAAATTGCCGAAGTCATTACCTTCCTTGGAAAGCGACCGGGACAGCCTCAAGCGGATTTTGCTGGAACTGCTGACGAATGCTGGCAAATACTCCGCTTCGGGAACTGTGGTAGTTTTGGAGGTGTCTGCGGGCGTAGCCGGTCATATTGTGGTCAGTGTCTCTAATTGTGGGCGCGGCATTTCTGCTGGTGATTTGCCACACATCTGGGAAAATTTCCGTCGCGGTACTGGTATAACTCGCGAAGTCATTCCAGGTATCGGTCTGGGTCTGGCTCTGGTAAGGTGTTTAGTAAAGCACTTGAATGGTAGTATTGACGTTTATAGCTGTCCGTCCGAGGGTTCTAAAGGTGATGAGTTGTGCCGTACATCTTTTACTCTGACTCTGCCAGTTTTGAATCATCGGTAAAACTGAAAATCAGAAGAGTTGACAGTTGACAGTTGACAGTTGACAGTTAATTGTTAATTGTTAATTATGGTCAGTGAACAGTCAACAGTCAACAGTGAACAGTCAACAGCTAACAGCTAACAGCTAACAGCTAACAGTGAACAGTCACCCGTCAACAGCCAACAGCCAACAGCAATTCGATCGCCTATATTATGCTCACAAAAGCTGCACTTAAGACCCTGCGTTGGCAACGTTCTCAATATTCGCCGCTAGCACGACAAATAGATGTTTTTGCAGCGGCGGCAAAGTTTATATTTTGTTTGTGGTGGGATGGACTACTGCGAAATAAATCTGCCCATACCAGAAGAATTCGTGCTCATTGGTTGGTCAATACTTTGTTGGATTTGGGGCCAACTTTTATTAAAATCGGCCAGTCTCTCTCGACTAGAGCCGATTTGTTGCCACTTGAATATGTCAAAGAACTTGAACAATTGCAGGATCGGGTGCCTGAATTTAGTTCCGAAGAGGCGATCGCCCTTGTAGAATCAGAGTTGGGCAAAGATATCTATGCTTTGTATCGCGATTTTGACCCATTACCGATCGCAGCGGCAAGTCTCGGACAGGTGCACAAAGCTAGACTACACACCGGAGAAGACGTGGTTGTCAAGGTGCAGCGTCCCGGATTAGAAAAATTATTTGACTTGGATGTGAAGGCGGTTCGCCAAGTGATGAATTTATGCAATAACTATTTTCCTTGGATTCGCAAGTACGATTTGGAATCTATTTATCATGAATTTTTTAAGATTTTATATCAAGAAATAGACTATATACAAGAAGGTAAAAATTCCGATCGCTTTGGCGCTAATTTTCTAGGATATCCTCGAATTATTGTCCCAAAAGTCTATTGGCAATACACTACCAAAAAAGTGTTAACTGTACAATATGCTCCCGGCATTAAAGTAGATGACCGCATTAGTTTAGAAGCGATTGGAGTAGATATTGCCAAACTCAATCAACTCGGAATTTGCTGTTACTTGAAACAGTTGTTACTCGATGGTTTTTTTCAAGCTGACCCCCATCCGGGGAATTTGGCCGTTACTGAAGATGGTAGCTTGATTTTTTATGATTTTGGGATGATGGCAGAGGTCAAGTCCCTGGCGAAGGACGAGATGGTCAAGACTTTTTTTGCTGTGATGAGAAAGGATACTGATGAGGTATTGGATACTTTAATTGCGATCGGCTTAGTTGATCCAATGCCGGATATGATGCCAGTGCGCCGACTGATTACTTTTTTGTTGGATAGGTTTATTGATAAGCCGATCGACTTTCAAGCCTTTAATGAGATTAAGAACGAACTTTACATCATGTTCGAGCAGCAACCGTTTCGTCTGCCTGCACAAATGATGTTTATTGTCAAGTCGCTGACCACTCTCGATGGCATTGCTAGAACTCTCGATCCAGACTACAATTTCATAGCATCAGCTCAGCCTTTTGTCAAGAGTATTGCTATCAGTAAGGGCAGGGGAAATGCGGTAGGAGAACTGGCAAGACAAGCGCGAGATTTTATTACCTATAAGTTGCAGCAGCCTAGTAAATCGGAAGTTTTATTCAAACGTTTAGAACAGCGGATTCAAGATGGCGAGTTGCAAATTAGAGTGCGGAATATAGAGAGTGATCGCGCCCTGAAACGCATCAATTTAGCCATGAAAACTCTGATTTATGCCTGTTTGACTGGTTTTGTCTTATTGGCGGGAACGGTGCTACTGGTAGGCGGATATCGCAGGGAGGCGATCGCCGCTTTTGGTTTGTCAGGATTCGGTAGTTTGTTTTTGGTGCATTCTTTGTTAGATTTGTTTATTAAAGAAAAACTTGATAAATTAGCGGAACAATAAATATACTTGGGCATAGGGCATAGGGCATAGGGCATTGGGAATTGGGCATAGGGCATAGGGCATAGGGCATTGGCCAAACAGGGCATTGCCGTTTCTGACCTTGTTCTTTTTGAACTTACAGTTAACAGTCAACAGTTAACAATAACCTGATCCGGGCGATCGGGTAGCTGCTATTTATCTCGATCGCTGTCAACAACAATTATAAAAGTAAAACAGCCGAAAGCTTTACTCATACCAGTGAATCCAAACATACCAATTAAACGACAGCGATCTTCAATTATCGAACTTTCTGGGATTTGTAGTTCTTTTTGGCGATCGTAAAACCGGGAAATGGCGATCGCTTCATCGCCATCTTGCTGAGCTTGTTGCGATTGTTGGTAGTGACGCAAAACAGCTTGAATATTGCACTTAGAGACTGGTTCGCCCAAGATTTGGGAGAGACTTCGCCACAAATGGGAACCCACTTGTTTGATGTAGTCGTACTCGTAACCTAGCTGCTGGGAAATTTCCGAGTAGGAATGTTCCTCCCAAGCTTCCAGAAATACAGCAGATTGTAAATCGTTGAGTTTTTGTCCGTGGTTAGCTGCTTGTAAAAGGCGATCGACTATGGCCAGCGCTTCTTGTCCTCTCATCACCACTACCTTGACTGATTATGTATGTTAGGTTTACTGGCTTCTAATCCCCTTGACAGTAGCCTTTGAAGAAACCTTACAGAAACTTTACAAAAGGAACTCACTTTTTCTCACCGACAGGGCGATCGGGCTTCGGTTATCAAGTTAATAACCAGCTTTTAAAAGCTGTACTTACTTGAGGTAAATTATGGCGATTAATCATAAATTTCCGTATTTCAATCAAGAAGATAACGAGATTGAAGGTTGGCGCACCTGCGGTCCTACGAGTGCAGCAATGTGTTTGAAGTATTTTAATGTTCCAGATTTGGGTACTTGGCCACAGTACGAAGATGACGTTAAAGAACGTTTTGATAGACTTGGCATTGATCACGGTACGCCAGATGGAATCAAGAGGTTGTTAGAAGGCTTAGGATTAAGAGATAATTTGACACTGAATGCAAGTCTTTCAGACATTACTCGCTCTCTAGATTCTGGTGAAATATGTATCTTGCATGGCTTTTGGACATGGTCTGGTCACATTTTGGTAATTCGTGGTTATAACGACAAGGGTGACTTTTTTGTGAACGATCCACATGGAGAATGGAACTACAGTGGGTATAGTGTGAATTCAACAGTTTCACCAGATAACAAAGGTGAAAATAAACTGTACAGTCGCAGGTTGATATCCTCTGCCGGCAATGCCTTTAGCCTAGACAAAGCTTTTGATTTTTATAGGAATTGGGATAGTAACAAGATCGAATCTACTGCAACAATGTGGCTACATAGAGTTTCTATTCCGCAACGACGCGGCCCTAACCCCGACGATATTCCAGAAGTAAAAGAGGATGTACCAAAACTTGGGGAAATCTTGAAAAATCGGCTAGTGATTAAGTTGGATAAACTCACTGCTGACAAGGAATTAGTTCGGGAAATCCAACGCCGGCTTAATGCTCTCGGTCTACTGCAATTATCTGATGTAAATGGAAATTTTGGAAACGTTACTAAGAATGCGCTCACTCGTTTTTGCGATTCAGTATTCCTCAACAACATGAACACTGGCTTATTTGGGCCGACATTTTTCCAAAAACTTATGGATCACCGGGGTACGCCTGGTGTAACTTCTTTTCGGATCAATGCGCCCGGTTCTTTGCCCAATAAACTTGCGTTCGCACTTCAATTCACCTTGAAATGGGAAGGAGGCTATGTCGATCATCCATTTGACTTAGGCGGGGCGACAAACAAAGGTATTACTCATAGAAATTATGACACCTACAGGATCGCCAAAGGACTCCCTACCAAGGATGTGAAGTTTATTGAGGAGGCCGAAGTGATGGAAATCTACTCCGAGATGTATTGGAAACCTTCTCAGGCTGATTCAATGATATTGCCTTTAGCTGTAGTGCATTTTGATACTGCTGTCTTGTTTGGTGTCACGGGTGCTGTTCTGTTTTTACAGGAAGCATTAGGAGTTGGTGTTGATGGAATTTTTGGACCGCAAACTGAAAGTGGACTGCGAGCTAACAATAACAAAGAAACAGCTTTGAATATTATCGATGGAAGAATTGCTTACCATCACAGGAGAGTGGATGAAGACCCGACGAGAAACCAGCATATCTTTTTAGAGGGTTGGCTGAACCGTGCTAACGACTTGAAAAAGTTTATCACAGGGCTGTAGAGAAAAACTGAACTAAATTCGGCAAAAGGTCTGTTCGTTAATTGAGGAGCGATCGCATCTGTTTTTAAAGGCAAAATGCGATCGCTTCTCGTCTAAAATTAGGTTAAACTTAATTTAAGCCAAAATATCAACACATCGATTATGGCAACCCAAAATCAAATTCTCGAACAACTCAAAATTTTAGAAACACTCTACAACCGAGGCGAAGTAAGTGAAGTTCTAGAACTTTCACTGTCCAAAATCATCGCCCACGAAATTGCTATTGCTCAACAACAAGCCGTAGAATTAGAAACTGATTTACAGAAATTTGAAACTCAGTATCAAATGCCATCTCTTGAATTTTACCAAAAATTTAGGGCTGGAGAATTAGGAGATGATATCGATTTTCTCGAGTGGAGTTCTTTCTATCAAATGTCATGTTCTGTTCGAGAACGCTTGCAAATTCTTCTCTCTAACTCCCAAGCATGATATCAGCCCAGTATATCACAGAAATTAAAGCTAAATTACTAGCAAGCCCTGCTTTCAGCTCTGTTGTAATTGTTAAAGAACGAACTTTGCTCGAAAGTGGATATTTTCGCGCTCGATTAACCCTCAGAAATGGGGATTTTTTAGAAGTTGTAGAATTTTTCACCGTTATCGATAATCGTTGCATCACGGAAAGTTATCGATATCAGTGGATGGATGAAACTCAGCAAACTTTACGGAAGCGCTGGGATAATGTCGAACATTTCCCGCACTTACCCAATTTTCCCCATCATGTTCATATTGGGGAAGAGTCAAATGTTGAACCTAGCTGTTCAATAAATATTCTTGAGTTAATTGATTTCATAGAAACAATTAACAGTTAACTATCCACATATAGATTATGGCAACCCAACATCAAAAAAAGTGGATTACCGATCGCCCTTTTGAGCTAATATTGCCTTAGCCTGATTCCACAACTCGTCTAACTCTTCTGGGGAACAATCCGACAAAGGTCGATCGCACTTTTCCTCCACTAACCCAAACCGTTCCACAAACCGCTGATTAGTTCCCTGCAAAGCTTCCGACGCATCTAACCCATACCAGCGCGATAATTGAATTAACACAAACATAATATCTCCCAATTCCGACTGCTGCGCGG
>JAYTZD010000336.1:0-6404 GCA_043742065.1 Oscillatoriales bacterium
CGATCGCAAAAGCAACTTTGCCCTCTTCGTCAAAAATTGGCGTTCCCCAGCCCTCAATCGGGACTTTCTTATCTGGTTGATGAATTTCCATATCCTCAGCCGTGGAACTTTCCCCCCGCAAAGCTCGGACAATCGGTAAATTCTCAAACGGGTAAATCGTATCAGTTCCCGCCACATAAACTTGATACACTTCTGACAAATTCTCAACTGCATTTAACGGCAAAATCCCTTGACTGAGCAACTGTTTTCCCGCATGATTGACGTAGCAAGGCTTGCCCAGAGAATCGAGCACAGCCACCCCAATTGGAATAGCTTCGAGAAACTGAGCTAACTTGATTTCGCCTTCTCGCACCGCCTCCAATGCCCGATCCTCTAACTCACTGGCAAGACTATCAGAATGTTCAGCAGTAGTTTCCAGCAAGATTTCCAGATCCGCTTTTTCTTCCTTCAAGTCTTCCACTTGTTGGCGCAATCTTTCTATCTCCAAAAGTAGCTGTTCCCTCGATGGTTGTTCTTCTAACATGACCCTAGAACTTGCGCTTTTACAAACAGACAATTGCATCATATTTTCAACCTCAAAGGCGCTTGAATTTCTATACTAATTCTAAAATTAGAGCAGGCATTAGGCGCTGCAAATTCTTCAGAGATTTAGGTTGCCAAGCAATAGATTGAGACCCTTGAACCGCCATTTGCACCCCAGCTTTTTTTCGCACCTCAATAATGAACTTAGACAGCATACTGATGCCAGAACTGTTCAAAAATTCTAACTGCTGCAAATTAAGAGTAATTTTCCCCGTTTCCACATCGGCTATATCACCGAACAACTGGGCAATTGGCTGGTATTCTTCGGACTCGCTTAGTCGCAGGGAACCAGAAAAACTCACCGTTGTTGTCTTTAGATCGTAACAGATGCGGTATGGTTCTGTCTTAATTTCCATTTCGGCGAAAGAAGCTCCTTAAATATGATCGACACGATCGAAACCAACTCAGCTTATACTGTTAGTTGCACCATTGTTGTCACCGCAATTACTTCCGGATCTTTTTGTACAGTCTCGAACTTCCAGCCCATCTTGGCGCTATAGTCGTTGAGCATAGTCAGCAAGCCTAAGCCAGACCCACTACAGTTGTCATCCGCAGCATTTTTTTCTAACTGATCAATGTACATCTCACTGGGATCACAAGCCAGCAACTTCTGAATATAGGCCTGAAATTTGTTAACTGATAGCGGTGGAATGCTATTGGCGACTGAAAAAATTAGTCCGTCCTTCTCCAATTGCAGTTTGATATCGATCGGGTAGTAAGAATTTTCATCATTAAACTTCATCGCATTCTCCAATAACTCATTAGCAATATAGCTGACCGCACCTTTAATCTCGGCTTGTCTTGTTAGTGTCGAGGAGTCGTCTTGACTCCCAGGAAAAAAAGTCGTTAGGTAGTCGGCGAGGAAATCAGCCGACAAACCGTTGTTCCGCCACCGCTGCTTCAGGGGAATAGAACTAGGAGAAAATCCAATTATCAAGTATTCCTGACTGGGAGTTGGTTCAATGAAATTACCAAAGGTCTGAATCATATTGATTTGTTATTTGTTATTTGTTATTTGTCTATTGTTATTTGTTATTTGTCAGTTCTTGTTGATAATAACCAATGCCCAATGCCCAATGCCCCATGCCCCATGCCCCATGCCCCATGCCCCATGCCCCATGCCCCATTAGTTATTTTTGTTTGAGGATTAGCAATGTGATATCATCAAAAACCTTTTGTTCGCCGATATGCGATCGCACATCGTCAATTACAGCGTGCCTGATTTCTCCGGCCGTTTGCTGCCAGTTAATTGTTACTACTTCAATTAATCGCTCTAGACCATAAAGCATTTTATCCATATTTTCAGCTTCCGTAATCCCGTCAGTGTACAGCACTACCACATCTCCTGTATATAACTGCACCAGTGTTTCAGCAATAAACTCAGTAATATCTACATCCAGCCCGATCGGGAAACCCAAATCGATCGTATCAAACCGTTCTACAGAACCGTTACAGCGCACCACGATCATTTCTTCGTGCTGACCACTCAATTTTAGCATTCCTTCCTGATAGTCCAACAAAGCAAGGCTAGCATTCTTGTCAGATTTCATACGTTGCACATTATCATAAATTGCCCGGTTGATAGCGCTTAAAAATCTGACTGGATCAGGTTCATCATAAGCCAGCAAAGTCCGCACCGCCATTTGAACCATAATCATTAAAACGCCACTTTCTAATCCATGTCCCGTGACATCGCCGATCCCAATTTTCACTCTACCATCTTGCTGGAGTACATCATAATAATCGCCGCCTACTTCATCAGCAGATTCCATAAATCCTGCAATATCTAAGCCGACTACTTCCTTAAGTTCTCGGTCTTTCGGCAACAACATTTGCTGAATTTTGCGAGTAACGTCTAATTCTGAACTCATCCGCGTATTTTCTGCTTTCAGGCGATCGTTAAGAACGGTAATTTCTAGATTAGCATTAACTAATGCGTCAGCAATATTGTTAAATGAACCTACAACTTGTCCTAATTCATCTTTGTTATTCAAGATAATTTTGTAATTGAAATTCCCACTTGCCATTTTTTTTGAAGCTTCATCAAGCACAAATACAGTTTCCATAACAGCCTGGTAAAAAGATACAAATACATAAGTCACTATTGCTAAACTCATTAACACAACTACAGAAATTAGGTATTTCTTTCTAATGAAATTATCAATCCGTCTTTGAAGCAACCAGTCTAATTCATTGATGCTTTTGTCCCATAATTCAAAACTCAAATCAAAAACTCGATCGCTAGCATCAATATAGGCATAATGTTCAATTGATACATATGGGTAATTCAGTTTATCTAGCTGTCCAGCCAACTGGGAAACTAGAAAGTTAAAGCTTTTTAAATCCTCGCTTAATTTGGCTTCCCTAGGGGTATAATTATTATTTTTAAATGCAACATCCATATTAATTGCTAAAGTCTCATTAAGTTCTCTCAATCTGATTGAAAGAGCAATAAATTGTGTTCTCTCATCTTGTGTAGCTTGCGTAGAATTGGAACGCAGGCTAATTCTTTCAGAAAGTATCCTAATGTCTGAGAAGATTTTTTGTATTTCTGGGATCTTGATTAAAGTAGCATCCATTAAATAATAAGTATCTAAATCTGGATCTAATATTAGATTAAAATTATCACCAATATAAACGTTTAATTTATTAATATCTGTTGCCAAGTTTTGATACAAAAAATCATAAGTTTCTAAACTCCACTGGTTACGAAGACGTTTGAAATCTTGCCAAGCTTGATAAATTTTATTGAACTCTTCATTACTATTTAATATATTTCCGATCCTTCTATCGGTATTTGTGAGATTTTGAAATTTTGAGTCTATCTTAGCCTCTAACTCTGCCCGGATCTCTGGCTGGCTTAAATTTGTGTTTAAAGGCTGATAATCTAACAGTTGAAGTTTCGGTATGTATTGTCTCAACTGTCGCAGGGAGCGCAGGTATTGATTGCCATCAATTTCCTTTTGGGTCAAATTAACCTGGCTGTTAATCTCAGAAATCAGTAGGTATATAACCAATGTTAAGGGCATGGCAAAGAGAAAGCCAATCAGGGTAAATTTTTGGGGATAGCTCAGCCGATTCATTAAATGGATTCCCAAGGATTTTCTCTTCATACTTGATACAGTTCATAAATATTTTACTAAAAAAGTAGCGAAAGCTACTAATTTTTGGGTATGCTGGTTCAAAGAGCTAATTTTTACACAAAATAAGGGCTTTGGGAGCGATAAATATACCTAGGAGTTACGCAGGCTGGATCTGAAATCCGGTCAATCAATTTTAGATTTTGGATTTTGGATTTTGGATTTTAGATTGATTCCACGGACGAATCCGGGGGCTTGTACCACCTTTGAAATTCTTGGTCAAAAAATCGGCACGGCAACTAAAATCCATATTTTAGCTAAGTCTTGCTGAATATCAGTGCAAATTTCCTGAAACACGAATCCAGACATGGTAGAAGACAATACTTGCGTCGCTGCATTCATAATGTCAGTTCTTGACAAAGGAACTAACACTAACATTAGCAGTGTCTAAGGAAGTATCTGTAGTGTACTGCTCAGCAGCGACGCAAATTGTGTGAAGTGAGGTGGAGGGCTTGTGATCAAACGAATTTCCAAAAATAACTCTCAAAATAATCAAAACCCAGCCCAAAAGCACCCTAGTCCTTTGGTCTTGGCTTTGATGTTAACAGGAATTCTGGTATTGGAAATGTATCCGGCTTTAATAGACACGGCTGCGGCTCATGCTGGTGCACTCAAAAATTCCATAACCAATTTGGAAAGCCAAGAGCATCCCAGGGTAAGGGAATTTCTCGGAATGCGAGTTTTCAAAACAATCAGCTATTCCGAATTTACACCGAATAATTTAACTTCCGAACCAGACAATTTGACCCAGGGTTCGCGCCAAAATCCCCCGAATCAATTGCCTGCTTCCATTTTTGAGGCTGTTCGCGCGGACTTGTCGCGCCAAACTGGTATTGCTGCTGGACGGTTGCGAGTGACTGAATCGAGTCGCCAAAGTTGGCCGAATACTTGTTTGGGACTCCCGACGACTGATGAATTGTGTGCCCAAATGATTGTGGAAGGTTGGCGGGTTGTGGTTTCTGATGGCCGCCAAATTTGGGTTTATCGCACCGATGCTAGGGGGAAAGTCTTGCGTTTGGAACAGAAAATTAAGTAATATCAAATCAGGTGGCATCGGGATTAATATTACCCACAGTCCTGTACTTCATCTGATTGAAAATTGATTTCTATATCGCCTTTTCGTAACGCTTGTTAATCTCTGTCCAATTAACAACATTCCACCAAGCTTTTAAGTAGTCGGCGCGCAAGTTTTGGTATTTGAGATAATAAGCGTGTTCCCAAACATCATTACCCATAATTGGATAATTTCCATCCATTAAAGGAGTGTCTTGATTCGGAGTAGTTGCAATCTCAAGTTTGCCAGCTTTTGTGCGGACTAGCCACACCCAACCACTACCAAAACGCTTTGTACCTGCCTCATTAAATTTTGCTTTAAAAGCATCAAAACTACCGAAACTTTCGTTGATTGCTTTGGCAAGGTCACCTGTAGGTTCACCACCACCTTTGGGACTCATGATTTCCCAAAACATACTATGATTTACGTGTCCGCCGCCATTATTGCGAACTATTGTGCGAATATCTTCCGGCACTTTGGTCAAATCCCGCAGCATATCTTCTGCACTCATGTTTTTGAGTTGGGGGTATTTGCTAACAGCATCGTTGAGATTTTTAACGTAGGCGGCGTGGTGTTTGTCGTGATGAAACTGCATTGTTCGTGCATCAATATGCGGTTCTAAAGCATTGTATTCGTATGGCAGAGGTGGGAGTGTGAAAGACCCTGGAGTTTGAGCTATTTTGGTGGCTTCTGGAATTGCCGTTGCTTGCGCTATATTATTTCCTGATGCTTGGCAAGCACCTGCGGTAATAGCTCCGACGCTGGCAGTTAGTAAATACAAGAAATTTCGGCGTTTAAGAGTCATAATGTGATACCTAAGTGAATTATTAACAATTGTACCTATTCTTGGGATAAGCGTTGAACAACTTCACCTCCAAAGAGTCGATCGGCTGTTTTCAGAATACCTGGAATTATGGCAGCATGAGGGCTGTGGGCGAGACAGCGGCGTAAGTCTAGTTCATCGATGCGATCGGCTTTTTGGCCAGGGAACCAGTGGCTGGCGTTGCCAAGCAGATTGTAGCGCATTTTGCAATAGTCGATCGCATTATAAGCATTCGCTAAATTCCACAGCCACAAAATCACATAAATGTTAACATTTCCGGGAGTGTTTTCTATGGTTGGCAAACCAATATGCCAAGTTTTAAACCAATCTTCTCCTAATTGATGAATTGCTGCTGTTTCCAATCTTGCTAATATTGGTGGCAAAAGTTCATCGGCTTTATCTAATAATTTGACGGCTTTTAGATGTTCGTTAAAATCTTCAGGTTTGGCAGCACCCAAACTCAAAGTATGTACTTGCGGATTGGACAAACAAAACAAATCGTTAAATACCATCGGGCTGAGGGGATAGCACAAGTCGATCAATTTTGGGGGCGGGCTATAGAGTTGACCGCCTTTATCGGAAGGACTGATGATAAACACGCCCATGTCGTGACGTTTAGCTGCTTCAATTGCTGGTGAATTAATTTGATTGATGTAGTACCAATGCAAGTTAAGATAGTCGAATTGATTGGTTTCAATTGTTTTGACAATCACATCCGTCGGGCCATGAGTTGAAAAACCAATAAACCGAACTTTGCCCTCTGCTTGCAATTCTTTCGCGACATCCATGCAGCCACCTGGACGCA
>JAYTZD010000337.1:0-6393 GCA_043742065.1 Oscillatoriales bacterium
CGATTTCCACAATTTGAACAATCTTGGGAAGTGTATTGAGGTGTTACAGCAACAACTGTTTTGCCGTACACCTTCCCAAAGTATTCCAACCATTGAGCAAACTGTGACCATGCTGCATCACTGATTGATTTGGCAAGTTTATGGTTTTTTACCATGTTCCTCACTTGAAGCTTTTCGTAGGCTACAAAATCGTTGAATTTTACTACGCACAACGCCGTCTTAATGGCGAAGTCTTTGCGTTGCCGACTAACCTTCAAGTGCTTTCTTCCTAACTTATTAATCGCTTTCTTGCGATTACTGGAACCTTTCTTTTTCCGAGAAACTCGCTTCTGCAACCGCTTTAAAGCTTGTTCGCTTTTGCGAAGATGCCGAGGATTGGGAACCGTTTCCCAATTGCTGTCGGTCAAGAAGTGGTTCAATCCCACATCTATACCAATAGCTTTACCCGTAGGGACTAGCTCTTCTGCTCGTTCTATGTTGATACAGAATTGAGCATAGTAACCGTCGGCTCGACAAATTACCCTAACTCGCTTGATTTCCTTGGGCGCATAGAAATGCAAATCTCGACTGCCAAGTAATCTAAATGTTCCCGCTGCGAAACCATCTGTGAAAGTCAGACATCTTTTGTCAGCGGAAAGCGCCCATCCTGATGTTTTGTATTCTACAGAACGGGTATACTTTTTGAATTGCGGGTATCCCTTTTTCCCTGGCTTCTTTGCCTTACAATTGGCAAAGAAACGTTGAATAGCAAAAATGGCACGTTCCGCCGAAGCCTGACGCGCCATTGAGTTAAGTTTACCTGCCCATTCAAATTCTTTCGCCATGATGGCGCATTGCTTGTATAAGTCTGATAATTTAACTGCTTGATTATCGAGCCAGTATCTAAGAGCTTTGTTTCGGACAAACTGAGCTGTGCGAATCATTTCGTCGATGACCCGGTATTGCTGTGCTTTGCCTTTTAACTTGAACTCTAGTACAATCATGGAAGTATTTTATCATCTTTGCGAGCAATTATGGCTATAAACTAGATTCGCAAGTTATCTTTACACTCGAATTAAATCCGTCCTATAAGGACGGGGCTTTAAACCCATTTTTTTGGTAAAATTGATTACATCTAAAATTAAAAGGAGTGGCGAAGATGAGTACCAGCAGCAATTCAACAGAAATCAAGTTCGGAACCGATGGGTGGCGTGGGCTGATTGCCCATGACTTTACTTTTGCTAACGTGCGTAAAGTAACACGGGCGATCGCCAGTTATCTCGAAACAGCTTACACAAAAGACCGCCCAGTTCTAGTATCATACGATACACGCTTTTTGGCAGACGAGTTTGCCCGCACCTCCGCTGAGGTACTCGCAGATTTGGGGTGGACAGTCATGGTAGTCGATCGCGATTGCCCCACACCAGTCATCGCCTACAGCGCCAAGCATTTAAACTCCGCCGGAGCCCTGATGTTCACGGCTTCACACAATCCCGCACCATACTGCGGCATCAAATACATCCCCGACTACGCGGGCCCAGCTACCCCGGAAATCACCGATACAATTGTCGCAAATATTCCTGGCGCTTCTGATAGCCCAGCGATAGGCAGTCACAACGATAAAATTTCTACTTTTGACCCGAAACCTGAATATCTCAAGTTTCTCTATACTTTGATTGATGTCGATCGCATTCGATCCGCCAAACTAAAAGTCAAGTACGATGCCCTTTATTCGACTTCTCGCGGTTATCTCGACGAAGTTTTGGAACACTGTGGCTGCGATTTGGAAAGTTTTCACACCTACCGCGACGTGCTGTTTGGCGGCGGAATGCCCGAACCCAAGGGCGAAGAGTTGGTTGGGTTAGTCGAAGCTGTGAAGAAAGACTCGGCCGATTTGGGCTTAGCTACCGATGGCGATAGCGATCGCTTTGGGATTGTTGATGAGTTGGGAAATGTCTTGACTCCAAATACAGTCCTGTTGCTGCTAGCGCGTCACTTGGTGAAGAATAAAGGCTTGACAGGTGCGATCGTCCGTACCGTCGCAACTACCCACTTGCTGGACAATATGGCCGCCAAATACGGCTTGAAAATCTACGAAACAGCAGTCGGCTTTAAATATATTGGCGAAAAAATGCGCGAAACAGCCGTACTCATCGGCGGCGAAGAATCCGGCGGCTTAAGCATTTTAGGCCACATCCCCGAAAAAGACGGGATTTTGGCTGATATGCTGGTCGCAGAGGCGATCGCCTACGAAGGCAAACCCCTTTCTCAGCTAGTAGAAGAAGCCATCCGCGAAGCCGACGGCCCCCTGTACAACCAACGCCTTGACTTGCACCTCGACGACGCCCACAAAGCAGCCGTTTTAGCCTCTTTCACTAACAATCCCCCCTCGGAAGTAGCGGGTATTGGTGTTAAGGAAATTGGCCGCAAAGACGGAATTAAACTTTATCTCGAAGACGGTGGTTGGATACTTTTAAGGCCATCTGGGACTGAACCTTTGATGCGGGTTTACATGGAAACAAATTCTGTGGAAAAAGAAGCCAAAATCGCCGCACACATGAAACAGGTAATTTCTCAGTTAGAACCTGTTTAAATTTCAATATTGCGATTAGAGCCCCGACTTATTGAAGAAGTCGGGGCTCTAATCGCAATTTTCTGATAACGTTAATTTAGTTTAGACCGCAAAAAATTATATATTTGCAATACGATTGGATTCGTAGCAGTTTGGTAATTTTTAATTTTTGGGAAGTAAAAAAAAACCTCAAAATCTCGGATATTTCCTTGACTTTTCCGAATTTCTTGTGGTATGCTACCTAATAATGGGACATTTGCAAAAATAATATTTTGACACAGGTTTCGATTATGAATTAACTATATCAGTTTGATTGTAAATTTGTCAACCGTTTATGAAAACAACTTTATGAAAACAATTCCCTTACTCGCCATTAATTTTTTACTAGCAATTTTGGTAAGTGCGATCGGCATTATCTCAGTACA
This sequence comes from Oscillatoriales bacterium, assembly GCA_043742065.1. Classification (GTDB taxonomy): domain Bacteria; phylum Cyanobacteriota; class Cyanobacteriia; order Cyanobacteriales; family Microcoleaceae; genus Microcoleus. The sequence continues at coordinate 2,977 of JAYTZD010000337.1, forward strand.
GAATGCCACCCCAGTATCCTTAAACTTTACCCTGTTCCAATCCATACCAATGCCCGTAGGAGTAGTATTGGCCATGAGCCTTAGTGCTGGATTGATCGGAGGCGCACTTCTCCAACCGCTATGGATACTGTCTGCTTCAAAGCCAGTTAATGACAAAGAAGAACTAGAGGCAGAGATCTAATCCGTCAAAGAGAGTAAACTTGACCATCAATTAATAGCCTAGTAATTCCTTTAGCTTGCAAGTAAGGCGCTGTTTTTTGCAGCATCTTGCCGTCAGGAATCTTGAAAACCTTTTGATGACGAGTCGCAAATCGCCCAGCTACTCGGTGATTGTCAAAAACAGGTAGAGTTTTTTCGCGAATTTCTTCTGGAGGAATTTGACCCAGTTCGCCAAAAGCTTTCAAAGGTCTAGTGATTAACTCTGCTGCTCGATCGACTACCACATAACAAACTTTGGGAATGTATGCTTCACTTAAAGGCAAAACTTCAATCAGTGTTTGCACCCGAAGCCCGATCGATTCACTGGCCGACGATCGCACACCCAGCAAGCTCCCCTCAAACAGAGAGTCTTCATCCCCTAAATTCTCCCCGTCAAAATCATCTAAATCAGTATCTGCTTCATCCTCATCCTCATCCTCATCCTCATCCTCATCCTCATCCTCATCCTCATCAAAATCGATAAAATCTTCACCTAAGAGAAGTCCTTCTTCTGGCAGAATCGACTTTAATTCCGCAGTTACAGCAACATAATCACTGCCACCAGAACTAGCAACAGCCTCGGCAGATTCACCGGCAACGTCCAAATCCGATTCGAGATTTTTTCGTCCCCCTGTGTCCACAACTCGTTCAGATGTTGATACAGCAGGCTGGCGGATCTTTGGTCTCAGATTGACCATTGACTGCGGAACAGTCTCAGATAAAGGATATGAGCTAGTTGCAGAGGACGACGAATCCACTGTCACTTCTGTCTGTTGAGGAGCAATAATAGTGCGATCGGGCAAACGCTTTTGCTTCTGCTGGACTAGAGATTCGTATTCCTCTTCTGAAAAAGCGCTCTGAAGCAGACGCCTGACGGTTGAACTGCTCACCCCATAGCGCTTTGCCAAAGTTATAGTATTCTCTTCCGACTGTCGGTACAGTCTGATGATTTCGCGTTTGTCTGAATCGGAGAGTTTTGTAGGCTTCATGCCAAATTTTCCAGCAAAAAAACGTGTCCAAGCGCAGCCTAACCCTAATACTCCCCAGCCCTAAAGGGACTGTTAATTTGAATCTGAGAAATGTTAGCGAGGGCCACAAAAATTTTGCATCCTCATGGCTTGCCAACAATCCCCAACCTCAAATTGTTAAGCAGCACGCCGACTACGCCTGCTTTGCCTAGAACGGGTTGAGATGTCATGTTCCAAGACAGCTCCTATTCCGAACAAAATGGCACTGAAAACAAAAAATACTTCCAGCAAACTACCACTTTGGTAAGTACCCTCAGCCTGAGTATCACGCCATTTGAAGTACATATCTGCGATATACAACGAAAAAGTTGCAGCCGCAATCATCCGCCAAGATTGAGAAAAACGTCCTCCCCAAAATGCCAAAAGCAGTGCTGTGGCAATAATCAGCAGAAAAACGTCCCCCACAATGTAAAACAGGTTGATTGCATAGGCATAGGGTGAGAGTACGTTGTCTAGCGCCATAACCCATTCAGGAGCTTTAGTTTCTTCTGCTTCTGATTCTGCTTTTTCTGCTTTTGGTACAGACTTAGCAGCAGCGGATTTCGATCCGGCATTTGATGTCGGTGAGTCCTTCAGGGCAGGAGCTGTTGTTGCTGCTGTACTTGAGTCAGGTGCAGTTTTGGTCGCTACTTCCTGAGTCGATGCCGGAGCTAGCCCTAGCTGTACTCTCCAAGAGTTCGGTGCTGCTACCCAAATAGCTACAGCAATCCCGAAGGCGGCTATTGCCGATAACAGCCCCCATTGCCAAATTTCTAGGTTCAGTCGCTTGGAGGTAACAGCCAAAACCATGCCGCCAATCAGTACCACATAACTGCCCAAATAAAATGCGTCTGCCGGCGACACATCCGGGTCTACACCGAAATAAAGTTCCCAAATGCCAAATAGCACGCCGGCGATAAAATAGAACAGCATTCCCAGACCAATTCCCAGCCAGACGTTGCGTCCGCTGGCCATGTGAGGGCTTTTCCAGTTTCTAAAACAAACTAGCGCTGCTCCTAGGTATGCCCCGCATTCAAAAACATAAGTGCCGATCGAGTACCAAAGCGGCAGACCCTCTTCTTGTGACAGAGGGACACTGAACAGTAAAAAAAACAGCAGCGCCATGACAGCCCAGATAATGCCCACAATGACTAGAGTCTGAGCTGACAATAAAGATGGAGATGTAGATGACTTTTCTGAAGTGCTACTCATAAAAATATTCGGTATGCGGGAAACTCAGTGTCTTTAGACCTGAGAGGAAAGCGACACTTCGACTAAACGAGCGTGCGTCGCACAGGCAGTTGCAACCGCCTACTAAATATTAGGACTCTTGCCACTTTGTAGAACCTATGCAAAATCTAGATATTTAGTCAACTCAGCACAACCCTTGGAGGGGATGTAATACCTACACCATAGCGTCAGCAATCGTGTAGGTTGTTCACCCTGCAATCCACAACTTGTTGAGGGCTGATTGTTTGAGCCAATCGATAAACTGATTACGCTCCTGGACTGGCATATCTTCCAGGACGTCGCTCACTCCCTCAGCAAAATCGGTATTGCCAAAATATGATTTGCCCAAACGGTGCAGTTCTTGCAACAAGGTTTTGAGATGCTGATCTTGCCAAGGAGGTACCTTGTGACCTTGTAAGGGACTGACGGTTAGCCAATTTTTGATTGCATCAGGGGAGTCTGCCATGGGGAAGCTTCCCTGCTGAAATACCTTGGCGATATCTTTCTGAAACGATGCGGCTTGTCTTGCTCCTAGAAGGTCTTCTACATCGAAATAAACAGCTTGGAGCAGCAGCAGACAAGCCTGTGCGAACAGCGGTGCTTTGGCGGATTGAGTACCTGTCGGTTCTTCGCCGACAAGCTGGTCTAGACGAACCTTACCCCAGACACTATATCTATCCGGCTCTTCTAGCAGAACGCAGGCTTTGCCTTTGTTGTCGGTTAAGTCCCGCCATAAGGCTCTGGCGTCTTCTGCTTGTTTGCCGTTGAAAGCGCTGATGAGGCGGAACGTTTGCCCCTGATAATTGAGAATGGGGATTTGCTGATCCCGTTTTGGGTGTTGAAAATTGGTTATTTCAACATCCTGCCGTTTCAGAATAAACATGACACTGTGATTTGACTTCTGTCATGGTCGAGGTGCTGTGCTTGACAATTATAGTTACTGATCTTCAAACATGGGCAGACCTGCTCATGTCTTCTAATA
>JAYTZD010000338.1:0-1514 GCA_043742065.1 Oscillatoriales bacterium
TTGCCGCGATCGTAAGCCTCGGTACTATCCGATAAAACCTCAACAATCAAACAGGGATAGGTAATATATTGAGGGCTAGAATTATCTCGCGGATCGCAAGTGACACTCAGATCCGGATAGGTATAGTTGCGAGTATTGACAATGTTAACCTTTAAATCTGAATTAAAAACACGGCACTTATTGCCCCGCAAATGTGCTGAGATCGAACTCCCGATATTTAATTTAATCGCACTATGATTTTGCGTACCCCCACTCATCGCATATACACGACCATCGATTAGCTCGTGCCTTTCTAATTGTTGCTCCTCCCAAGCAAAATACTCTTCAGGCGTAAAGTACCGCTCCTGCTCTCTAGCTGCAATCATAACAATCTCCTAATTTAATCGCTCTATCAATTTTAAGCTGTTGTTTCTGGGGTGAGGTCGAGGTTGCGATAGACTTCTTCGATCGCAAAACTGAGATTGAGACTTTTTAGTTCTATGGTATCACCTTCTTTGTAGTTAATGATGATCCATTCACCAGCATCATTTTTGTGATACAAATCCATTTCGATACTGGTGGAACTAACCAATAGGTAATCTTGTAAGACAGGGTTGTTGCGGTACATTCTAAATTTGCCACCGCGATCGTATGCCTCGGTGCTGGGAGAGAGAACTTCAACGATTAAGCAGGGATAGGTAATGTATTGGGTTGTGGTTTTATCGCGATCGTCGCACGTTACACTTGCATCGGGGTAAGTATAATTACTGGTCTCGACAATATTAATCTTGATGTCAGAATTGCCCGTTATACAACCACTATTTTCTAAATGATTATCCAACATGGCAGTAAGTCTGATGGCAAGGCGACCGTGATTGACGCTGCCACCGCTCATGGCGTACACTTGACCGTCGATATACTCATGCTTTTCTAGCTGCTTTTCTTCCCAAGCAAAGTATTCTTCTGGGGTTATTTGAGGAAAGTTTTCTTTGGCGGCGATCATTTTTTTATGTAATTGGTGGTAGGTAGAAGCTCTTCAAAAGCTTGATGAATAGAAACCCCTTTACCTTGATCAAATTCCCCTAAGCTTTGACGAATACCTGCAAGAGTTTCAAGAAGTTCTAACCGATTAAGTAGTTTTTCATAACTTTCCGCATCCTGAAGCACAGCAACCGCTTTACCATTAATGGTAATTACGATTGGTGTTTTATCTGTTTCAAACTGATGAAGCAACTCAGGAGCTTCCTGTTGAAATTGATTCAGGGGACGGCTATGGGAGAGGTTAAGCATGGTGTTCACTTTTTTTGAGTGTTGTTAACAATTTAGCAAAATATTATTTTTTATTGCCTAAGTTATAAAGGCACCTCAATCCCCAACTCCTCACAAAACCCCCGAATCACCCGATCGCTACCAGCCGCCACTTTCAGCATAATCGCGAACATCCCGCAAACCGCCAAAGTTTTACTCTTCCACCCGATAGCCCAATTCTGCTAAACGAGTCCGAGACTGCCGCCATTTCGGCTGCACCTTGACAA
>JAYTZD010000339.1:0-1513 GCA_043742065.1 Oscillatoriales bacterium
TTTAATATTAGCAGCAGCCGATCGCGTAAAAGTAACAACCACTAACTGACGGCGGCTATGAAGTCGGTTGGTGGCGATCGCAATTGCCGCAGCAGCAGCCATTCCCGTAGACTTCCCAGCCCCTGGAACCGCCGAAACCGCAAGGGGCCCACCTTGCCAATTAGCCATGTCTTTCTGAGCCTCACGCAAGCTGTCGCGTATCTTCTGACAAGCTTCTTCCCGCAAAACCGTACCTAACTCTGACTGGCTAGAATTGCTGTGGGTGCTAAAATTAGGATCAAATTCGTCTGTCATTCGATTTTAGATTTTAGATTTTAGATTTTAGATTAGAAAAATATTGGTCTCTGTTTCAATTTCTGTATCGGCTAGACTCGGACTATATATTTGAGTTTAAACTAAAACCACCATAACATTTAATACCAAACATCTTATAGGACAAACTGCCATGAAAACCCACATCAAAACCAATTCTCTGTCACAAATTAAGTTTAACCCGATCGCAGCGAACAACAGCGCAACTCGTTTTGCGATCGTAGCATTTTTAACTTTATCCTCTACCATTGCTTTGCCAAGTTGCGGAGCTCCACCCAACAGCCAGGAAAACCAGATTACGGCGGGAGCTCCACAAGCCCCTCCTGCACCTGCGGGGAGAGCAATCAGAGGGGAATCAGCAGACTCAAAAATGGCTGCTGCATCAAAAGAAGCTAAAGCAGAAACTCCAGCAAATCGTCCCCAACTGATTAAAAAAGCCGAACTCAGTATAGTTGTCAAATCTATTGATATCAGCACTAAATCTGTGACTAATATTGTGGAAAAACAGCAAGGCGATATCTTGGGTTTCCAAAACCAAAAGCCACCAGATTCGAGTGTCCGACAAACGGCAACTATGCAGATTCGTGTGCCTCAAGAACGCTTAGAAACTACTTTAGATTCTTTAGCAAAACTGGGAAGTGTTGAAAATCGGGGTTTAATTGCGGAGGATGTAACCACGCAATTGGTGGACAATGAAGCTAGAGTGCGGAACCTTCGGAAATCGGAGGAAATGGTGTTAAAAATTATGGATAAATCTGGTTCTGTAGGCGATGTTCTCAAGGCAGCTAAGGAATTGAGTAATATTCGTCAGTCGATCGAACAAATTGACGCTCAATTAAAAAGTTTGCGAAGTCAAGTGGCTTATTCTACTATTAGTTTAACTTTAGAAGCAGCGGTATCATCTGTACAAAGTCCAGAACCTTCTCTTGGTTTGCGGATGCAGGAAAGTTGGGGTAAAGCTACTCATTCTGTAGGAGAATTAACTTTTGGTTTGTTTGATTTAGGTATTTGGATGTTGGCTTACACTCCTTACTTTTTGGTGTTTGGGGCTGGGATTTATGGTTTTAAGAGGTTTAAGAAATCGCAGTCTGTACCAAAAATAGAGGAACCAAAATTACCTAACTAATGAGATATAGAGGAGACGGCAGTGCCGTTTCCCTACAATATTATTTTCGGGTAGGGACACGGCACTGCCGTCTCC
>JAYTZD010000340.1:0-13101 GCA_043742065.1 Oscillatoriales bacterium
CTTCATTCGCCCTTACCGAGAGTTTCTCGTCGGTGGCGATGCGCCGTCTCGGATTGCGTACGATCGCATGATCTTCAATTTTCCGTTCCTACCAGTACCAGGAAATCATGACTATTACGATTTGCCACTTTTCTACGGCATTCTCTCAGCCACAGCATTACCGGTGCGCCGCCTGCTAGGATCGAAGTTGGATCTAGATGTCGGCTGGCATGGTTCCGATCGCGGAAATGCTTACGCCAAAGCCTTTCTCGACTACCTGCAAGCTCACAAACTGCCCGGAGAGCTCGATCGGCACCTAGACAGCCACTACACGGCTGACAGCAGCACCGGTCGCTGTATCCGCTACCAACCAGGACACTTTACCCGCTTACCCAACCGTTACTACAGTTTCCGCAGCGGTGGAATTGACTTTTTCGCCCTCGATTCCAATACTTTTAACGAACCTTTGCCACTCCCAAACACCAAAGAGGGCGACATTCACCGCCGAAATTTGCAAATCGATAGGGAGAAGTTGGAACAAGAAAAATTGGAAATGCTCGAAATGTCCGATCGGCTGAACCCCGAAATTCCCTCCGAAGCCGAACAGCTAGACGACTTGCGCGCCAAATTAGAGCAAGTTGACGAAATGCTGATGGACATTGACAAACAACTGTCCTCGGACAAAACCGCCTCCACGGACTTTGAACAACTGGAATGGCTCAAACTGGGTTTGATTGCATCTTGGGCTGATTCTGAGGTACGGGGGCGGGTGATTTACTTGCACCATCCCCCCTACGTGACTGAGGCGACAAAGTGGAATCAAGCTCAAACTTTGGCGGTTCGGTGGCGTTTACGCGAGGTTTTCGATAGGGCGGCGCGGTCTATTGGGGATGGGTTGCAGGGGCGGGCGATCGTCGATTTGGTGCTGACGGGTCACGCCCACTGTTTGGAGTACCTGCGGACTGGGGATACTGGACACGCTGATTCTCAGATTAATTGGATTATCTGCGGGGGAAGCGGCCACAGTCTCCGCCGCCAGCGAGTCGAAGGGCCGATGTTGGAGGAAGTTTCTAGTTCTCCAGTTGATCGGTTGGCGCGCCCTGGGGAAAAACCGAGTCGTTCGGTAGCGGAATCCTTGTTATTTGTCGGCCGCAGCGGTGCAGGTTCGCAGAAACGCCGTCCTTATTCGTGTTTGCGGATTGATGTTTTGGACGGGTGTCCGCCCAAATTCCGAGTTCGGCCTTTGGTTGCGGAACGATTTGAGGGGAAATGGCAAAATATCGCGATCGAGCCTTTTGTAATTTAGCATCAATCACTGTCTCTGTTTTTCAATCTCTGCGATCGCGCTGAACAGTTTGTATCAAAAAAACAACGAAAGGGCGATCGGTTATTCCAGACAATCCAGCTTACCGAAGGAGAATCATTGAATGATTGCTAACTTAACAGCTACTGGTTGGGAAATTATTTACCACCGCGCCCACGCATTGCTGGCGGCGCAACTTGGCGGACAGTGGAAGCGGTCTAAATCTCCGGTTCGCTTGTACGAAACTATAGCAGCGATTTCCCACCACGATGATTTAGAGAAAGAGTGGGAAGAAGATATCTTGACTGAAGCGGGCGCGCCCTTAGATTTCACATTGCAGATGGAAACGTCTCTGCCGAAAATTAAAGCCATGACGCAGAATTCTCTGTATCGCGGTAGGTGGGCAGCAATGCTGATTTCTATGCACATGAGCTATCTCAACGAAGGAAAGCGCGGAGAGTCGAAGGAACTCGACGAATTTTTGGACGAACAACTGGAAAATCAAAAAAAATGGCGCAAGGAGTTGCAAATTTCCGAGAAAGATGCTAAAGCAGCTTATGCTTTTTTCCAGTGGTGCGATCGGCTATCATTAATTCTGTGCAGTGGCGAGTTGCCCGCCGGAGAAAGAGCTTTAGAAATTAGTGTCGGCCCAGACGGCAAGCGTTACGATATTGTACAGAACAGCAACGAACTCGTGACTGTAACTCCTTGGCCTTTTGAAGATGATAAGTTTACTGTGAACGTGGAAGCGTGCCATTTGGATCAAGTCAAGTTCGACAGCAACAAGGAAATCAAGGAAGCGCTGCACAACGCTCCCCGCGAAGTTTTAGAGTGGACTTTTGTCAAGTCTTAATTAAACCTCTGACACCAATACTGCACCGTTCTAGGTTCGTAGTGAGGACTTCAGTCCTCAGAATTTTATAAGGACTGAAGTCCGAACGATCAAACCAATTTGATTGTAGTCGTTCGACAGGACATAATATTACCAATTCCCCATTCCTCATTCCCCATTCCCCATTCCCCATTCCCTATTACCAACTATGAAACGTTCAGCTTGCCTAATTTTCAATCCCGTCGCCGGTAACAGCGACCCAGACCAAGACTTAGCTAGAATTCAGGAACTTTTAGAGCCTTTTATTGACTTAGACATTCGGCTGACAACCCCAGAAATAGATGCCGATCAACTCGCCAGTGAAGCAGTTGCTAGGGGAGTTGAATCAATTATTGCTTCCGGGGGAGACGGCACATTATCAGCGGTAGCCGGCGCGATTGTGAGCACCAACATTCCTTTAGGAATTATCTCGCGGGGAACTGCTAATGCTTTTGCAAATGCTTTAGACCTTCCGAATACAATTGAAGCCGCCTGCCAAACTATTTTAGGAGGGTTGACTCGGGTGGTGGATGCGGCGATTTGCAACGGTAAAATGCCGATGGTTTTGTTAGCTGGAGTGGGTTTTGAGGCGGAAACTGTCGAACTAGCCGATCGCGAAATGAAGAATCGCTGGGGAATGCTGGCTTACATTTTTTCGGGAATTAAACAGCTAAACAATTTAGAAAGGTTTGAAGCAGAAATCGAAACCGAAGATAAAATTATCACCGTTACTGCTGTGGCGGTGACGGTGGCGAATGCAGCGCCGCCTACTTCCATTTTAGCTCAAGGCCCTGCCGGGATTATTTTTGACGATGGCTTGCTGGACGTGACGCTGGTTGCACCTCAGACTAAAGCTGGGGCGATCGCAGCTTCTTATCACCTATTGCAAACAGCTTTGAGCGGCAATCCTACGGATAGCGACGACATCGGTTATTTGCGCGCCAAAAAAGTAACAATTAGTGCCGATCCTCCTCAAAAAGTGGTTGTAGACGGAGAAATTTTCGGCATGACTCCGCTTTCTATCGAGTGCGTTCCGGGAGGTTTAACTATTTTTGTACCGCGAGTTGAAGAGCCGCCACTCATAGAAAAACTCACCGGTTTAGCGGACATCGAAGTTGTTTTGAAGTAATCAATTTCGGCGGTTAGAAACCGCGTCTACACAAACAAAGTCCGCCTTCGCGGACTGGGAGAAAGACCGCCTCTGCGGTCTTTCTTTTTATTAAAATTCAAGGGTTTAAAAGCCTAGGTCAGCGTCATGTTTTTAGGGTGAGGTGTAAATCCCCATCCTAAAAGCCTCGCTGTCAACTGTCAACTGTTTACGCTTCTAAAATTTGGCGAATCCGACGCTCTAAAAGTTCGAGGTCTAGTCCACCTTCATCGCGGCTAATCCGGCGTACCGTGACGTTAACATTGTTCAAATCAGCTAGCAAATCTTGCAGTATTTCCTGTTGTTGACGAGCTTGAGTAATTTCGCGTGGTTCCTGCACCAAATCGCGGACGATCGTGTCCTCAGCGCGGGAAGCAACGATCGGGTCTGCTTCGCCGTCTATATGCACGAAAGTACGCCGTCCTGGGCCGCGTTCTGCTTCGATTGGGATGACTGCTGTCACTTTGTCCGATCGCACATATTTGCCAAATCCTAGATGAACTAAGACGGAAGATTGTATTTTCATAGATAGCAAATTTTATTTGTAAGTTATCTATATTTTAGCTTTTATATCCATGAAATAACCACTAATCTTAGAGCTATTTATACTACAATATATGTCGGTTTTTCCTCGAATTTATGGTTGTCAAATCGCCTAAAAAATGTTAAATTAATTAACTAGATATAACTTACGCACGGATGGCAAGAAACCGAGTTTTACACGAAGAGACTTCGTTCCCAACCAGCAGATTCGGTAAAAACCCGGTTTCTTTGGTCGAAGCACGTAAATCCTGTTAACATAAAAATAGAGCAATGTGCGATCGCCCGCACCGCATTTCATATCGTTTCCGGTTACACCGGAATGATATAGATACAATTAATCTGGCGTAGGGACACGGCACTGCCGTCTCCTAATTTCGGCTACTAATAATTCCTATGCTACCGGATTTGATGTCAGGGACACAGCCTACCGATTTGAGATTCGAGAACAACTCCCACCGATAAACAGGAAAGCCTAAATGATCCCAATTAGTCTCGACTTAGTTATCAGTCTCCTGACTGCCATTCCCTTCGGCACCATCAGAGACAGGCTTCAGCGCAACGAAACTGTCATCAAAACATTAAAAAGATTTAACCTTGACCCTGATGCACCGCCAGCCGATTTTAGCGGAGTTTATGTTTATACTTTAGTAGAATACGGCGCAGGCAAACCCAAGCAGATTTTAGAACTGTTTCGCCAAAAAGAGATTGAATCAGCATTTCGCAAAGCTTTCGAGTCCGATAGCCCAGCCATTTTAATTCAAGCAGGCGATGAATATCTGAATGAGAGTGCTTTAGGCAAAGAAATTCGAGATTTAGGCATTGACCCCCGACGGGAATACATGGCATTTGCCGCCGTGTTTATGGAAGTAGCAAAGCGGACGCGGACGCTGGGAGATGTGATGGTGGGAAATGCGCTCGCCTCTTTGCAAAAACGCCTATCTATGGTAATGGATCGCATCGAACGCCTCCCCACTATCGAAGGAATTCGCACCGAATTTGCACGACTGGAAGCTGAAGATTATCCCGCACTTCCAGCAGCCGAATCAAGCAATATTCAAAAGTCTAAAGTTTTTATTTTATCGCAACAAGTTCGAGGTTGGTTTGAAACATTAAATTATCAGTTTGAGAAATATGAAATTTGGGAAGATAACTATTTTGAATTGATTATCAATGTTCCCGTTAGACGCAAAAAGTACGATCGCATTTTAGTGCGCGGAATTGCCGGAGAAGCGGGCATCAGAGACATTTCAGCCTTGCGCGAGTCGGTGGAAAAACAGCGCACCGATGAAGGCTGGTTAGTCACCGCCCGCCGCATCAGTAGCGCCGCGCGGGATGAAGTAAAAAAAGATGAAAATCGCGATTTAGCTTGCTATACTTTCGATGAATTGCTCGACCAAGATGCCGATTTTACCGCTTATCTCGATTGGCTGGAAACTGAAATCAAAAAACGAGAAATTGATACCAAATATGTGCCACTAGCTTGTACGAAAGAAGAATTTGACCCCGATACCCAGCGCAAGATAGGCGTGAGTCATTATGGCGATCGAGATGGCTGGATTGAAGGTTATATTGATTTGTGGTTGGATGACCCAGTAAAAGAACATATCTCAGTTTTAGGAGAATTTGGAACCGGGAAAACTTGGTTTGTGATGCACTATGCTTGGATGGCGCTGCAACGCTACAAAGAAGCTCAAAAGCGTGGCTTAGAACGTCCGCGTTTGCCCTTAGTAATTCCCCTCAGAGATTATGCTAAAGCCGTAAGTGTGGAGTCGCTATTTTCCGAGTTTTTCTTTCGGAAACACGAGATACCTTTAGCGGGTTATTCGGCCTTTGAACAACTAAATCGGATGGGCAAATTTCTGTTGATTTTCGATGGTTTTGATGAAATGGCCGCTAAGTGCGATCGGCAAGAAACCATCAACAACTTCTGGGAACTAGCAAAAACCGTCGTTCCCGGCGCAAAAGTCATCCTGACTTGCCGCACCGAACACTTTCCTGAAGGCAAGGAAGGACGGGCATTGTTCAATGCCGAACTGCAAGCATCAACAACCATTTTAACAGGCGAAACTCCCCAGTTTGAAGTATTAGAACTAGAGAAATTTAACGACGAGCAAATTGGGCAAGCGCTGTCATTTCAAACAGAAGCTGCTACTGTCGAAAAAGTGATGGGAAACCCGCAGTTATTGGATTTAGCGCGTCGCCCGGTGATGACCGAGTTAATTTTGGAAGCATTGCCCGATATTGAAGCTGGAAAACCAGTCGATATGTCGCGAATTTATCTGTATGCGGTGCGGCGAAAGATAGAGAGAGATATCAAAGCTGAACGCACTTTTACTTCGTTAGCAGATAAGCTATATTTCTTATGCGAATTGTCTTGGGAAATGCTGTCAACCAACCAAATGAGTCTGAATTATCGCGGTTTTCCCGATCGCATCCGCAGCTTATTCGGTGCCATCGTCCAAGAGGAAAAAGACTTAGACCACTGGCATTATGACATGATGGGTCAAACGATGCTGATCCGCAATGCAGATGGCGATTATACTCCGGCGCACCGTTCGTTATTAGAGTTTTTTGTCGCTTATAAATTTGCAGCGGAATTGGGAGTTTTGGCCGCAGATTTTACCGAATTAGTTGCGCCCGAACAATCTTGTTTAGATCCTAATGCAGCGCCTCGATCGTACACTTGGTCTAATTATTGCCGCCTGCAAGCCCAGAAGAGAAATAAGGGTGAACTTATCGCAGCTTTGCAGGGATTTGCTGCTGAAGATTTAGGGCAACTCCGTCAGAGTTTTGGACAAGCGCCACTGACAAAAGCAGTGATGGATTTGTTGTTACCAATGGTAGGGGCTGTACACTCGTGCCGGCCCTGCCTCGATGTAGGGGCAGCTACGGAGGAATTATTGGAAATTCTCGAAGCAACGCGGGGAAAAACAGAAAGCGAGGTAGGCTATGTGGGAGGGAATGCGGCGACGCTGTTGGTGAAAATCGATCGCACTGCGTTAGAAGCAAAAGACCTTTCTCGTGCAGTTATTTTAGGTGCTGATTTTACAAATGCTAGTCTGCGCCGCGTCAATTTTGCTGAAGCAAATTTAGCTAATTCTGATTTTACTAAAATCTTCAGCAGTGTTCGATCGGTCATATTTAGTCCTGATGGCAAACTGTTAGCTACAGGTGATACTGATGGCATAGTTCGCTTGTGGGAAGCTAGCAGTTTCAGAGAAATATTGACCTGTAAAGGACATAACAACGTGGTGGATTCAGTCGCCTTTAGTCCTGACGGCAAGATACTTGCTAGCGGGAGTTATGACAAAACAATCAAGTTATGGGATGTCAAGACTGGTGAATGTTTAAAAGTTTTTGAGGGACATACCAACTCAGTAATGTCTGTTACCTTCAATGCTGATGGAAATATACTCGCTAGTGGGAGTTTTGATGGTACGGTAAGGTTATGGGATATTCGCACTGGTGAATGCGGCAAAATTTTGCAAGATGATACTAAAGTTGGATTTTCAGTGGCTTTCCATCCTGCTGGTGAGATGTTGGCTAGTGGCAGTGGCGACAAAACAGTAAGGCTATGGAATATTAATAGCGGTAAATGCTTGAAAATTTTGCATGGTCATACTAAAAACGTGTTTTCAGTTGCTTTCAATTCTACTGGTCAAATACTTGCTAGCGGCAGCAGCGACGAAACAGTGAAGCTGTGGAATATCGGTAGCGGTGAATGTCTCAAAACTTTGGAGGGACATTTCGGTCATGTACGGTCAATAGCCTTCAGTCCTTCGGGCGAAATACTCGCAAGTGGAAGTATCGATCGCACTGCAAAGCTGTGGGATATCCGCACTGGAGAATGCTTGAATACTTTACAAGGGCATAGCAATCAAATAGGATCGATCGCCTTCAGTCCAAACGGTGAAATACTTGTTAGCGGCAGTTACGATAAAACGCTGAGGCTGTGGGATATCAACAGCGGTGAATGCTTGAATACACTGCAAGGGCATAGCAATCAAGTAAAGTCGATCGCCTTCAGTCCCAACGGTGAAATACTTGCTAGCGGCGATGACGAACAAACAGTCAAACTATGGGATATTAGCAGCGGTAAGTGCCTCCGAATTTTGCACGGACATCTCGATCGGGTAGACTTAGTTGCTTTCAGTCCAAATGGTAAGCTACTTGCTAGCAGCAGTTATGACGAAACATTGAGGGTGTGGGATATTGGCAGCGGTGAATGCCTTCATACTTTGCCAGAATTTGGCAATGAAACACGATCAATCGCCTTCAGTCCAAATAGTGAAATACTGGCGAGTGCAGGTTATAAACAAACGGTGAGGTTATGGGATATCGGTACTGGCGAATGCCTCAAAACGTTGCAGGGGCATAACAATTCTGTATACTCGGCTGCTTTCAGTCCTTTGGGCGAGATATTTGCCAGTGCAGGTTATGACGGAACGGTAAGGCTGTGGGATATCCATACTGGTGAATGCCTCAAAATCTTGCAGGGGCATACGGGTTGGTCACGCGCGATCGCCTTTAGCCAGAACGGTGAAATACTTGCCAGTGGAAGTGTCGATCGAACAGTAAGATTATGGGATGTCAAGAGTGGTGAATGCCTCAAAATCTTGCAGGGGCATACTGATTGGATACGTTCAGTTGCCTTTAGTTATTCTGGTGAAATAGTTGCTAGTGGAAGTGTAGATGGAACGGTAAGATTATGGGATATTCGTACTGGTGAATGTCTAAAAATTTTGCAAGGTCATACCAGTAGAATTAACTCAGTTGCCTTCAATTCAGATGGAAAAATTATTGCTGCTTGCAGTCGGGATGGCACAATTAGACTTTGGGATGCTGGGACGGGTGAATGCCTCAAAATACTTAAAAGTGACCGACCTTATGAAAACATGAATATTGCAGGAGTTACGGGTTTAACGGAAGTTGAAAAAGCCACGCTAAAAGCTTTAGGGGCTGTTGAAAATTAATCATCGCAAAGGAGAAAGCACTGGAATGATATAGAGTCCAAGGCAATGCCGTCTCCCTACCCAAAATAATATTGTAGGGACACGGCAGTGCCGTGTCCTAATTTCGGCTACTAATAATTCCTATGCTACCGGAATTGATATCAAACCTTTATTTTAATATTCGGAGAGTGACAAAAGAGGGATAATGTGGAGATTCCCGTCTGTTTAGCTAAAAACTAAAATACCATGACTACCCAACAAACCATTTTCAGCAAAATCATCAGCCGGGAGATTCCCGCCGACATCGTTTATGAAGACGACTTAGCCCTAGCCTTCAGAGATGTGCATCCCCAAGCACCGATTCATATTTTGGTGATTCCTAAAAAGCCTATTCCCAAATTAGCAGATGCTGAGCCTGGAGATCATGCTCTCATGGGACACTTGCTGCTAACTGTCAAACTGATAGCTGAACAACTCGGACTTAGCAATGGTTATCGAGTTGTGATTAATAATGGGAATGATGGTGGTCAAACTGTCGATCATCTACACCTTCATATTCTGGGTGGACGACACATGAAATGGCCTCCGGGTTAAAACACGATTCAAAATATGATTGGCAATTCAATGCTCTTAACTAACTCTCTTCTTCCAAATACTCTACAACACTTTGCAAATCTTCCAATCCTCGGTTCAATCGGTTAAGCATAGCTTCCCCCATTTCAGTATCAAAATTAAGTTTAGAGTTTTGAAAGGCTAACTCTTGAATTGCCTCTAGCCATAGCGACAGCGGTACATTGCGAACAGCTTTCCGTAAGCCCATATTTGCTAATACTGCGAGATGAAAACCTGTTAAATCTTGTCCCCCATAGTTATAGAAGCCATCCCATAGTTCTAGCTTTTCGGGAGTGTAGGCTGCGTACTGATCGAAGGTAATTGGTGTCGGATCGAGTTGAGGTTGTGGTAGTGGTGGTGTATCCATAGGTTTTTACCTTTGAGATTACGATCTATATTACTAGCTAATTACCTGCAATTTTCAAGTTCTGTCTTATTAGCGACTTAAGTTCAATTATCAATACTGTTCCCAATTTTGGAAAAAGCGATCGCCCAATCATTAAAAACCCAGTTTCTGAAATAACTCGGCAATCGCAAGACTAAAGCCGGGGACGATTTCTTCGCCATCTAGGGAGTCAATGGACTTAAGCAGGCGATCGGGCTCTTCGGACGATCGATACACCAAAACATACTTTTCTTTAGGGTTAATCACCCAAACTAAACGCGATCCATTGTCGAAATATTCTACGAGTTTATTGTGAATTTCTTCGACTGTATTGCTAGGAGAAAGGATTTCTACGGCAAGATCCGGCGCACCTTCGAGGAAACCATCGGGGAGTTCATCTAGCCCTTGCAGGCGTTCTTTTGCCATGAATGAAACATCGGGCGATCGCTTATTTCCTGATTTCAGCTTGAAAGCAGTGCTGGAATCGAACATCGCGCCTAGCTTTTGAATGTGGACATAACCACCGAGTAAAATCATCAAGACGCTACAAACATAACCGTGTTTTGCACCAGAATTTCCCATGTCAATTAGTTCTCCATTTACAATTTCGTAGCGGTGCCCATCTCGGTTGAGTGCCATGAATTCGGCATCAGTCCAGACTTTTTCCTCCGCTGGTGTTTCAAGTTGAGTTGGCCCTGGGTGTTGAATTAGAGTAACCATAGCTTTCTCCTAAACTTCTATTTCTAGTTAAACATGATTCATTTCAAATTTCAACAAATCATGCTGAAAAATTAATGCGGCGGTAGACTTCAGACATCGGAAGTTCTATATTTAAGCTGTGCAGGACGATCGCGCGATCGAGCCCATCATAGATTTGCAATTGCCAGCGATCGCTATTTGGGCGATCGCAATTGTAATATTGCTCAATATATGGTTCAGTTTGACTCACCAGCAGATATTCACAAAAACTGGGAATAGAGCGATACTTTCTGAACTTTTCAGTTCGATCGTAGGCTTCCGTAGAGGGTGAAAGGACTTCGACAATCAGTAAAGGATTGAGAATTTCATCCGTGCGATCGGCATTAAATTCCGGTTCGCCATCAATTACCGTAATATCAGGATAAGTTCCGTGATTGAAGCCAGGAATCCAAATTCGTAAGTCGCCGTTATAGGTTTGAAAATGAGTGTCTCGGAGAGCCACGTTCAGAAAAGTTGTAACATCTACGGTAATGCGGCTGTGAGCGGGGGAACCTCCTGACATCGTAATAATCTCCCCATTGCAGTATTCGTGACGTTCTTCAGCAGTTTCCTCCATCGCCCGGTATTCATCAAGAGTGAAGCGAGTCTTAGTCGCATCGGTCAGAGTTGGCGGTTTGGTAGAAGCAATCACCACGATCGCACCTCCTAAATAATTAGACATTTTTTTGATATCATCATCATATCATAAAATTAATAGCTAAAATCTCTAAAAATGCCTTATTTAACAGCCACCAACGACATCAAAGCGCTCATCGCTAAATTTACCAAATCTAGAATCCTATGGATTGATACAGAAATAGCAGACTATATATCTAACCCCAAATTGTCTCTGATTCAGGTATTACCTGACCCCAAAGACTTGACTGGCGATGCCACTTTTTTGCTCGATGTCTTGGATCAACCTGAATTGGTTAAATATTTCGTAGATCAAATCATGATTGATCCCAATATTGAAAAAGTGATGCACAATGCCAACTATGACATCAGGTTTCTGGGAAATGATGATGCCCAGAATATCACTTGTTCGTTGAACATGGCGAGAAAAATTCCTTATTATATTCTACCATTGCCCGATCGCAAATTGAAGACTTTAATAGAAAAAATTTGCAATATTGGTTATGTAGAAAAAACAGAACAAGGTGGCGATTGGGCAAAGCGTCCCCTGAGTGAAAATCAGCTACAATACGCCACGATGGATGCGGTTTATTTAGCGAGAGTGCATGGTCATCTGCTAGAAATTATTGACAAATGTTATCCAGATCCCGCCAGCGAAAACTTGACTGCATTGGGGGAAAAATATCAGAAAATAGAATCTCAGTGGAAACCGCTAGATTCAGAAATTGCTGAAATCAAAGATCGCATCAAAACTGGGATGTTGGCAACAAAACTCAAGGAAAGTGATTATTTTGAGCTATCCAGTTCGATCACGATGAAAGTTGATTTTATGACTCTGGCACATCTAACACAAGCCGAAGGGATTGAGTTGAATCTGCCAGTAACGCTAACTAAAGAGATTCAAAGACAGTTAGGACAACTTATAGATCATCCATCTTTGGAAATTGAAGAAAGCCAGAGTTTGCGGTTGATTTTTAACGCACAGAAGAAGCAAAGTTTCACAAATAAAATACCCTCACAACCGATGAGTGAGGATATCATAATATTGGGAGAAAGGTACAAAGAGCTTTTGCCTGAATGGAGGTTTTTGGATTCAGAAGTCGCTCACCTAAAAGAGCGTGTCAAAAAAGCGATGACTGTGCAAAACCAGGGTAAAACTCCCCATTTTAAACTATCTAGTTCTTCGATGATGAAGGCAGATTTTGCTAAATTGGCAAGATTGGTGCTATCTGTGGGAATTGAGTTGGATTTTATGATGACGCTGACTCAATATATTCAAAAACGGTTAGGCGAAGCTATCAATCAAATTGATGTGCAAGTTGAATATATTACCAGTTGGCGGATGAGGGCTAAGACTGTGGAAGATGAAGATGAGGAAATTCCGTTTTAAATATACAGCAGAAGGAAGAAGGAAGAAGGAAGAAGGAAGAAGGCTTGAGTTGTCTAGTAAAAGTATCTATTTTTAGATCGCTGACTTCGCAGAAGTTGTCGGGATGTGGGTGTTTGCCCGATCGCAATTCTCGACAAAGACAAAAAATCCCCAATCCAATGCCAGTTTGCCAATATCTCAACTATGCTAACTTGACACTCACCGCGCCCAAGCGACGGTGATTCTTAGATCCTAGACCAGACTTAAATCAAGAACATTGCTGCACTTGACCCAGAGATCCAATCTCCCTAAGCGTTTACTGTATCTAGTACAGAAGTTCCGACGTGCCCCGTCGTACCTATCCCACGATTCAGGATATTAATTGCGGCATTATGATCTCTATCCATTTCACATCCACACTGACAAATGTGGGTACGAGTGGATAGAGATTTTTTAACAACTTCCCCGCAATTACTGCATTCTTGACTGGTGTATGCAGGATTTACCGCAATGGTAATCCGACCAAACACTTTCCCAAAGTATTCTAAGAACACTCTGAACTGATA
>JAYTZD010000341.1:0-6370 GCA_043742065.1 Oscillatoriales bacterium
CCAGTTTTTTCCCGGACTTTCAACGGCGAAACAAACTATAACGTTCGAGATAGCTTAGCAACCGTAGCAGATGTTTGGTCTCGTTGTGGTGACAGTATCAACATGAGAGTAAATGCTTCAATGACAGCCAGTGGTGCCGGTGCAGCCACCGTTGACTCCTTTGATCTTGCTCACCGTGGCTTAGTTTATCACATCAAATATCGCACCTGCCGCTAGAGATGTCCATAGGGGGAGAATTCTTGCTCTCCCTTCTCCCTTCTTGATATGGCAGTCGCCAAGGATCATCGTTCCCTGAGCGTAGTCGAAGGGTCGAAGGGTTGTTCAATGACAATAAATACCTTAACAGCCTTGGTCGTTACTATAAATAAATCTAGTAAAACAGCAATTATTTGACAACCTCTTGCCGATCGAAATCAGCTTGAGCTATAACAGATTCGGAGTAGCATCAGTCACAAGGAGAATCCGTGAAATATTTTTCAGTAGTAATGTACTTACTGCGGGAACGGAAACAATTTCTAGAAGAAATCCGCGAAGGTGTCAAGCTCAAATCTAAAATTTTCGGGCTACTGATTTCTAGTACAGTCTTTTTTGCAATTTACGGGGCGATTTTAGGTGCATCAAGTACCTGGATGCAATGTCTAGTTTCAGCAATTAAGCTACCAGCACTTTACTTACTAACCCTGATCATCTGTTTTCCCACACTCTACTTTTTCAATGTCATGTTCGGTTCAAAACGAACTTTTGAACAATATCTGGCATTGTTGATGACATCAATGGCGATGATTAGCATCTTGATGTTTGGATTTGCACCTGTAAGTCTATTCTTTCTGCTGAGTGCCAGCGATTACAACTTTTTTCTGCTCTTGAATGTTGCTATTATGGCAATAACAGGATTTTTGGGAATTAGTTTCTTTTACCAAGGAATGCAGTTTTTTTCTGAAGAAGATGCAGAAGGCAAGGAAATCAGGCTAAATATTTTACGGTTTTGGTTAGGACTTTATGCTTTTGTTGGCACTCAATTGGGATGGACTCTCAGACCATTTTTTGGATCGCCAGGACAAGTTTTTGAACTATTCCGAAGCCGAGGAAGTAATTTTTATATAAGTATTTGGGATTCTATTCGGGGTATTGGAGGGTTTTAATTAATGCGAATTTAAGGAGATTTGAAATAGTGATACAATCGGACTTAGATGACTTACTAATTCCCGAAAAAGACTTAGAAGAATTGAGCGGAATAGCTTTGGGCGACGGTTTTGCAGGTAATTTTTACCAACATAGTACATTCGGGGACAGCAAAAAGCTATTTTCTATGCTGTTAAATGAGTTACTGATATTTTGCCTAACATTAGTGATTTCGCTACCTGTTGCTTTACTAGCCACTCAACATAAAGTTGGTTCATTCAGCGATGCTGAGATATTTGTTTGGGTTTTACAAATAACTTTGAGTTTGTCCCTGGCGATTGCTGTAGCTTGGAATGTCTATAGATGGGTAAAGGCAAAGCCTCTAGCGACGCTGGCTGGTTTACTGGATGAAGTAGAGAAGTATCATGAGGTGATTAAGGCTCTCGATATTATCGATCGATTAATAGCCGTTGGCAATTTACAAGCAAACTTGATGAATCGAGAGGATGCAATTGAAGCATTAAGCATTACTAGGGAAAGTTTAGTTTGTGCTTTAAAAACAGAAAGAATTCTCAGGGAAAATCAGGAATTTATTGGTCGCCGTTACGAATTATTTGCTAATATTGAAAGTAATTTGGCTGCTTTGATGGCGATGGATGTTGGCGATCGGGCAACTGAATATGGACGATTGTTGAATGAGGCTTTGGAGATCGGGATCAGCGTACACAAAGAAGTAAGAAAGTTGCAAAATGGGAAGTAAATAGGACTTACTTACACGCAATGTATTTATGTCATTTCTATAATTTTGGTAATAGTTGTAAAGAGGCGATCGCAACTACGAGAAGCCCTGCGTACCTTGTCAACATCTAAAAGTTCTAACAGTTTGGGAGCGTGTCGTGTTTTGTTATATTTACCTTTAGTTTCATCTTCACTTTCGTCTCCAATACCTTCAATATAAATACGAATCTCCCTTACCATCTGTTTCCTCCGATATGTCCCATCCGCCATAAATCTCCTAGAGTGTACTTTTCCAGCCACTTTTTGAGTTGCTGAGGCTCTAGACGGCGCAGGTGACTACCGGTGTTATTCTGTTCGCAAATTAAGACCGATTCTGGAACTTCACTCAAACCAGAAACTAAAGCATCTGAATGAGTAGTAACGATTATTTGAGTTCTTTGAGATGCCGTAATTAGCAATTCAGCAACAGTAGATAAGATATCTGGATGCAACCCTTTGTTTAAGTAGGCTAACTCAGGGTAAAAGTCTTTGTCTTGTTTTTGGGACAAAACCGATTGAAAAAGATTTATCTCGTCACGGCGAAGATGGCGCGGGATTCTATTAGCATATGTACCTATTCCCTCTGCTGAGACATTTCTAATATTTAAGACTGGATTTCCATTTTCATAGCGGTAGAAAAAATATAAATCTTCATAATTTGGGTCTATTTCTAATTCATTTTCTACAAATTCATCTACAATTTCTAGTTTTTGACCTACCTTTGTGAAAGAGATTTGATAGCGCAGGGGGATCGTTGATTCAGGATGATCTAGTGTTGCCTCGATTGTAGCTGTTGGAATATTGTTGGAATTGTTTTCACCTTTCCAAAGCCACTCGCCAATACCGCCTCCTTGCCGAAATGGAGTATTTATATCATTGGGTGTTGACTGTAAAATCCCCACCGCATCAATTAGGTTCGACTTCCCAGATGCGTTGGGGCCAATTAACACATTCAGGGGTTGAAGTTCTATTTCCTCTCCTTCACTTCCGTAGGATAGAAAGTTTTTCAAGCGAAGAGTTCGGATAAATCTTTTGCCTTGCATCTCATCCTCCTATTTAAAGCTGTTGATATCTTCAAGGATAGTATCACAATTTAGTCATTTAAATGTCAGTAATGTGGGCATTACTGACATACAGATAGAGTATATAGCTAAGTCCTGGATTCAGATCGCAATTTGATAATTTCAATCCTCGAAAATATCCAATTGTTCGCCCTCAGACTCTTTTTTATCCTCTTTCTTAACACCCTTTCGCAGTCCGATCGCAATTTTACTATGTTTCTCAATTTGCTTCATCACCTGTCTCGCCCTCTCAATCACCGACGCTGGCAAACCAGCTAATCTCCCCGCTTCAATTCCGTAAGACTTATCAGCACCTCCAGGCTGAACTTGATGCAAAAATACGATTTGATCCGGCAATTCTTTCACTGTCACCTGATAATTAGCCACATTATTTAAAATAGAAGCTAACTCATTCAACTCGTGATAATGTGTAGCGAAAATTGTCCGCGCCCGAATCTCATTCGCTAAATATTCTGCCACAGACCAAGCAATCGAAAGTCCATCAAAAGTCGCCGTTCCCCTACCAATTTCATCTAACAAAACCAATGATTTTGACGTGGCGTGGTTGAGAATATTTGCAGTCTCATTCATTTCAACCATAAACGTAGACTGACCAGTTGCCAAATCATCCACTGCACCGACTCTAGTAAAAATACGATCGCAAATTCCCAAAGTAGCAGCTTTCGCCGGCACAAAACTCCCCATCTGCGCCATCAACTGAATCAAACCCACCTGCCGCAAATAACAACTTTTGCCACTAGCATTCGGTCCAGTTAAAATAATTAAATCGGGTCGATTTAGCGACTCTTCCCGACCCAAAAAAGCCGAATTCGGCACAAAAAATCCCGGAGGTAAAGACTTTTCCACTACCGGATGACATCCTTCAATAATCTTAATTTCCCGACTTTCAACCATATTCGGACGACAATAATTCTGATAAACAGCTACTTCCGCCAAACCGCACAAAACATCTACTGCTGCAACCGCGCGAGAAATATTGCGAATAATTTCAGCGTGTTCTCCTATTTCCGCACGTACTTGAGTGAAAATATCATATTCCAGTTGATTTAAATCTTCTCGTGCTGTCAGAATCCGCACTTCCCTTTCTTTTAATTCCTCAGTGCTATAGCGCTCTTCATTAGTCAGAGTTTGCTTGCGTGTATAGTCATTTGGTACTTGGTCTACTTTCGATTTTGTAATGCTGATATAATAGCCGAAAGCTTTATTATAACCTACTTTTAAATTAGAAATTCCGGTGCGTTTTCTTTCATTTGCCTCTAAATGAGCAATCCACTCCTGGTCTGCTGATGCAGCTTGTCGCATTTCATCTAGTAGGGAATTAATTCCAGAACGAATCAACCCTCCTTCTTTTAAATGAATCGGCGGTTCATCAACTAAATGATCGTGAATTTTAGTAGCCAATTCTTCTAAAATTGGTGGTACACTTTGCAGTGCCTTTAAATAGGGCGATCGACCTTGGGCTGCGATCAAAGCTACTTCCGGCAGCTTTCCCAAAGAATCAGCTAAAGCGACTAAATCTCGCGCACTAGCTGTTCCAGAACCAGCTCGACCAGTCAGTCTTTCGATGTCGTAAATCTGGCGTAACAACTGCTGTAAATCTTGGCGCAGGGGGTTATTCTCTATTAACTCTTGAATCGTGTCGTGTCGCGCGCAAATACCTTTAATATGGAGCAAAGGTTGCAGCACCCAGCGTCGCAAAGCGCGACCTCCCATTGCAGTGCTGGTTTTGTCGATGGCCCACAACAAAGAACCATGAAAAACCCCATCTCTAACAGTTTGAGTAATTTCAAGATTGCGACGGGTTTGGTAGTCTAGTGTGAGAAAATCGGTGAGGGTGTAAGTGTGTAATACTTGCAAAGGAACTGCATTTCCTTTTTGAGTTTCTTCGAGGTATTGCAGCAAACCACCGGCGGCGCGCACTGCTAGGGGAAGGTGTCCGCATCCCATACCTTCGAGCGATCGCACTTTGAACTTTTGCAGGATTCTCTGTTTTGATTCTCCCAAAGTAAACGGAATTTGCGATCGTAAAGAATAGCAAAACGAACTCGGCAAACAATCGGGCAAATGCTCAGATTTCTCTCCTGGCCTCAACATAGTCACCAAATCGGGAGCATTAGTTGGAACCAGCACTTCTGAAGGTTGCAAACGCAGCAATTCTAAAGTTAATTGTTCTAAACTATCTGCTTGTGTAGTGACAAATTCTCCAGTAGAAATATCTGTATAAGCCAATCCCCAATGTGTTCCAGCTATGACGATTGCTGCTAAAAAATTATTTTGCCGGGGTTTGAGCATTCCGTCATCAGTCAAAGTTCCGGGAGTCAGAATGCGGGTAATTTCTCGCTTGACTTGACGGCCTTCTCTAGCTGCGATCGCAGCGTCTTCTACTTGGTCACAAACTACCACAGCATAGCCTTTTTCTACTAACATTGAAGTGTAGCGATCTAGGGCGTGGTGTGGCACTCCTGTCATCGGCACTCGTCCAATTTCCTTGCCGCTTTCTTTGCTAGTACAAACAAGCTCTAATTCCCGCGAAATTGTAACTGCATCTTGGAAAAAGCACTCAAAAAAATCGCCGACTCGAAATAATAAAAGGGCATGAGAATATTGTTCTTTTACTTCAACATACCGCTGCATCATTGGTGTCAGCTTGTTGAATTCTAGTAAACGGTAGTCGGCATTGCGGATGTTCGCTTGATTGGGGTCTGTTGGAGTAGAGGCAGTGTAAGGCATAAAAGGCGATCGATAAACTTTAATCTTTCACAACTTTAGCGCAAGCTCTACTTTTTCGTACCCTGTGTTACGATAATTTGATAGCTTACAGCAGTTCCCGCTGCATTGCGGCACACAAACATGAATCCTCAATATTTAATAAATTGGTTTGTTAATTGCTACTGCTGAGCAGCATCCCGATTTGGTAAAAGCGCCTAGAGGGGCGAAGCATTCGCGTTTAAAATCTCTGATATATCTATAGGATATGGGCGCGAATGCTTCTCCCCTACAAAAGCGACGCACCCCGCTGCTGTACCTAATAACAGCAGGAACCGCTGTATATCAAATCCGTTTGCATCGGAATGATATAAACGGAGGAGACGGAGGAGACGGCACTGCCGTCTCCCTACAATTGATCGCGGTAGGGACACGGCAGTGCCGTGTCCTCTATATCATTCCGGCGCAGCCGGAATTGATATTAGTTTGCGATCGAGGATCATCCTAGCTAATAATTTTCTTGAAAAACCCATAAAAACAACAAAGCCCCTGTCTGAATCTCAGAAAGAGGCAATGTGTGTTTTAAATAGAATCCCAGGCATCGAGCTATTTTCTCAGGCAGTGACCCGCCAAATATCTTCGCCACCGCAGCGTTTAACAACCGAGTTCGGGATGGAATCGGA
>JAYTZD010000342.1:0-3237 GCA_043742065.1 Oscillatoriales bacterium
AATAATACACGATAATTTCAAAGTTGTCTCTGTCTAAATATTCAAAGGCCGGAATTGCCGCAAAAGTATCCGGTTCCGCACTAATTGTATCCAGCAAAACGCCCAACCTAATTTTGCCAGTTGCCAACTTTCTATCCTGAAACTTGAAATCTATTTGACAACCAATATTTGTCAAATAAGACTCGATAATATCAGCTTGCTGACTCTCCACATTTAGGAGATTTTGAGCGCTGAGATACAAAGCTTTTAGATTAATATTCTGAGCAACAAACTGCGCCAAATAACGCCAAACTTCCGAAGTTGGAAAACTCGCAATATTCCCAGCCACATAATCGATTAAATCCTGCAAATACCGAGAGTAGGTTTCCACTTCTCCCGCTTGTTGAAAATAAGTGGGAGACTGAAACAAGAATTTCATCAAATCCTCGAAAAACCACTCAGGAATCGCAGCATTTCTGTACTCAAAGGGCAACTGATAAGCCTCGCCGTAAAGCATGGCTGCGAGGAGACATGGCATCTTGTCTACAATTTGATCTCCTTGAGCAAGTTTGGAACACAATTGCTGAACAAAACCTTGTTCTTCCTCAGTCAATATTTCATGTTTAATCCCACTATTTAGCAACAACTGGTGAGTTTTCCCCGTTTCTCCCAAATAAGCACTTTCAAATTTATCGGCGGATAAATTCAGCCAACTTTTCGCAAATTGTTGGCGGTATTGACGCAGCCGTGAGACGATAGACTGATTAGTTGGCGATTTTTTGTAAAGTTCAACCAGCTTTGACAAGTCAGATAAATTTCGCTGAGTTCTCAAATCTAATTTTTGCTGAATTGTCTGTTTAATTTGTTGATTCAAAAAACTATATTCAGCACTATTTAGTAATTTATTGTAAAATCTGACTACATCCTTATGATTCTCGCCAGCCGCGAAGTTTTTCCAAGTTTGTTGTTCGGGATGAATCCGCAGGGATGAGAGTTTTTCGTCTACAAATCCGATGTGATAATTTCCCATGATTCGCCACCACATATCTAAGTCTACATACTGAGATAATCCCGAATCAAATAATCCGATTTCGGCAAAAACTCGACTGGCAATTAAGACGGTTGTCGGTTCGCCAATTTTGTTAATCGGGTTACTTAGGCAATTGGGATCGGCTAGCAATTCTTGTCCGGGCTGGATTGATTTTAAATTAGACCAACCTTTATGCAAATCGTTAATTGATTGGGAGGCTCTTAACAAAATCGGATTTGATTCAGATGCGTCTATGGTGATACCACGGGGAGAGAAAACCATGCCAATATTTGGATGTTGTTCGGCGACGGAGACCATTTTAGCAATACATTCTGGTGCGAGAAAGTCGTCCTGAAACAGAAATTTAATGTATTTACCTTTAGCTTGAGAAATACAGAAGTTCCAGTTTTGTGATAAGCCGTAGTTGCGGTGGAGGATGATCCGTAAATCGGCGGATGTTTGTGATGTGAATGATTGCGCGATCGCAATTGTTGCATCAGTCGATCCGTCATCGGATATAATCACTTCTATGTTGGCATAAGTCTGAGCTAAAGCGCTTTCAATTGCTTCGCCAATAAATGCTGCACCGTTGTATGTCGGGATGCAAATACTAACTAATGGTTGTGCTGTTTGGGGTGATGATAGCAAGTTGTTCTCACTTTTTTGGGTAAAATTTAGTTCTATCCCCGTAGGGACACGGCATTGCCGTGTCCCTACAGTCCATAAACCTGGAATATGCTGTATATATTCCAAACGTTTTTGAATTCTTTTGCCTGCAACTTTCGGACTCAATAAAGTTTTAATATCCTGAGCAGCTATTGCTCCTACTTGCTGAGCTTCCCGGTAATTATTGAATACCTGCCGCATGAAATAAGCCGCGTGTTCTGTATCCGGTTCTGCCCAAATATTGCCTTTTTTGTAAGGCCCACAATCTGCATCCAGGGGAATTAATTTATATTTGACTAAAAAACTATTGCCCACATTCATGAATTCTGTATTTGATGAATAGCCAGTGGCAATTACAGGTTTGCCATAAAACATGGCTTCTGCCATTGTCAAGCCAAATCCTTCGCAACGATGCAGGGATAGATAACAATCACAATTATATAGTAAACCGTTGATTTCAGTTTTGGATAAATATCCGTCTAGATGTTGGATATTTGGAGAATTTCCGATGGCTGATTGTAACAAGGCTAAATCTTGGAGATTTTTGGCGGAGTTGGAAGATTTTAGGAGCAATAATACGCGGTCATCTTCGCCAAAAGCTTGTTTAAATGCTTGAATTGCCGCTAAAGGATTTTTGCGTTCGATGAGGCTAGAAAAGTCGAATATAAATAGGAATATAAATTTATTTTCTGGCAAACCCAAGGATTGTCTGTTCAAGTAAGATGGTGGTAAATCAATGCTGGGCATGATTTTGATGACGGGAATTGGCGAGACTAGGGAAATTGCTTCGGCGCAATAGTTGCTGTAAGTCCAGATTTCGTGAAAGTTGTCAAATACTGGTTGCCATTTCTGGGGAAATTCGGGAATTTCCCATGCCCAAAAGCCGATGTTGTAGCGATTTTTGAAATAGCTGGAACCTGAATATTTTAAGAATGTGTTGACTTCATCGGCGTTGACTTGAATTAAGTTTATGGGATAAGGATTGTCTTGGTTGAAATTTTGATAGGTGGTGTCTTGATTGCGGTTGGGACTGCGAGTGAAATTGTTGATGGTGAAGGGAATGTTGGTGGTTTCTATGGCCCTAATATTTGCTCGGACTCCTTCTCCAATGCCAAATTCGCCGTTGATGTAGCCGGCGATGTTAATTCCTAAGTTATGGTTCATAGTTTTTGCTATAATATTTTTTTAACTGGTTTAGTGCTTGACAAATGTGCCGATCGCTATTGTATACTGATATCGTCAGGCTGATTAAAAGCTGATGGTCTATGGTAATCTGTTATTTAATTTCATTTTAATCAAAACTAATCAGGAATTTGTAGAAAGTGATCGATCGCATCAACCACGACCTCTTGAATCTGCTACCCCCGGATGCTAAAGTCATTGTCGAAATTGGCTGTGGTACGGGTGCTACGGGCGCGCAGTACAAGCTGACTAATCCCCACTGTCAGTATATTGGCATTGAGTGCGATCGAGAAAAAGCGAAAATTGCAGTCGATCGGCTAAACTGGGTGACGATCGCCAATATTGAAGAAACAGACATCGCCAGTCTCGATATCGCCCCA
>JAYTZD010000343.1:0-1507 GCA_043742065.1 Oscillatoriales bacterium
CGAGTTCGACACCCGCAGGAGTGACTACAGGTAAACCGACTTGTGGAATGGCGATGACTTTCAATCCAGATTGCAGGTATTTAGCTAAGTAAGCAAGGAGTAAGATTGTCCCGGCGAATTGAGCTGTGGTGATGGCAGCGATACCGATTAAACCTGCATTTGCTGCTAAAAAGGTGCTTTGGAGACCGAAATTAGTTGAGAGGTTGAGTGCACCAGCAGTTTTTGTGGCAGCATCTAAAGTTGCGGTATTGAGCAACCCTTGCAGTGTTGGAGCTCCTACTAATCCCAGAGTTGGCCATGCAGACATCCAATATTCGCCACTATCCAAAATGCCAGGAAATGGTGGGGAATTGGTTCGGATAGTGCCCGAAGCATCGACGTAGCCGGATTCTTGAATTAGCCAAGTTGGGTTTTGAATATTGTTAGCATCCGGCAGCGAACCTTTTCGCATGAATAAAATTTCGGTACCCGGAGATAAGCCGGCGGGGGCAGTAATTGCTAATTGAGCGGGCATTTTCAAGGAGTTGTCGCCCAAGTCTAAATTGAAGCCTCCGGCGAACTGCAAACCGTCGGGAAGTTGTAGGGATAGATCATTGCTGGTTAGAGATGTCAAGCTAATAGCTGTATTTTGGGTAAGAGCACCGGGTGGCACCATCACAATTGAACCGTCACTGCCAGTAACTGCACCGCCATTTACTCCTAAAATTGTTCCGGCGGCGGCGGGAAGGGAGACTCGTACTGGCACGACTTGTTCGGCGGCTCCGTGAATGACAGTGACGTTAGTAACTCCTTCTTTTATAGCGGTAATAACGCCGTCTGAATTCACTTGCAATAAGTTGGAGTTTCCGGGGAAATAGCGAGTTCCTACTGAGCCGAATTTCAAATCGGGGGATTTGATGATATTTTCAATTCCTACTAAAAGCGAGCGTCCCATTCCGGCTGTCATGGTGACTGCTTTGGGATAGACATTCAAACCGTTAATCTCTGCTAGTGCTCCATTGAATTCTGCATCGTTGGTTGGGGCTGGCAATTTTCCTACTCGCACTGCTGTTACTGCTTGCAAGTTATTTCGACTCGCACTCAAAATTGAAGTGCCGTTGACCAAACCTGTCACTTTCCCAGATGCGTCTATTGGTGCTACTTCTGGATTGAATGAAGTGTAAGTTAAATAAGAATCAGGCAGCACTACACCTTTTTGGTCGGCAAAATCTCCGAGTACAATCAATTCCGTATTTTCTCCTGCATTGAGGAGCGGATTTCGCTTCACAAAATCTAGATTTAGCAGCGGAACATCGCTGACATTGACTGTCACCCGCGCGGGCGTTGAACTCCCAAAAGCGTCGCTGGCAAGGAAATCAAAGCTGGCAATTCCAGAGAAACCGGTTGCTGGTTTAAACGATGCTTTGTTAGTTAAGGGATTGAAAATTACAGTGCCGTTTACTGGGTTGAGGACGCTAATTGTGAGAGGATCGCCCTCTGCATCTGTGGCAAGATTGTCTAATGAAAT
>JAYTZD010000344.1:0-3236 GCA_043742065.1 Oscillatoriales bacterium
TGACGATAGCGCCCTGAATCGTCGCATCCGCATTAAATCCTCTGGTAGTAAATCCGCCGTAGTGTGGAATCCCTGGGTGAAAATCTCTGCAAGTATGGCAGACCTTGATGATAGCGATTATCAGCGTTTAATCTGCGTGGAAACGACCAATGCGGCGACGGATATTGTCGAAGTCCCGGCGAAAGGTGAGTTCCGCTTGGCGGCAGTTTACAGCGTTGAACGTAACTAAGGAATGAGAGCTTAATCTCGGCGGTGATGGGGCTAAAATTCCCAGAGTTGGATTGAAAAACTCTGTCACCGTAATGACGAAGAATATCTGCCATTACCAAGATTGTTTCACTTTTGAATATAAATACCTAAACCAGATGGATAATTCAATTGAAAGACCAATTTTTTGTCGTAAAATGAACCTCAAAGAACAAAAAAGTGATTTTGCTTATTGGCAAACCCAATCTTATCAAGCCAGACTTAAAGCCTTAGAAGAAATTCGTCATAGCTATCACCAATGGAAATATAAAAATGCTGAATCAAGACTTCAAAGAGTTTATACAATTTCTCAACGATAATCATGTTCAATATCTTGTTGTTGGTGGCTATGCGGTAGCAATACATGGTCATCCTCGTTACACAAAAGACATTGACATCTGGATAGAAACCAGCCTAGATAATGCAAATAACTTGCTTCAAGCTTTAGAGCAATTTGGTTTTAGTTCTTTAGGTTTACAAATTCAAGATTTTCTGACGCCAGATCAAATTATTCAGCTTGGCTACCCTCCTAATCGAATAGACTTGTTGACAAATATTGATGGGGTTGTTTTTGAGGATTGTTATCCTCTCCGGTTAGAAGTTTCCATTGATGATGTTGTTGTTACATTTATCGATTTAGAGAATTTAAAAAAAAACAAGAAAGCATCAGGAAGATTGCAAGATTTAGCTGATATAGAAAATTTGAGTGACTAGCAAAAACCGTCATTGAGCGGTATCTGGTTCGGTTAATTGTTTACAATCCAAATAGTGAGGTTGTTAACCTATAACTAATTCAGCGCGGTGTCTGTAACAAAGATATCATTTTGGGATTTCGCTCACCCACAATCCGCAAACATCTTGCCGCTATCCTAGACAGTCAAGAAAGTGATACAGTTTGACAAGGCTTTTAACAGTGGGCAATTGATAATTGGATCGAAAGCGGGTTTAACTCCCTCACCTATAATATGGATTGTTTGAGGGTGGGGTTTGAATCTCCATCCAAAAAATTCACTGTCAACTGTCAACTGTCAACTGTCAACTGCTATACTTACCATCAATGATTATGCAAAACTATAACTGGAAAAAACTCCAAAATGGCTCAGATATTCGCGGTATCGCCCTCGAAGGGGTTCCCGATGAAAAAGTTAACCTCACCCCCGAAATTGCCACAATTTTAGGTCAATCCTTTGTGAATTGGCTGGTGCGAAAAGTCCATAAACCTGCGGAAAAGTTAATAATTGCGATCGGGCGTGACAGCCGCCTATCCGGGCCAACTCTCATGCAAGCAGTCATGGCGGGTATCACCTCACTTGGTAGTCAGGTATACGACTTTGATATGGCTTCAACCCCCGCCATGTTTATGAGCACGATTACTCCTGGTTTTGATTGCGATGGCGCGATTATGCTTACCGCTAGCCATTTGCCTTTTAATCGCAACGGCTTAAAATTTTTCACCGCCAATGGTGGTTTACAAAAAAAAGATATTACAGATATCTTAGCATTAGCAGAAACCAATGAGTTTGAAAAAGCCGCCGTTCCAGGTAGCATTGCAAAGCATGATTTCATTTCAGTTTATGCCAACCAATTTGTCACTAAGATTCGGGAATCAGTGAATCATCCTGATAATTTTGAGCAGCCACTGACTGGGTTGAAAATTGTTGTGGATGCGGGGAATGGTGCTGGTGGATTCTATGTGGATAAAGTTTTAAAACCTTTGGGTGCGGATACTACAGGAAGTCAGTTTCTAGAACCCGATGGCACTTTCCCAAATCATGTGCCAAATCCTGAAGATAAACAGGCAATGCAGTCAATTTGTCAAGCGGTAATTGCCAATCAAGCTGATTTTGGGATTATTTTTGATACGGATGTCGATCGGAGTGCGGCCGTCGATGGAGTTGGTAAGGAACTCAATCGCAATCGCTTAATTGCGTTGATTTCAGCGATCGTCCTCCAAGAGCACCCAGGTTCTACTATTGTCACCGATTCGATTACCTCCGATGGGTTAACGCAATTCATCGAACAGGATTTAAAGGGAATTCACCATCGCTTTAAACGGGGTTACAAAAATGTGATTGATGAGTCGATTTGCCTGAATCAAAGTGGACAGGAATCATGGTTAGCCATTGAAACTTCTGGACATGGAGCTTTGAAGGAAAATTACTTTCTGGATGATGGCGCTTATTTGGTTAGCAAGCTATTGATTGAATTGGCTAAATCAAAGCTGGAAAGTAAGTCATTACCTGATTTAATTGCGAATTTACAAGAGCCGGAAGAAAGTGCCGAGTTTCGGATTAAGATTAATGTGGATGATTTTCGGGTTTTGGGCGATCGCACAATTGAACAACTACAAGAATTTACGTCAACCCAACCCGACTGGAAAATCGTTCCCAATAACTACGAAGGGCTGCGGATTTCCTGCACCTCAGCTAGCGAATCTGGCTGGTTTTTGTTACGCTTATCGCTGCACGATCCAGTGATGGCTTTGAATGTGGAGTCTAATGTTAAGGGTGGTGTGGATCGGATGGTCGATCGGCTTTTAGCTTTTTTCCAAACAACAGAATCCCTTGATTTATCGGCACTTTTGAGATAAGACCCACCCCTAACCCCTCCTAGGAGGGGGATAAGACCCACCCCTAGCCCCTCCTAGGAGGGGAACCGGATCTAGCTCCCCTCTGGAGAGGGGCTGGGGGTGTGTTTGAGCCTCGGCTTTTGAGAGGGGCTGGGGGTGTGTTTCTACCTTGGCCTCGGCTTTTGAGTGGGATTGGGGTGTATCCATTCTGCAAAACCCAGCCCTGAATGACCTCTAAAACACCTTCAACCTGATATTTTGCGTCTGACTCTGTAAACCGCAAAAATCTCACGCCTAGTGATTCTAATCGAGATTGTCGTTGCCGATCGCGCTTTTGGGCTTCCTCACTGTCATGGGAATATCCATCAATCTCGATCGCCAGCATTAATTGTTTGCAGTAAAAGTCTACAATAAATTCATC
>JAYTZD010000345.1:0-1506 GCA_043742065.1 Oscillatoriales bacterium
TTTGCAATGGTGCGCTGGGCCCTGAAAAATGCTGCGCGCGATCGCACAAATTTAGAATTGACTGATGACCAAATTGAAGGAATGAAATTGTTCGATCCACAGCATTATCCACCCCTAATTCCCGGTTTGAACAAACAATATCCAGTAGCGATTATTCCGCAAAACTTGCACGCCGTATTTTCGGGAAAAGTTAAATTTCCGGTTGCGGTGACAGACAAAAACTGTGCCAATCTCAACACAGGATTTGCTGACAAACAGTGGCAAAACGTCACCCTCGGACATTTATTGTCGCATCGATCGGGACTTCAGCGGAGTGCGCCCAGATATGGTGAAGATATGATGGCAAATTTGCCTGTACTTCGCAATCTGAAAACCGCTGCCGATTTTCAATCACAAGAACAGTTGGTTGTCAATGAGTGGGGCTATAAATCTGTTAGTTCAGCTAAAAATCAACTGGGCATTTCTCCTAACGGTGGCTATTTTTTGCCAAGTCCTACTTTACCAGAAACCATGCAAGTT
The DNA here is from genome assembly GCA_043742065.1 of Oscillatoriales bacterium. Lineage (GTDB taxonomy): Bacteria > Cyanobacteriota > Cyanobacteriia > Cyanobacteriales > Microcoleaceae > Microcoleus. The sequence goes on from JAYTZD010000345.1 coordinate 520, forward strand.
TTAGCAGGGCGATGCCTTCAGTATCCGCTCGGTCAATATCGCTATTCTAATACCAGTCCGGCATTTCCTACGGTTATTTTGCAGCAGATTATAGCTTCCGGCAGATATGCTGCTAAAATGGGTAAACTAGAAACTCATCAAGGTTCGGCTTTAGAAGTCTTTTTCAAAACAGAGTTAGGAATTGCTACTACTGCGACGAAGGGAATTTTCATGAGCCAAGAAGTAGCAAATATTGCCGATCGCGAACCGGACAAACGCGATTGGAACGGGCAGACTTATTATTGGCAGGGATGGGATTTGAAGCGGCCACACTGCATCTGGAAGGGTGGTTTATGCGATTTTTCTACTTGGATAAAGCCGCAACCGGGTACAATAAATTGGTCTTGGAATTTAGGGCGAGTTCCGTTTAGCAGCATAAGTACAGATTTGAGTCCCGGTACTGGTTCGCTGGCTGCGGAAGCTAAAGTGTTTCTCAAATTTATGTCTGAATATTGGGTAGGTGGCTATGAAAATAACCCGCGTATTGGGGAGAAGCGAAATCAGGTTTGGAATCGATATACTACCCACAATGGAGCGCTTAATGGCACTTATGCTTGGGCGATTCAGTTAGGGGGAAATGGCAATCCGAAAGAGTGGAAAATGCCACCGATAGATGATAAAGGTCGCATCCTTGATGATTTTGGTAAGATGATGATGTATTCGGGTAATTTGCCGGATGGAGTCGATATTTTTGTGGCTGTGAATCAGAATAGTGATCGCAAATGTGTTGAGGCTAAAAGCTATAATTGCGGGGATGCTTACGGAGTTTTGGATAATTTTATTTTGTATGGTGCTTCTCAGGTGAATTGGGGGGCGATCGGACCTTAGCCATATGATATCAAATCCAGTAGCATCGGAATGATCAAGTCGAGCCACGTTAGCACCAAATATAAGAAATTAGGAGACGGCAGTGCCGTGTCCCTACCCAAAATAACATTGTAGGGACAC
>JAYTZD010000346.1:0-12949 GCA_043742065.1 Oscillatoriales bacterium
TGTTTCCCAGTGTAGAATTTCCTCTTCTATACTGTCCCATTTAAGTTCGTTAGAGTTGTCTGTGGGAAAGCCTTCAAGACCGTAATTGCTAATATTCAAAAATGTCGCAATAACTTCGGCTTTTTTGTTTTTGTCTCCCAAACCAGTGCTGAAGCTAGAAGTTAGAGGAACACGTCGCTTACCTGAGTCCAACACCAGACATACACGATAGGTATTACTCTCACCACTTGACATCCCCTGTATTTCCACACCTGAAATATCTTGAAGTAGGTGTTTGATAAGTTTCGTGTGCTGTATTTCCATGCCTGAAATACGTTGAAGCCGGTCTTTGATAAATTTCGTTTTGGCCATCAGTGGTTTATATCGCTTGATAGTCAAATGACCGAGATTTTTGTCAAATGTAATGGTCTCTATCTCTACAAATATCACCAACAGAAAACCAATGACAACAAATAAAGAAGGGGACAAATCGCCAGAAAATAAAATCGCAAGCAAACCGACTAATAAAAAACTCCCTCCAACCAATAGCATAATCCAAAATGCGAACATTTCTACGAATTCGAGCTTGTCTGATGTCTGTTTCATGATTTTATGTTTAATTAATTTTCAGTGAATGTGGAGGTAGATTATTTAGCCTTTGCTTGGACGATCGCCATTTTTGTATTATCAATAGCCTTGACAGCATAAGTATTGCCGGGACGTGCTTGTAAAGCTCTATTGAAAATGATTAAAGCCGTTTGATAGTCTTGCTGTCCGTAGTAGGTATAACCTAGTTTCATTAATTGTTTGAAGTCAGCTTTTTGAATACCAACAGTACCAGAATTAGGCTCGGAAATAGGTGCTGGTGAAAGTTGAGGGGATGACTCGGAACTAGGAGATTGCTCTTGACTTGGCGATGAAGAAATGCTGAAATCCGAAGGAAAAGAAGAGGGCGATTGCTCGCTAGATCCTTGGTTTACGGTGATGGTTCCAGACTGAGCCAGCTTTGCAAATTCTGCGCCATAACTTACTACAGTAATAATGCCTCCCAATAAAAACATTGGCAATGCAGCAAGTTGAATTAAGAATGTTTTTCTGATTTTTTTATTGCTCCATTTCTTAATATAAAAAATTAATGCAGCAAATGGAATAAACCAGTAAAGTAATCCCCAAACTACTTCTTCTTGGAAAGCTTGAACTAATCCCCAGATATAGCCAACAGTAGCTAAAAGCAAACCCAGAAGGAAAAATAAGCCGATCGCAATTTCAGACATTTTCTGTTTCTCCGTTTGAATGGAATATTAGGATTTCAGGTAAAATTTTGACTAAATACTCAATCACAAACAGCGATTATTTTTCAAATCAACTGCTTAAAATCATGTTGCTGAGCAGCAATCAGAGCCGAATTGCGTTCGGCACTCAATGCCACAGAAGCTTAAGGAGATGGTTTTGGTTTGACACCAGGTGATGGAGAAGTGTTGAAATCCGAAGGAAAAGCAGAAGGCGATTGCTCGTTAGAACCCTGCTCCACAGGCACAGATGCGGGTGCAAAAATTGCTGTAGTAATGCTTCCTAATACAAACATGAACAATCCAGCACATTGAATTAAAAAGGTTTTTCTGATTTTGAGATTGCTCCATTTTTTTGCATAAAAAACGAATCCAGCAAGTGGGACAACTAAATAAAGAACACCCCAAATAACGTCTTCTTGGAAAGCTTGAACTAATCCCCAGATAGAACCAACAATAGCTAAAAGAAAACCCAGAACAAAAAATAAGCCGATCGCAATTCCAGACATTTTCTATTTTTCCGTTAATGTATAGTTATTTGGCAAACTGTAAAGGTTAGGATTAAAAAGGATTTTTAACCGGAAACTCTTTTTGCTGTTTGCTGTGTTAGAAATAGATTAGTGGTGAATCCAGTTCGATCGCGCACAGCGAATGTTAGGATTTAGGTTAGGAATTTGACTAGGAACTCGATCGCGACTGCCGCAAATGATACCCTCCACCCTCGATTCACCCGAAGAACCATTTGCACGCGCCAGCAACGACTGGGATACCCAAAAGCTTTACAGTGACTTGGCAAATGCCAAACAACAATTCGCGCCCCACACCAGAAGAGGGTTGACACCAGTAGAAAAGCGGCATCTCTGCGGCTTGCTGTGTGGCTACAGCCCCGCAGAAATTTCGATACTTCTGAATAAACAAACCAAGGGTGTAGAAGTTGATTTGTCAAAAACTTTGTACCGATATCTAGAATTCTTGACAAATAGACCCAGAAATGCTTTAACAAATTGGCGAGATGCGATCGACTGGCTAGAAATAGCCGGGTATAAAACGCAGCCAAAAACCTTAACAGGCGTCAGCTTAAAAGCCACTCTCCACCATTCAGACAGCATATTGTCTGTCGCTATCAGTCCCGACGGACAATATCTCGCAACGGGTTCTCACGACAGCACAGTGAAGGTTTGGAGTTTGCACAGCGGTGAACTGCTGCGGACGATTTCGGGACATTCAACGGCAGTTTTGCTAGTTACTTTCAGCCCAGCCAGCAAAACGCTACTGACCCGATCGCGCGGCGGTAGTGTCAAACTCTGGAATTTGCAAAACGGCGAACTGCTGAAGCGTTTGGCAGACGTACATCGCCACGAATCGGTGGCTGTGAGCTCCGATTGGCAAATTTTGGCAATCGGCACGACCAGAGGCACTATCAAGCTTCAGCACCTGAATAGTGGGCAATTGCTGCAAGTTTTGGAAGGCTATCAAGGGGATGACATTAGTGCGATCGCCCTGAGTCCCAACGGCCAAATGCTAGTAGCCAGCGGGCTAAATGCAGCCAGTGGTTTCTGTCGCGCCACAGTCACGATGTGGGAACTTCCTAGTGGTGAAGTGCGGGAAACTTTTGGTAGTGAAAGTTATGTGGCGATTTCTCCTGATAGTCGAATTCTGGTTAGCCACGGTGGTAAAAATATTAATTTGTGGAATTTGCAAACAGGGGAATTATTGCTTTCGCTGCAAACTGGAATTAGGATTACTTCAGCGGCTGCAATCAGCCCTGATGGGAAATATTTTGCTGTCGGTTGTTTTGATGGTGCGGTGAGAATTTGGAATTTTAGCGGGGAGTTGCTGCACACTTTGGAAGGAAATTCTAGTCCTATTTCTGCGATTGCGATCGGGCTTTTGGGCGAAACTCTGGTCAGCGGTGGGGAGAATGGTACTGTTAAACTTTGGCAACTACGGATTTAAGATTATCGAGGTGATTGGCGATAATTAAATTATTGCAGTATAATTGACTTAAGGTTTTTTAGAGGGGCCCAGATCATGAATGTTACCCTAACACCAGAACAGGAAAATTACGTGCAATCGCAATTAGAAGGTGGCAACTATGACAGCATTCAAGAACTAATTAGCGAAGCATTACAATTGCTAGAGGAAAGAAATCGTGTATTGAAACAGCAACGTTTGGTGGAACTCAGACAGAAAATTGCTAGCGGTACGGAGCAAATTGCTCAGGGAAAAGTGACTGATGGTGAAGTAGTTTTTGCCAGATTACAGGAAAAAATTCGCTCAATTTCTGAGTCTGGATTATGAGCAGCTATTCTTTCTCAGATGATGCAGTTCAAGATTTAGATGACATTTGCAAGTATAACGCCGATCGCACTCCCCGACTTTTTGTAGCAGCCGAGGAGCGAAACCACCTATTCAGAATGTTTTTTAAGCAATAAAAATCAGTGTTCCCTTGCTCATTTCCAAAGTATCGCCCATTTGGATACCGTTATGAAAAGCACCCAGAAGTATATCGCTAGTTTTACCAAAGCCGATCGCACCACTAGCATCAATTCCAATTGCCCCAAAATCCCGCTGGCGAGACTCAGCTTCAGCAAAAGAACGCTCTAAAGCAGCTTTCAAACTAAAACCATCCGTCACCCGAATCACAATTTTCGCAGCTAAACATTCATCGATAATGTCTTCGCCAATTCCTGTGCAACTTACCGCTGCACTCCCAGTCGCATAATTCCCTGCCGGCATCGCAGAGTCGCTCACCCGCCCAATCCGCTCAAAACCCTTGCCGCCAGTCGAAGTACCCGCCGCCAAACGCCCCTCAGCATCCAAAGCTACGACTCCGATAGTCCCAACCCCAGCAGGTTCAGCGACTACTCCAGCCATTGCTCTGCTAAAATTACCTTTGCGTTCCTCCATCCACTCATGCAAACGCAAATCCGTCATCGGATCGTAAATCGGCAATTGAAGTTCTCGCAGCAATTCCGCTGAGCCATAATCTGAGAGTACCCGATCGTCTGAAGTCTGCAAAAATTTAGCAAGTTCGATCGGATGTTGAACACGAGAAACATTAATCGCCCCACTAAAACGCTGTGCAACACCATCCATCAGCGAAGCACTCATCCGAATTTGACCATCTGACTGCACCACAGAACCAGTACCAGCATTGAAGCGAGGGTCATCTTCCAACAACCGACAGCCATGCACCACTGCATCTATGGCACTCGCACCGTCTTTCAGCATCGGATAAACTTCTGCCAAAACCTTGTAAAGCGATTTACGCACCGCCTCAAGTCCGCCCTTACCCTGAAGAGAATTGCCGGCACCGCCGTGAATAACTAGCTTTGGTTGTATCTGTTGCGATGCCATACTTTCTAACCTAGAATTTTTCCTTTGCAATCTTAACCTCGGTTTGGCAAATGGCAAGAGATTCTTAACTTTCGGTGCTATTACGGCGGCGACGACAGCGATCCGAGCAATATTTCACCTCATCCCAGCAGTCAGCCCATTTTTTGCGCCAAGTAAAAGGTCGATCGCACACGGGGCACATTTTGGTAGGTAAATCGGATTTCGCTCGTTGCTTAGCCATGCTAATTTTGACAGTATGTAGATTAACTATAGTCTTTCTTAATAATGCTCGAAACGGCCGCCGCCAACATCCGAATAGTCTTAGTCGAACCCGCAGGCCCTTTGAATGTGGGTTCTGTGGCCCGCGTGATGAAAAATATGGGTTTGCACCAATTAATCTTGGTCAATCCCCAGTGCGATCATTTAGGGGAAGAAGCTCGATTGATGGCTGTGCGCGCCGCCGATATATTGGAAAATGCCAGAATAGTTGAGAGTTTGCCCGAAGCTTTGGTAGGGTGTACAAGGGCGATCGCAACTACAGGAGACGATCGCCCGATCGCCACAAAGCGAGAAGACCCCGCAGATGCCTTACCTTGGCTCCTGGAAGCCCCCAGCGCCCTAATTTTTGGTCGAGAAGACTGCGGATTAACTAACGCCGAATTAAACTACGCTCAGCGCCTGATCCGCATTCCCTCCAGCGATGCTTACACATCCCTAAATCTCGCCCAAGCCGTCGCCGTGTGCTGTTACGAACTATATCGAGAAGCAGGAATAAGAAAGAAAGCCCTTCGACTTCGCTCAGGGTACGAAGAAGGAACAGAGCTCATTGCCTCTGCTACCTTTGAAAATCTGGAGGGATATTACCAAAAACTCGAAACTGTGTTATTAAAAATAGGATACTTGCATCCCCACACAGCAGCCAGCCGGATGGCAAAATTTCGCCATTTGTACAATCGCGCCTATCCGACTGTTGATGAAGTCGCCATGCTGCGCGGTACCCTGCGGCAAATAGAATGGGCATTGAAATCCTGTGCGATCGCTCCAGTTTCTGATAGTCTGGATGGGGCGTTGCCAGATTGTCCGGGCGACACTCAGGCAGAAAGATAACGGACAACTTTAAAAATTCTCAACTTAAAAGTTTATAGTGGTGAAGGAGTTCAACGTGGCAGAGCCGTTTCCAAAGCGATCGATATTATCAGTTCTCTCCTCAATATCTTCTAGCGAATCGGATTCCCAGCCGCCTCAGTCGGGGAAAGCCAATCAGTCTAGCAAGTCACCTCGTCGCGGTTCTGCCAAATCCCAGAAACCACAGCCGGAAGTTTCCACTAAAGCCACAGTACCTTCGACTTTACCCTTGAAACCACTAAGCACTAGCAGAAATAGAGCCAATTCCTCTGCTTCCACTAATCCCGCAGAAATTAACCCACCAGACTTTTTATCTAATCCCCAATCGGCAATTACTGGCAAAAAACTCGGAAAAAGCCCAACTCCCCAGTCCAAGGGCCGTCAATCGCGCAAAAAAGGCCTTGCTGCTGTCGATTTGTTCGATCCTGGAGCATATGTGGAAAATGTTAGTGCGATCGCCAGCAATCCCGACATCCAGATCATACCGCCAACTACCCCTGCACCCAATCCGAAAAGTCGCTTCCAGTCACCTTCAAAGCGCATTACAGAGACTGAAACGCCCCCAAAGGTCAAAAAACAACCAGCCCCGAAACCGCGCGCCCAAGCCAGCGAAAAGCCCCGCAAAAAGCCCACAGCACCAAGTACGCCACCACTGGTATACGCTACTCGGTTGTTGATTTTGGGAGTTGGGATGGCGGTGATTTGCGGGACAATGTTGTCAGTGGTGAATGCTGTGAGTCGATCGGGCACCGCAGCACAAGAACAGAAAACCGCGATCGCCGAGGCGCAAAAAACCCAAGCAGAAAGTGATAGCGCCAATGCTACAGTTGCAGCCCCGCCTGCACTCCAACTAAATCAAGAATTAGTAGCCTTGAAAACCCAAGTTCAGGTTTTGGCCACCGAAAATCCTACTTTGACAGCAGGAATATTCTTAGTTGATTTAGATAGTGGAAGCTACCTAAATTTTAATGGCGACGCTACTTTTGCTTCAGCTAGTACAATAAAAGTGCCAATTTTAGTAGCTTTTTTCCAAGCTGTAGATGAGGGGAAAGTGCGGTTAGATCAGACTTTGACCCTGCGCGCCGAAGACATTGTGGGTGGTTCCGGGGAAATGCAAGATGAAACTCCGGGTAAGAAGTATTCGGCTTTGGAAATTGCTAGAAAGATGATTGTTGTCAGCGACAATACGGCGACAAATATGATGATTAACTTGTTGGGAGGTGCTGAAGTTTTGAATCAGCACTTTGCAACCTGGGGTTTGAGGGCGACGGTACTCAACAATAAGTTGCCGGATTTGGAGGGAACTAATACTACCAGTCCGAAGGATTTGATTAATATTATCGCCCAAATCGATCGCGGTAATTTAGTTTCGGTCAAATCGCGCGATCGTATTTTTCAAATCATGCGGCAAACTAAAAACGATAGTTTGCTACCAAAAGGTTTGGGAGAGGAAGCAATTATTGCTCACAAAACTGGCAATATTAATACTTTGCTCGCGGATGCAGGGATGGTGGATTTGCCGAATGGTAAGCGTTATTTAGTGGCGGTAATGGTGAAGCATCCCCCGGAGACTGAGAAGCCCGCTCAAAGTTTGATTCGCGATATTTCTCGGATGAGTTATCGCTATTTAAACGATGGAGAAGCGACGGTTGATTCCAAAGTGAAAATTAAAAAATAAAGAAGGAAGAAGGAAGAAGGAAGAAGGAAGAAGGAAGAAGGAAGAAGGAAGTCCTTAGACTCCGCTCAGGAAGCCGAAATTAGGAGACGGCAGTGCCGTATCCCTACCCAAAATAATGTTGTAGGGAAACGGCACTGCCGTCTCCTCTATATCTCAGGAAGCACAATTGATTTTTTGGTAGCGACCGGATTTTTTGCACACGTCTTGTATATCTAACTAAACTATAAGTCAGTCTGCAATATGAAACCAAACATTCGGCTTGCTTCTTTACTAGCATTATCAATGGTAGCCGTTGGAGTCTCACCCACAATGAGTAATGCCAATCCTTCTCCTCAAGGTGATTTCGACGACATCAAAATTGTTTCCAATAATATTGAGCTGAATCGGGCGAAAAACTTAGCCCGTCAAGCAGCAGAATCTGCTAACGGTGGCTTAGGCCAATATCGAGCTGAAGCTTCTATGCACGGTGTTTCTTCGGAATCGCCGTTTGTGGACAATAACGATGGTACTTGGACTTTTTCTTTTAAAGGAAGCAGGCCTGGTTCATCTGTCTTTAGGATAGAAAGTGTTGTGACTGTTTCTCGAAATGGAACAGTTAGAATCGATTACAACGGACAGATTCGCAACTCAAACCAAATTTGACCTGCCACTTACGCACAGGTGGCGAGAAACTGGGTTTTTTACGATAATGGGTAATATCAATTCCGGTTGCACCATAATAATCGATTACCCGAAATCAGGAGACCGCGAGTGCCTTAGTCCCTACAATGTTATTTTGGGGTAGGGAAACGGCAGTGCCGTGTCCTCCCGTGGCTCTATTGAGCTTTCGGCTACAAAACTCCAACTGCTAAAAGTTCCGCCGCTTCTTTCTCGTTCAATTCGTCAAGTTTTTGCCAAACATCGTGCATCAATTCATCTAATCCCACTCGACTCACAGCGGAAATTGATAAAACAGGAGCTCCACTAATTTCTTGAAGTCTAGAAATCAAATTACCGATTTCTTCGCTGTCGAGATCGATCGCATCTACCTTATTAAAAGCCAAAATTTGCGGTCGATTGGCCAAACCTCGCCCGTAAGCTTTCAACTCATCCCGAATTGTGACATAGTTTGCGATCGGATCTTCATCCGTCACATCGATCAAATGCAGCAACAACCGAGTCCGTTCAATATGTCGCAAAAACTCGTAACCCAAACCCGCGCCTTCGTGAGCCCCTTCAATTAATCCTGGAATATCGGCAAAAACCGTACCATCGCCACTCGGTTTTCTGACTACGCCCAAATTCGGGACTAAAGTTGTAAACGGATAATCTGCTATCTTAGGACGAGCCGCCGATAAAGCCGAAATTAGCGTAGATTTCCCAGCATTGGGCAAACCAATAATTCCTACTTCAGCTAACAGCTTTAATTCCAGCCGAATAAATTTGTGTTCTCCTTCCCCACCAGGCATCGCATAATCTGGAGCCCGGTTAGAATTGCTCAGAAAACACTTATTTCCCAAACCGCCTTTGCCACCTTTGGCAACACAAAAAGTCTGTCCGGGTTGCACCAAATCCGCCAAAATTGCCTGAGTTTCCGCGTCATACACTACAGTACCGCAAGGAACTTCAATTGTGCGATCGTCCCCACCGGCACCCGTCATATTTTTAATCGCACCACGTTTCCCGTTGTCGCCTTTAAAAATGCGGTTGTACTGAAAATCTAGCAGCGTTTGCAGACTTTCCACCGCCACCATGTACACAGAACCACCTCTGCCGCCGGTACCACCCGAAGGCCCGCCCGCTGGTATATACTTTTCTCTGCGAAAAGCTACCATACCGTCGCCGCCTTTGCCTGCTGCGACTTGAATATCTGCTCGATCGATAAATTGCATAATATGTCTGTTGACTGTTGACTGTTAACTGTTGACTGTTGACTGTTGTCGTTAGTTACTAATGACTAATGACTAATGACTAATGACTAATGACTAATGACTAACAATATGACGATACATCTTCCTTGCAATCATCGGCTAGATAGCAGAGAGCTCGGAAGCGCATCCCCACCAACTGTTCGTAAAGTGGGTTAATCTGACACATCGCTGGAATATGTACTATTTTGCGACCAAATAACACAACATCTCGCTCAAACGGACACTGAGACGGAATCATTTTACAGACAAAGTGTGCCACCCTGGGGTCGTTAACTTCCCAGCCGTCGAGCCAGTCTTTCACGGGTTGCAGCACATTTTTCTGCGGAGATTGAAGTGGCTTTGCACTCAGGGGTGTTGCAGCATTCCACTCTACAGCCGCTGCTGAGCTTGTGGGTTCTTGTAGCGGGTATTGGGTTCCTTCGATGGTGTGTCGGAGAGCTTCTATCGCCTCTACATTTTGACCTAATGCTGTACAAAACTTGTGCAGCAACTCATCTTCGCAGACAGAATAAGTACCGTCTGCTAAGGCTACCATGACTGCGGTTCTCAAAAAATTTTCGCCGATCGCAGTTCCTTTCCCTAACACAGCAGCTAGTTCCTCTGCCGCAATGGGTTCAAAGCCTGTTTCCACAGATACAGGATGTAATTCATCCTGACTTAGAGCCGCAATGATTTTTTGCTCGTTTTCGTCAAAGTTGCCGTCAGCCCAAGCAATTGTCAGCAATCCGCGCAGCCAAGCGGTAATCTCTTCGTTGGTACAGGAAGATTTCACGTTATTCATCAGTCTTTCCACTTCGTTCAACCACTCAATTTGTTGATTTGGAGTGGGAGCAATATTCCCCCCCAAATAACTTTTACTACTTTTTTGCTCGATCGTTCCGTTCGTTGAAGGTGTGTACCTGAAGATTGCTCGAAACGCTTGTAGTGGACGTGTTAAAAGCATATTTGTTTGTCAGGATGTATCGCTTGTCTAGCGAGAGAATTAATTAACCGCTTCTTTATCCCTCACAGTGTCATCTATCTGGAGGAATAAGTTTGTCCGACCTGAACTATTAACTGCACCAGATACTTCAAGTCTCGATCGAACTTCACTCTCTACACATTCTAGTGCAAATTTTATTAACTTTTATGTACAAAAGCCACAAAATCACAATTTAACCATTACTTAATGTTACACAAGCAAACTCATCTTATATCAATGATCAATTCCAGACAGGAGACGGCAGTGCCGTGTCCCTACAATATCCGTTAAATCCGTGACAAAATCCGTTGCCGAACTTAACTCCGCTGACACAAAATCCAGCGCAATTCCATCGGGGGACGTGCATTTGTCATCGGGAAAACATCCCTACCCGTTGCCCAACTGGCAAACCAGGGTGTAGGTGGCCAAGCTCCTGCCGGCAGATGATCCCGTTCGTATTCAAACACCAATTCATCGGATATTTGGACCAAGGGCAAGCCTTCCATCGCCACGGCAAGTTCTTGATTCGTAAATAAAGTAGACCAAGAAAGCTGGGCTACTTGTCGCACCAGGGGATCTGGTTGGTAGTCACCGACGGCTAAAAACGTACTGAACAGCAACAGACCTCCCGGACAGAGGGAATCGCACATTTTCGCTAGAAACAACCGAACTTCGTCGCTGTCTCGAAAATGAGAGATGACTTCGGCGGCGACTGCTAACTGGTAGCGAGCCGGTTTCATCCGCACTAAGGGGTCAAGTACATCGCCTTGAGTAACTTTCACAGGCAAGTTTTCGGCTGTCACAGCAGTTTGTAACTGTTCTGCAAAAGCTGGGGCAAGCTCGATCGCATCCACAGAATAACCCAATCTCGCCAAAGGTAGAGTATTACGGCCAGTACCTGCGCCCACATCCAGAATCCGTACTCGTTCTGGACTTCCCAATTTAGCAGCCGTTGCCATCAACTTTGCGTCGGGATGAGAGCCAAATAGAGGAGGTTCTCTAGTATCTACCCAACTTTTATACTGTTCTCCAACTGTTGAACTAGCAACTATAACTTTGCAAGCTAAACCAGTTTGTGGAGGCTGAACAGATTCGTATTGAAGTATCAGCATTGAAGCAGTAGAAGACTGATAGCCTAGTTCTAATTTTGTGGCTAAAAGTTTCCTAAGTTCGTCCTTTCTATCTTCTGGCAATGGTCTGTCGAGAGTGCTGAATAATTTCTCGATCGACTGGAGATAGTGATTTAGCATCCCCGGCACACAGGGGAAAGCTAATTCTCCACGAGCGGTAATTCTAGTATTGATTTTGTAGAGAATCGCTTGCTGGAGAATGTCAGGATTTACTACCAGCGGTAGCTGTTCGTGCTGATTGATTGTACTTTCTGCGCCCATAAATTCCGCTTCAGCTTCAGGAAAAAGTCAATTAACAGTTGACGGTTAAAATTAACAGTTAACAGTTGACAGTTAACAGTTGACAGTTAACAGTTAACTGCTAACTGTGATTAGTTGCTACCAGTAAAAGTCACTAGGGGGAATTTTGACTGAGCTTCAGTCATTGGGCGCCTTCTGCCTTCTTCTTGCCAGTAGTTGATAACTTCTGTGGCTTGGTTAAGGACTTCAACGCGATCGTTGTCAGCAATCCAATGTTTCGCTTCGAGTTCATTTTTGAGCTCTTCCCACGCATCCTTGCGGGGCCAGAAAAAGTAAGCTGTCAGCGGGCTAGTTCCTTTACCGACAACTTGGTCAACGGCGAGGGCAACGTTCTCTTCTAGCCAGAGAACTTTTAAGATGAACTTGGACAAGCAAACCTCCGGGGTTCCGATCGAACTTATTAAAAATTTCTACAATCGCTAAGCTTAGCACACTCTTGGCATATTTACTCAAAAATCTGTCAATTGCTCAGGTAAAATGCAGTAAGTTAACTGTGGGTTGGGAACTAATGACGGTAGACAGAGCGATTGTAGTTTTTGATATTGACGGTGTAGTGCGCGATGTGTCTGGTTCCTACCGACGGGCGCTGGCGGATGTGGTGGAGCATTTCACGGCGGGTGCTTTTCGCCCGAATTCTATCGATATTGACTCTCTGAAGTCTGAGGGAGTTTGGAATAATGACTGGGAAGCTTCCGAAGAGTTAGTTTACCGTTATTTTGAGGGAATTGGTCGATCGCGAGTGGATTGTGCGATCGACTATAACGACTTAGTAGCATTTTTCCAAAGTCGGTATCGCGGCCCCGACGACCAAAATTGGACAGGTTACATTTGTGATGAACCGCTGCTGTTAAGTCCGGCTTACCTAGAAAGCCTAACCGAAGGTGGCATAGTTTGGGGATTTTTTAGTGGAGCAATGCGGGCTGAAGCAGGCTATGTTTTGGAGGGTAAACTCGGCTTGAATTCCCCTGTGTTGGTGGCAATGGAAGATGCACCGGGAAAACCAGATCCTACTGGACTTTTTGCGACTATTGAAAAGTTAGAAAAGCTAAATAGTTTAGCAGAAAATTTGCCTGTGATTTACGCAGGAGATACCGTTGCCGATATTTACACAATTGTCAAGGCGCGTCAACTGCAACCATCGCGGATTTGGCTGGGGATCGGAATTTTGCCACCTCACGTTTTGGATGATGCTGTGCGGTGCGAGGCTTATACCGTGGCATTACAAAATGCTGGTGCTG
>JAYTZD010000347.1:0-12945 GCA_043742065.1 Oscillatoriales bacterium
CATAAATCCAGAATTTACCAGGCTTGGTTTCCTGTTTTCCCGATCGCAATAAAGGCGTTTTATCCCGTTCTTCTGCACCATTCCCGGATACAAACTCTAACACAATGAACGGTGATACAAACTCTTGCCACATCACATAAGAACGGCGCGATTTACCGTCCAGTGTGGGCGGGACATTCGGCACGTAGAACCAGTCAGGCGCTTCTGCACCCTTTTCTAACGGGTCAGTTAATCGCCAATAAATGCCGCTGTCTTGACCGATACAATAATTACCATCAGCGTGAATTCTTTCTAAAATGGGAGTAATTGAATCGGTTAGTAAGATGCTTTGGGGATGTTCTTGAAAGTTTTTCACGAAAGTACCATCAGATTCGGGTAGTTGAGTATGATCCGGCCAGCCTGTGGGATTGTTTTCTACATCTAGGGAGAATTGCATAGTTTTATGGTGGTGGCAAATATTGTATTGTATTGAAAGAACTTTTGATATCGAGCGCCCATAACACATAGACCGGGGCGGGTTTTTGAGATTGTCGGTTTTTGGCGACTATTGTTGGTGAACCCGTCCCTACAGCAATCATGGTCAATCGACCGAACATAATATCACTCTAGCTCCGATTCCACCAGCAGCTTTTAACTCCTTTAATGCTTGTTTGGCAATTTGCAAATCTTCTAAAGTCTCTAACTATTCGATTAGTGCTTGCCAAGTTTCGACATCTAAGACAGCAACTTGTTTGCCTTTGATATTGAGAAACTCAACTGACTGCAATACTTCTAATCCGGTCATTCAGGCTACCTCTATGTTGATAATAGGTATAACTTTTACCCTCTATTCTAATCAATTTGCTCCTCGGTTGCTGCGCCAAACCGTATCGAAAAAAGCGCGATCGCACCCAACCAATCCCAGCCTTTAGCCCCAAGTGAGGCAATCCCCCCGCAGCCCTCGCTTCTCGACACGGTACAATTAATGCAATCATACTTACGCTTATATTGAAAAGGCTAGACACCACGCCACAGGAGATAACAGACGCATGGGTAAAGTAGTTGGCATTGACCTCGGAACAACAAACTCAGTAGTAGCCGTCATGGAAGGCGGCAAACCGGTTGTGATTGCCAATGCAGAAGGGATGCGGACAACTCCCTCGGTAGTTGCTTTCACAAAGGAAGGAGAACGGCTTGTGGGACAGATGGCCAGACGCCAGACTGTTCTCAACCCACAAAACACGTTTTACGCCGTCAAGCGGTACATCGGACGCAAATACACGGAACTGACTCCAGAAGCCAAGCGCGTCCCTTACACAACTAAGCGCGAAGAAAATGGCAACATCAAAGTCAAGTGTCCCCGCCTGAAAAAAGATTTCGCCCCAGAGGAAATTTCGGCGATGGTGTTGCGGAAGTTGGCCGATGAAGCCAGCCGCTATCTGGGACAAGAAGTAACGGGGGCTGTGATTACGGTTCCAGCTTATTTCAACGATTCCCAGCGACAGGCGACGCGGGATGCGGGACGAATTGCCGGACTTGATGTCAAACGAATTTTAAATGAACCGACAGCGGCTTCTTTGGCTTACGGTTTGGACAGGCGAGATAGTCAAACTATTTTAGTGTTTGATTTGGGCGGTGGTACTTTTGATGTGTCGATTTTAGACGTGGGAGACGGAGTATTTGAAGTTAAAGCAACTTGCGGCGATACTCAATTGGGCGGCAATGATTTTGACTCCAAAATTGTTGATTGGTTAGCAGAACAATTCTTAGAAAAAGAAGGAGTTGATTTGCGGAAAAATCGCCAAGCTTTGCAGCGCTTAATCGAAGCATCAGAAAAAGCCAAGATTGAGCTGTCGGGAGTTGGTGTAACGGAGATTAATTTGCCGTTCATCGATGCAAATGAAGATGGCCCTTTGCATCTGGAAACACGACTGACTCGCGGTCAATTCGAGGGGCTGTGCAGCGATTTGGTGCAGCGGTTGCGTCGCCCGGTCAAACAAGCTTTGGCTGATGCAAATTTGAGTCCTTCTCGCATTGATGAAGTTGTGTTAGTCGGCGGTTCGACTCGTATTCCTTTGGTTCAACAAATTGTCCGCAGTTTGATTGATAAAGAGCCGAATCAAAATGTGAATCCCGATGAAGTCGTGGCTGTAGGTGCGGCAATTCAGGCGGGGATTTTGGCGGGTGATGTCCGGGATGTCCTGCTGTTGGACGTCACACCACTGTCTCTGGGCTTGGAAACCATCGGCGGTGTGATGAAAAAATTGATCCCACGTAATACTACTATTCCTGTCAGGCGATCGGACATTTTTTCGACTGCTGAAAACAACCAAACTGTGGTAGAAGTTCACATCATTCAAGGGGAACGAGAATTAGGCCGAGATAATAAGTCTTTGGGACGGTTTAAACTGACGGGAGTTCCGCCGGCACCGCGAGGGATTCCGCAGATACAAGTAGCTTTTGATATTGATGCTAATGGGATGCTGTTGGTGACAGCTTTGGACAAAACTACTGGCCGGGAACAAAGTATTACTGTGCAAGGTGCTTCGACGCTTTCTCAGCAGGAAGTGAATGAAATGATTCGGGATGCCGAACAGTTTGCTCAAGCTGATAAGTTGCAGCGGGAAAAGGTGGAAAAACGCAATCGCTCTGAAGCTTTAGCTTATCAGGCTGAGCGACAATTGCGGGAAGTTGCACTCGATCGCGGAATGCAGTTTGCTCAAAGAAGTCGCCAACGAATTGAAACTTTAATTCGGGAATTGCGAGACAGTTTGGAACGTAAGGATGAGCGAGGAGTTGACCAAGTTGGTTCGGATTTGCAGGATGCTCTTTATGATTTGAGTCGGGAAGTTTCAGCGTTTGCGATGGATGATGAGGATGATGATTTCTTTGAGTCTGTGAAGCGCACTTTTGCTGGCGATGGTAATAAGCGACGCACGGATGATTTTAGCAATGCTAAGCCTTATCGCCGATCGACTGTCGAGCCAATTCCCGATCGCCCCTACGATCAAGACCGCGATCGATCCTACGATCGATCCTACGATCAAGATCGCGATCGCACTCCCGATCGCAGAAGCAGTCCCAATCGCCCAAGTCGCCCCTATCAAAATCAAAGCGACGACTGGGATGATGACGACGATTGGCTGTAATTAGTAGTTAGTCATTAGTCCCTAGTCATTAGTCCCTAGTTTGAAGCAGGGAAGCAGTATGACTGATGGCTAATGACTAATAACTAATAACTAATAACTAATAACTAATGACTAAAAATGCAAAACTTTCGTAATTACTATCAAATTTTGGGAGTACCCAAAGATGCCTCGGCTGATGAAATCAAGAAAGCCTATCGACGGCTAGCGAGACAATTGCACCCTGACGTAAATCCGGGAGACAAATCTGCTGAAGATCAGTTTAAAGATATTAATGAAGCTTATGATATTCTTTCCGATATCGATAAGCGCGCTCAATACGATCAGTTTAGTAAATTCTGGAAACAAAAGGGATTTCAAGGCAAACAAGGAGTGCGAATTCCTAATTTTTCAACTTGGGGAGGCGGCAAAAGTAACAGCAAAAGAACCGCTCAGAATGTCGATTTTAGCGATTACTCTGATTTTAAT
The DNA here is from genome assembly GCA_043742065.1 of Oscillatoriales bacterium. Taxonomy (GTDB): domain Bacteria; phylum Cyanobacteriota; class Cyanobacteriia; order Cyanobacteriales; family Microcoleaceae; genus Microcoleus. The sequence goes on from JAYTZD010000347.1 coordinate 3,594, forward strand.
AAATTTCTCGACCAAGTGCTAGGAAGACGGCGGGAAGTGAGGATGGCGACAGCGAATGATACAGCGCGATCTAGTTCACCCGAACCCTGGAGTACGACTTCTAAGAAAACGAGTTATGTGGCTAATTCTCGCGAAGATAGAAGGGATATAGACGATCGCGAAATACGACGAGAACCCAGAGAAACACCCGATCGCGAAATGCGACGAGAACCCAGAGAAACACCCGATCGCGAAATACGACGAGATATTGAGGCGAAACTGACATTGCGCTTGGAAAAAGCTTATTCCGGCGGAACCGAAAGAATTCGTCTGGAAGATGGGCGGACAATCGAAGTGACTCTGCCTCCAGCTATGGTATCAGGCCAACGGATTCGCTTGCGTAATCAAGGCATCGGCGACGGGGATTTGTACTTGAAAATCACCGTTTCTCCCCATCCATTTTTTCGCTTGGAAATGTCGGATATTTGCTGCGAATTGCCTCTGACTCCCAGCGAAGCCGTGTTGGGTGGAGACGTGGAAGTGCCCACATTAGATGGTCGAGTCAAAATGAAATTGCCTGCGGGAGTTCCGTCTGGGAAGCGATTGCGGCTGGCTGGAAAGGGCTATCCGACCGGAAATGGCGATCGGGGCGATCAATTAGTAGAGATTATAGTTGTAATTCCCAAGGAAATTAGCGACGAAGAACGGGAATTGTACGAGAAATTGCGGCAGCTTGAATCTCTTAAACCGCGCCAGGATTTTTCGGTACAATCTTAAAAAGACTATTTTGGCGATCGACCTTGTACAATAATCTCCATGAACATCAATCAATTTGTAGAAAACTCACTAGGACAATGGCGATCGCAGCGCAGCGCCCATCACTTGACCTTCAGACACTTTGAAGCCATAGAGTCAGTCATTGATATCGTTGCAGTCTCACCCGATGACACAGCCGTAATCGACCTCTGCAAGTCCTACAACATCGACCCAACCGCAGCCGTCACTCCCTTCCAAATGACTTGGGAAGGACACACAGATTGGGACGAAAACGCCGAAATGAAGGGCAGTTGTATCCTCGTACCAATCCCCGATCCGACAATCCCTAATCGTGGCAAATTACTACGAGATCAAGGATATGCCGAAACCATCCCAGCCGCCGCTGACTATCACTTCACCGACGATGGCACATTTGTCTTGCTGACAAGCTACGACAACGCCGCCGCCGAAGAAAAAATCTGGTTTGCAAATCCTAACCTGCGGTTTCGTGTTTCCCTAATCAAAACAAGCCAAGGAAGTGGAGTTGTCACAGCATCATTTTCCTCGGAAATTCGTTCACTCCCAGCGCAATAAGCAACTAAAATATAGCTTATGAATTCAGTTAAAAGCAATGATTTAATCACCCTAGCTCAGTGGATGGCAGGAGATTTTAGTAACTACAAACAATCCTTTGAAAAACCACAACAATTCGCCCATATTCGCATTTTCTTTCGTCCCTTGCCCTTTGAGTTCTTCAATGCGATCGGCTTTTATTCTGAACAAGTATATGATCATGACCTCTGGACACCCTACCGTCAAGGAATCCACAAATTAATTGACAAGGGAACACAAACTTATATTGAAAATTATAGTCTCAACGATCCAGTACAATACGCCGGCGCAGCACGAGAACCAAGCATTCTCAAAACAATTACACCAGATTGTATTCAAAGACGCTATAATTGTTCTATGGTCTTCGAGCGAGACGGAGAAATGTTTCGAGGTAGTGTAGAGCCAGGAAACCAATGTCTCATCGAAAAAAGAGGTTGTTCAACCTACCTAATCAGTGACGTCGAAATCACTGAAACAACTTGGGGTAGTCTCGATCGCGGTATGGATGTAAATACTCATCAACAGATTTGGGGCTCAGACTCCGGCTCCTTGTGGTTTGAAAAGCGCCAAAGCTTTGCCGCAGAAGTACCGTTGGTCTAATTTACGGGATCGGCGATCGGCAACAAAAACCCAAGCATACTACAGCCACACATCTTGCCAGCAGAAACTCATGGGTGAAAAATCTAGCTTTGTAGTACAAAAAAACATCAACATAAGCTGTAATATTACAATATGTAAAATTTTTTAATATAACATCTAATTATGGTAAATTTTCACATAACACAATAGTGGAGATTTTTCAAATGGTTTTTGGACCTGCATCTCGACTTGGAGTCAGTTTATTTGAAGAAACACCCTCTTTAGAACTGATGCCAGGACATTCACAAGAAGAAGTAGAAACCGTAATTCGTGCTGTCTATCGGCACGTTTTCGGTAATGCCTACGTCATGGAAAGTGAACGAGCCATAATTCCTGAATCCCAATTCAAACGTGGTGAACTTAGTCTACGCGAATTCGTCCGCGCTCTGGCAAAATCAGACGCCTATCGTTCTCGATTCTTCGACACTTGTCCTCGCTATCGATTCATTGAACTCAACTTCAAACATCTTCTCGGTCGCGCACCCGACGGCCTAGAAGAAATGAGAACACATAGCACTATCTTAGATACCCAAGGCTTCGAGGCAGAAATTGATTCCTACCTCGACAGCGATGAATATCAAAACGCCTACGGGGAGAATATCGTTCCCTTTTACCGAGGCTACAAAACCCAACCAGGAAAAAACATGGTTGGGTTTACACATATGTTTGCCCTCTTGCGCGGCGCTTCCAGCAGCGATTTCAAAGGCAGCATTTCTGGAAAAGCCCCTGTTTTGAATAAATTCGTCATTCAAGAAACCCCTTTACCAATCGTTCCCCCTTCAGGTGGCACAGTTGGAGACGGTTGGGCATTCCAAGAGTACGCTATGAATACACGTAGCCGTGCTGGATTAGGCGCACAAGCAGAAGGCAAAGTTTATCGCATTACAGTAACTGGATATCGCTCTTCAGGAACCACTGTAATGAACAAAGTCTCCAAATTCCGTCGTAGCAATCAAGTATATCTTGTACCATTCGATCGCCTTTCGCAAGAATATCAACGCATTCACAAACAAGGTGGAATAATTGGCAGCATCACTGCTGTCAACTAAAAAACCCCTTAAACTTCTGCATTAACGACTTGGGGAATTATCTCCCTGAGCGTCCCTTTTCACAATCCCTAATTTCCAGTTTTGAAGCGTTATTTATTCTTAGGAGAAACTCAATGAGTGTCGTTTTAGATGCGCCCGTAGAACTTTGGCCTACTAGCAGTTCCGAAGATCAACAGGCCGTAATTCGTGCCGTTTACAAGCAAGTGCTGGGCAATCCTCACGTCATGGAAAGCGAACGCCTGACCGTCGCAGAATCGCAATTGTGCGATCGCGGAATGACAGTACGGGAATTTGTCCGTGCTGTAGCCAAATCCGACTTCTATCGTACTCGGTATTTTGAATCCTGTGCTCCCTACCGCTTTGTTGAGCTCAACTTCAAACATTTGTTAGGTCGCGCTCCCTTAGACCAAGCGGAACTATCTGAGCATATTCGCACCTGTATCGAAAAAGGCTACGATGCAGAAATTGACTCCTACCTCGACAGTCAAGAATATCAAGACAAATTTGGCGAGAATACAGTCCCTTATTATGTAGGCGCAAAAAGTCAAGTTGGACAAAAGCAAGTCGGCTACAATCGCACCCTTTCCCTGTATCAAGGTTATGCGGGAGTTGACAGTGCTTTCACCGCTTCTCGCTTAGTTGATTTTGTAGCAGGTAATAGCGGCAACAAAATTACTTTGCCAACAACCGGCGGTCGGATCAGCGCTTACAAAGATGCCACCGAAAAAATGTTCAAGATTTTAGTTAAAGGCGCTAAATTTGATAGCCCTCGCCGACTAAGTAACACTGAATATCTAGTTTCCGGCGCCAAGATGACACCGCAAATTCAGCGGATTCATCGTGCAGGCGGCAAAATTGTTAGCATCACCGAAGTTGCTTAAAACATCCAGTGATAAAGCGACTATAGCGGTTTTCAATTAAGTGAAAGCCAAAATATGTAGGTTGGGTTGAGGTGGCGCGTTACCAAACTCTTCATTTAAAATAAGATGTTGGGTTTCGCTACGGTTCCTGAACCCAACCTACATCATCTATTTGAGAAACGCTATATCCCGATGTAAGTAAATCGACTTTTCCTTCTTCTTTCTTCCTTCTTCCTTCTTCCTTACCAGCAAGCGTTTTCGGATTACCGCGACTAAATCTGGTGGCGCTAAAGTCAGAATGGGCAACCTGAACTAGGAAGTCGGCTATGCTCAACTGTCCCAGAAAATTCAAAGTATCCAGAAAACCGGTGGTCAAATTCTCAGTATTAACGAAGTTAGCTAAGTCGAAGGGCAGTTCCCTGAGCGAAGTCGAAGGGTAGCCGAATGGTTCACCAATAGCTTTAAAGAATATCCAAAGACTGAAAAACCCGCCCAACTAGAAAGTCCTTTATTGATATTGGTGTAAGAGGTTAAGGTATCTTTTAGTTTCTCTGGAGCGAGTTAATTATTCGCTCTTTTTCTATGAAAAAAAGCCATAAACTTGATTTATAGAAGAACGAATAAGGCTTTAGTTATCTAGGAGAGAAGGAAAAATTATTTGGTCGGAATGCGTCCAGGACTGCTTCTAAAATCTAAAATTTAAAATCTAAAATCTAAAATGGTATTACCTCCCATAGCTGACAAGAAAATGCAGGCTTGGATTAGAAGTCGTCACTTGATTTTCACCGGTCAGTTTCTGATTTTTGAAACTTTAGACTATCCAACAGTTGAGCGATTTGAGGAATGTATCACCAGTCTGGGAGGATGCTTAATTTCTGTGGAACCTACCAAACGAGTTTGGATGGGAAATCATCGACAAGTGATGCTCTATCAAGCCAAAGGCAGTTTGCATACACCTCATCATGAACTGCGGCAATATTGGTTTAAATACGGCAGTTTTCAAACTAGATTTGATGAGAGAGTTTAGTAAAAGGAAGTTCGGCAACGGATTCTGTAACGGATGTAACGGATGTCCGATAGAAGGTAGAAGGTAGAAGGTAGAAAGCCCTTCGACTACGCTCAGGGTACAAAGAGCTCAGGGTACAAAGAGCTCAGGGTACAAAGAAGGGAGAAGCAATATTTCTGTTACAGTAAAAGAAACTTGTGCTCTGTGGTTATGGATATTCACGAAATCGAAGCATCTCTAGAAAATTCTGACTTTCAGTATCGACTCAAGGCGATCGCAGCTCTTAAAAACTATACACCAGAAATAGCCGTTCCCTTGCTAAAATCTAAACTCAACGACCCAGAATTTTTAGTCCGTTCCTTTGTCAGCCGGGGATTTGGACAACAACAAACCGCCGAATCCTTCGCCGCACTGCTCCAAATCATCAAACTTGATAACACCCCGAATGTACGAGCCGAGGCCGCCAATTCCCTTTCCCTCTTCGGCCAATGTGCTGCGTCTCATTTAGTGCTGACTTTTATTCAGGATGACCACTGGCTGGTACGTCGTAGCATTCTGGGCGCATTGGTGGACATGGAGTGTCATAACGAAATTTTCGAGGTTTGTGTCGAAGCATTGGCTGGCGAAGATATGACCACCCAAGAAGCCGCTGTGGATGGACTCGGTGCCTTAGCTGGAACCATTCAGGAACAGGCGGCGCTTGCTCAGCTATTGACGCTGGCTGGTTCTGAGTATGAAGGGATTCGCCAACACACAGCATCTGCTTTGAAGCATTTTGATAATCCCCAAGCTAAGGCAGTTTTGAGTCTACTTCGCCAAGACTCCCATCATCGAGTTGTTGGCGCTGCTTTAGAAAATTTGCTGGAAAACACTTAAAGTCAGAAACGGGTTGGGTGCATCCCAATTTTGTATGGGCGAAGCATTCCGGCAGATAATTTATTAGTCATAAGCAGATATTTACTGCCGGAATGCTTCGCCCCTACGGATATATTTGCTCAAGCTTGACTAAACTGTTTTAAGGCGCTGATTAAATGGTCAAAATTAATACCTAATAAATCCTGTTCCTCTGAACTAAATTGCTGTAAACTCACTGTTTTCAACTGTTCTAATCCACAGAGCATCGCCGGAACCGGGACACGCAATTCTTGATAAAGTAGCTCCATATTTTTGAGTCCTTCCTGGCTCAGAAATTCAGGATTTCCCCCAGCAATTCCATAGGTGACGGAGCGCAAGAAATGCCAAAAATCTCGCCAACAGGCTTCGGCGCGAGCGGGTGGATAGAGGTCATTGCCTGGTTCGGCGATATTTGGAAAGTCTGCCAACACCTTTGCCCTCGCATTGGCAACCAGATTAGGAGCTTGTTCTCGTAGCAATCTAGCTTGTGCTATCATTAAAGAGGTATCGGGAACCTGATTTTGAAGGCGTTCTAAATCCTCGTCGGTGAGATATTCGCTGCGATTGTCTGCTCCTTGAAAAATGGCAATTACTTCATCTGAATATAGATTTTTCCATGTGGCAAAACTGACGATTCTGGCTTTGGGAATTAATTCTTTGGCTCTTTCGCTTAGCTGCATAGTTATTAGAGTCGCACTGAGGTAATTGAAGACAATCCAAGTTATAGACTAGAATTATGAGAATTTTTATTAAGATTTGTTACAATTGCTCCCGTCAGACATGAGAATGTGGTACAAATTCTTCATTAGAAGAAGTCAGATCATCAAGTTTGGTTTCATAACGAAATATTACTTTGTTAGCCAAAACAGAGACGAGACTTCAGGCGATCGCCTATCATCCTGTATTTAGGGAAAAGTATAAGAGGCTGAATTATAATCTATGTTTAAGCCATTTCAGCAATTTTTAGAAAAAGAATTATCTGAGAATTTTGCACTAGAGAGTCGTCCCATTCCCTCTGGTTTGGAATCGGTGGTGAGTGAAAGAGGCAAAAATCCAGCCACGATTCAAAGTTGGTGCTATCAATGCCCCCAATTACGAAAGATTCGCTACACCTACATCGATGCTGGGGAAACAGCGCAAATTTTCAACAGCGTTATTTATCCGAGCCATAACTACGATGCACCCTTGCTAGGGATTGATTTTTTGGCGTTTGGGAAGAAGAAAATCTTGGTAGTGATTGATTTTCAGCCGTTATTTCGCGATCGGGCCTACATAGACAAGTATATCGAACCATTGACCGAAATTCGCAGTAAATACAAAGATTTGGTACAAGACTTAGAAATGAAGTTCTATGATGCCAACCAGTATTTTTCCAAAAATTTGCTGTTTGCCAAAACCGACGCAGAAACAGTAGTCAATCAATTGTTTCCCGCCTATCAAGAATACATCCAGATGTATTGGAAAATGCTAGAGCAAGCTTCTCCACTCAACAGTCCCGAAGAAGTTGAGCGGATTGTGAAAGCACAAAAAGATTACGACCAGTATAGTGCCGAAAGAGACCCCGCATCAGGACTATTCAGCAGCTATTTTGGCCATGAATGGTCAGAGAAATTTTTGTACGAGTTTTTGTTTGAAGATGCTGTTCCCTTAGCGATTCCCGCCGGGGCAAAGTAAATTTAACATGACTCTATATCAGCCATTTTTAGATTACGCAATTCCACTGATCGCGGAACGACTTGACCTAGCTCCTTATCCGATTCCAGCAGGTTTTGAAAGTAAAGAAGCTATCACCGGGAAAGGGAAAAAAGAGCAGTTGGTGGTAACAACCAGCCATGCTTTCAAATCCTCAAAACTGCGGCAGATTCGGGCTGCTCATGTGCAGGGTGGTGATGCTCTCCAGGTACTAAATTTTGTAATTTTCCCCCAAATAAATTATGATTTGCCTTTCTTTGGGGCGGATTTAGTAACTTTGCCGGGGGGACATTTGATTGCTTTAGATATGCAGCCGTTGTTCCATGATTCGGCTTATCAAAAGCAATACTCCGATCCGATTTTACCGATTTTTAACAAGTATCAAAAAGACTTACCTTGGGGTGGCGATTTTCCCGAAGAGGCAAAACAGTTCTTTTCTCCAGCGTTTCTCTGGACTCGTCCCAAGGAAACGGAGGCTGTGCAAACTACGGTTTTTGCAGCTTTTCAGGATTATCTACAAGCTTATCTCGATTTGGTCGATCGGGCAGAACCAGTCACAGATAGTCAGAGATTGGCAGAAATCCTTCAGGCTCAACGGAATTATATCAATTATCGTGCTGCGAAAGACCCTGCGAGGGGGATGTTTTTGCGGTTCTATGGCGAGGAGTGGACTGAAGAGTACATACATGGTTTTCTGTTCGATTTAGAACGGCATTTGTAGGAGAACCCCCCCAACCCCCAGGGCTGGTTTCATTCTCAGGTAAATCATCGTTTTGTAGGGGCGAAGCATTTCGGCAGTAAATCTCTGGTTCTCACTAACAAATTGTCTGCCGAAATGCTTCGCCCTCGCAATGACAGTTAACAATCAACAATCAACGGGAATCTATCTAACAAGACTTTGAGCCGTATTATTACGAGTGAAAGAATTCCAAGTACCTAACTCCTTTGCACTACGACTGCGAAGCATTGCTCTGGCTTCCTCAGTCAATCCTTGTACTAAACTAAAATCAGCACCAGCAATACTTTTTAATTGTTCTAAATTAGCCCCAGTCAAATCAGCGGCCCGTAAATCTGCTCCTTGTAACTCAGCGCCAATTAATATCGCATTCCGCAAATAAGCACCAGTGAGTAAAGCATTTTGAAGAGTTGCGCCACTTAAAGCTGCTCCCTCTAAATTTGCACCGGTTAAATCGGCTCCACTGAGATAAGCACCTCGCAGATTACAGTAACTCAAATCTGCTCCTCGGAGGTTGGCTGTATTCAAGAAAGCCCCACTGAGACTAGCTTTTGGCCCAATAGCTTCGCTCTTTTGATAATTGAATCCTTCTGGCCACAGGGTATTGCTATCATATAAAGCTAATTTGAATTTAGCTGATTCTAATTTGGCATCGACGAGATTACAACCTTGTAAATCTGCTCGAAAAAAATAACTTTCTTGTAAGTTTGCGCCACTCAAATTAGCATCTCTGAGACTGGCCCGCCGTAAATCAACTCCCTGGAGATTTGCGTCTTGGAAATTAGTTTTGCTGAGGTTGGCCCCGATTAAGTTTGTCCCGCTTAAGTCAATCCCGGATAAATCCATCTGGCTGAGGTTGATTCCCTGGAGGTTTGTTTGAGCTAGACTTTTATTTTGCTCAAGAGCTTGTAAGACTTCTGTTAGGGTAAGCGGTTCTGAGAGGAAAAATGAGTGTTGATGAAGTGCCATTATATTTTTTGAAGATTTATTGATGGAATTGCTCAAAGTTGTCCGGTGTCATTTATCCTAGGATTTGACTGTTGTGCGATCGCATTTTGTTAATTTTCTTAACCAAAATCCGATCCGATTCTCCTCCCATCCCCTTCACAAGGGGAAGGAATGATATAGA
>JAYTZD010000348.1:0-3225 GCA_043742065.1 Oscillatoriales bacterium
ACCCCAAAACAGACTATGCCTTTAAAAAAATCTTTGGTTCGGATCAAAGCCAAGATATTTTAATTAGTTTCCTGAATGCAATTGTCTATCAAGGTGAGACAGTCATAGTTTCTTTGGAAATTATCGACCCCTACGCCCCTGGGAGAATTTCGGGATTGAAAACTACTTATTTTGATGTGAAAGCTCTCTTGAATAATGGGGAAAATGTGTTAATTGAAATGCAGGCACTTAATGTACCTGCATTTGGGAAAAGGATTCTTTACAACACAGCGAAAATGTATGTAAATCAACTGAAATTAGGGGAAGTTTATCCAGAATTGAGAGCTGCGATCGGTGTAGCGGTGACAGATTTTATCCTGTTTCAGGAACATAGTAAAGTGATTTCACAATTTACACTTAAGGAAGATGAGTTACTACTGAATTATCAGCATAGTCCGCTAAAATTAGTGTTTGTGGAGTTGCCAAAATTTAATAAAACTCTAGAAGAATTGACGAATATTACGGATAAGTGGCTTTATTTTTTACGAAAAGCACCGGATTTAGAGGTGATACCAGCATCTATGTCAATTGTACCGGAAATTGAGAAGGCTTTTACGATTGCCGATCGCGTAAATCTCAGTTTAGAGGAAATAGATGATTTGGAGAAGCGGGAACAGTTTGAACGAGAACGAATAGGTGCGATCGAGTTGGGCAAGGCTGAAGGGTTGACTCAAGGGCGGGCTGAAGGGCGGGCTGAAGGGCGAACTGAAGGGCGAACTGAAGGCATACAAATTGGGGAACAAATTGGTGAACAAAGAGGCGAACAAAGAGGTCAAATAAATCTGATTAAACGCCAATTACAACGGCGGCTAGGCGAACTCAATCAAGAAATAGAAGATCGTTTGTCAATGCTATCATCTGAGCAGTTATCGGATTTAGGTGAGGCTATTTTCGATCTATCTAGTTTAGCTGATTTATCCAGTTGGCTAGAAATTAATTGCCCTAATTGAGCATGACATTTTGGATGGATCGAGTTGATGCTTAAACCCAAAACCTTAAAACCTTAAAACCTTAAACCTTAAAACCCAAAACCTTAAAATCTCAAACCTTAAAACCTAATACCTAATTTATGAATCGCTGTAATCGAAATAATTGCACTGGCACCATTGAAGATGGCTATTGTGATGTCTGCGGCCTGGCCTCGCTTAACTCCGTCGGGGGCAATCAACCCCTCGGTACACCCATGAGTGCAGCCGTCACCGGGCGCAACTCTAGCAGCGTTACCGGAACTGGGTCATCTCCGCTAACGAATCGATCGCGCGGTTCGCGGCGCACCGGATCCGTATCCTCCCGCAGTACCCGCAAACAACTGGGGGCAGGACTGGTTTCTGTGCCAGAACTACCGTCCCACGAGCCAGAAAAAGCCCTGATGGCGGAGGCAAAAGTCCCCGATCACAAGCGCTTTTGTGGCAACTGCAATCATGCCCTGCGGCGCGAAAAAGGCTTTTGTAGCAAGTGCGGGCAGAAGTTTTCGTTTATTCCGAGCTTGCAGACAGGCGATCTCGTCGTCGGACAGTACGAAGTCAAAGGGGCGATCGCCTATGGAGGCTTGGGCTGGATTTATTTAGCCTTCGATCGCGTGCTTTCCCGCTATGTGGTCTTGAAAGGGCTATTGAATACCGAAGATATCGCCAGCGCTGCTGTAGCCGTCGCAGAACGACAATTTTTGGCAGCGGTGAAGCACCCCAACTTGGTCGGAATCTACAACTTCGTGCAGCACCACACAGAAGGGTTCATCGTGATGGAATACGTGGGCGGTAGCACCCTCAAAGAGATTCGCAAACAGCGCGGCCCCTTACCCGTTGCCGAGGCGATCGCCTACATTCACCGCATCCTCAGTGCCTTTGGCTATTTGCATCAAGCGGGGTTGATCTATTGCGACTTCAAACCCGACAACATCATGCTGGAAAACAACGATGTCAAACTGATTGACATGGGTGGTGTGCGGCGGATCGACGATCTCGATGGCGACATTTACGGCACGATCGGCTATACCGCACCAGAAGCAGGCGAAGGCCCCACCGCCGTCTCCGATCTGTTTACTGTAGGGCGCACTCTGGCGGTGTTAATTGCCCAAATTCCCGGTTTGAGTCACGAGTATCGCTATCGCCTGCCAGATGCCAAGGACGTGCCGATTTTTGTCCGACACGAATCACTGTATCGCTTTTTGCTGAAAGCCACCGCCGAACATCCCGACGATCGCTTTCAATCAGCGGATGAAATGGCCGATCAGTTACTCGGCGTATTGCGGGAAGTGGTAGCAGCAGACACCGGACAACCCCGCCCGTCTGCCAGTACCCTGTTTAGTGGCGATATGCTAGCGCTAACTGCGGCTGGCAATCTGGACTCCTTGGTGGTGGACTATCGCCATTTGCCCGTCCCCACCCTCGACTCAAAAGATCCCGCATTTAATGCCCTGTTGAATGCTACTGCGATCGCCGATCCCAAACAACGCAGTGAAGCCATCAAACTGATTCGGGAACAGCAACCGAAGTCAACCGAAGCCGAACTTCGTTTAGCGGAAGCATCGATCGAATTACGCCAGTTTCCGAAAGTAGAGTCCATCCTCTCGGAACTAGAGGTAAACGACCCGTGGGATTGGCGAGTACCTTGGTATCAGGGGCGATCGCTATTGGCACAAAAAAAGGGACGCGAGGCCAAACAAGCCTTCGATCGGGTGTATTTCGATTTACCGGGGGAACTAGCCCCCAAATTGGCGCTGGGATTAGCCGCAGAACAAACTAAGGATTACGCGCTAGCGATCCAAATGTATGCACTGGTGTTAGCCACCGATCCCAGTTACGTGACAGCCGCCTTTGGACTAGCCCGCTGTCGCAGTGCCCAGGGCGATCGCACCGCCGCTGTTGCCGCTTTGGAACAAGTGCCGCAAACCTCAAGTTTGTTTACCCGATCGCGAGTAGAATCGGCGAGAATTCTGGTCGATCGCGATCGGACTCCGCCCGATATTCAAGAACTGCAAAAAGCTTCAGTCGCCATTGAAGCGCTTACCTTGGAAGGGATGGATCGGCATCGCTTAGCCCAACAAGTTTTGGAAACAGCACTTCATCTCGTTACATCTAAGTCCCTAACTCCTCGATCGGATCTAGCGATTCTGGGACAGCCTTTGCAAGAGGTTAGTTTGAGAGAAGGCTTAGAAAAAGTATTGCGATCGATGGCGCATTTAGC
>JAYTZD010000349.1:0-6332 GCA_043742065.1 Oscillatoriales bacterium
TACAAATCTTTTAAATATATTAGAGATCCAGCGCTGCGCTTTGAAAACTTGGTTTTTGCTTGGGGTCAAATTGGTTATTTGAGTGCAGCCGTCAGCGGCATGGTTTTTGCACCGAAATCGACCCGCAGGCATTAGGCTATAGGCAATATCCCTCGCTATCTAGTGCCGATCGCACTTCATCCACAACAACTCGACCGAATTCAGGTTCAAGCACTCGATTATGACCAAGAATTTCTTGATTCTACAAGCCCCCGGATTTATCCGTGAAATCAATCCAAAATTGGGAAGCATTGCGAGCTGTGCGCGGCAACCTCTAAAATCCCCAAGCCCCCGAATTGATCCGTGGGGTCGCCTTCAAAATCTAAAATCTAAAATCTAAAATCTAAAATCTAAAATCGAATGACCTCTAGTTCATCCAAGATTCCGGTTTCGGTACTCATTCCGGCAAAAGACGAAGAACTCAATCTACCTGCGTGTCTGGCGAGCATTGCCAGGGCGGATGAAGTTTTTCTGGTTGATTCCCAAAGTAGCGATCGTACTGTCGAAATTGCCATCAGTAGTGGCGCAAAAGTAGTGCAATTCTACTTCGATAACCGCTGGCCAAAAAAGAAAAATTGGTCATTGGATAACCTGCCATTTCGCAACGAATGGGTGTTAATTGTCGATTGCGACGAGCGGATTACCCCTGAACTTTGGGACGAGATTGCCCAAGTCATCCAAAACCCGAATTTTGAGGGTTACTACCTCAATCGAAAAGTTTTATTTTTAGGACAATGGCTGCGTTACGGAGGCAGATATCCCGACTGGAACTTGCGTTTGTTCAAGCATCAAAAAGGCCGCTACGAAAATCTCGGCACTGAATCTGTGCCCAATACAGGCGACAACGAAGTGCACGAACACGTCATTTTAGCCGGTGCTGTCGGCTACTTAAAAAATGACATGATCCACGAAGATTACCGCGATTTATTTCATTGGATAGAACGGCACAACCGCTATTCTAATTGGGAAGCTCGTGTTTATTACAATATTATTGAAGGGCGCGATGACAGCGGCACTATTGGCGCTCACTTATTTGGAGATGCAGTGCAGCGCAAGCGATTTCTGAAAAAAGTTTGGGTGCGGCTGCCTTTTAAACCAATGCTCAGATTTATTTTATTTTACTTTATTCAGCTCGGCTTTTTGGATGGAAAAGCTGGCTATATTTATGCAAGGTTATTGAGTCAGTATGAGTATCAAATTAATGCAAAATTGTACGAATTGCGCTCTTGTGGCGGTCAGTTAAATCTGGCAGAATCTGAGCCTACTTTGTCGCCGCCGGTAGTTAGTGATTCGGCGGTTGAAACAGCGACTACAAAAACGAAGTCTGCCTCCGCAGACTAAGAAATAAACAGGATATTTCAGCCGCGTTTCTTAAGTCCGCGAAGGCGGACATTGTTTGTGTAGACGCGGTTTCCAACCGCCGGATTTCTTAGTCCGCGAAGGCGGACATTGTTTATGTAGACGCGGTTTAAACCGCCGGATTTCTTCGTTTGTATCAATGCTATTTCAACCGCCGGGTTTCTGCACAAAAGAAGTACAATAATTATGGCAAAATAAGAATTACTCATTTAATAGATCGCCATTATCCCAATGACTACCATTACCCAAGCAGAAATTGAACAGTATCGCTCCCAATTACAAGAATATCCCGATGCTCTAAAAGCTCTTGATGTACTTGAAGAGTGTGAAGGCGATTTAGAATATGCAGCCGAAACCTTAGCAATTGAGTCAGGAGAATTAGACAACGATCTAGGTGCAAAAGACCCGAATGAACCTAGCAGGTTAGAAAAATCAGCCGCTAAATTGCGTCCTCATGTTTGTACGCAAGCCTTTAAAGACGTATTGAGTCAAGGTTTTGCTGTTGCATTGGGTTCGCTAATAACTGCTGGCGTTTACGCAGGAGTACCATTAATACTGGTACTTATTTACATAAGTACGAAAAATTTGGACAAGTTTTGTCAGGATTGCTAAACACCGATCGCAGTGAAGCCAGCCCAGTAATGAGGTTCAGCAAAAGGAAAAGGCTTGCGGTTCAGTGCGCCCTCCAGAGGAGCATTAACAAAGCGTGTGCGTTCTTTTTTGGGCAACAGTTTAAATGTTTGATCGATTTGCGGTTTGAGGCATTTTAATAATGCTTCAAGCCCCTCTGAGGTCAGATTCCGCAGCCATTGTTGTGCCTCATTAAGAGCAGTAAAAGTTGATAGAGTTTCTAGGTTTTCATAGAACCGCATCAGTAATAAAGTGCTGGCGAATTGATCTACTTCCCAAAGGGTACTGACTATACTAGGGCTACCAGCCAAGAGAAAGCCAAAAGGTAAGCCGATATATTCATCGCTGGTTTTGGATTCTGTCAATCCAGTTTCGCAGGCGGAGAGAGTGACAAGACGACATTGATTTAGGTCAAGATTCAAAATTTCCAACAGTGTAAAATGTTCGTGATTTGCCAACTTCAAGGCTGATTCCAAAGGCGAATCAGGCTCAAACTTGCCATGACAACCGAAATAAGCGCAGTTGGCAAAGCTTAGTTTTCCGTTTAGAATTGCGTTTTTATTAGCATCATCTTTTGCCAAGAAATCATTAGATTTGAATTTGTGACGGATGTTAGCGGCTTGAAGTTCAAGTAAGTAGCGATCTTTGGTAGGATTGGCAATAGCAAATAGGTGAGAGAAATTAGGGCGTTGTCGCTTTTTCGCCTGTTGCAGCAATTGACAACTGGGCGCGTAGCCGACTCCACCAGGGAATAAGTCGAGAAGGCACGATTCGGATTTGGACAGGGATACAGTGATAGAAGAATCGATTTCATCGGTGTATCCGCTTTCAAAATCCCTTTCGTGGGAGATTGGCAACGCATGAAGGGGGAAAAGATGCAGGAAGCGATGGGGAATTAAAATCAGTCGATCGCACGGTTTCGGAATATTCTTTAAAATCTCATCAAGATGCAAAATCTCAGTTAGGTTTTGGAGGCGGGAGGCTAGTTTTTGCTTCCATTGGGGTTTTCTGTCTTTGTAGTCTTTCCGATACTCGTTATCCCAATTTATTAAGGCTTCAAAGTCTGCTGTTGAAGATTGCCAGACTATAGGAGTTGGTGATTGAGGGGTGATAATGAAAGTAAGGAATTTGTCTCCCAGGATGTACCACTGAAGGATAGCAGTATTTTCTGCTGTGAGGGCTTGAATATCGCTGTAGGGAATGCCTTTAACTTTTTGAGTCAGCAGGAAGTCAGAGTCGATGGGTTGGATGTCGCGGATGAGTAGTTCGTCGAGTTGTTGCCGCAATTGGGTGAGATTGGTAGAATTGCTGCTGGTAGTTTGTCGGCTGTCGATTTGGAGGCTGCGTTCTCCCGATATTGTGCCACTGTTGCTGTTACGATTTGTCTGTTGCTTGTCTAGTCGGCGCTGTTCGGCATCAATTTCTCGACGCAGACGGGAGAGTTCGTTGAGAACGGTTTCGGGAATATCGCCTTTGGGGTATAAGTCGCGGTTGGCGAGGATTTCTACTAAGTTGCGGGCTTTGCTGCGTTCGGCGTATTCTATGGCTGCGGTGTAGTTTTTTAGCTTTAGGCAAACTTCCACCATATTTCGGTAGATTATATTGTATTCTTCGGCTAATTTCTGTTTGCTTTCATCTCCAGAATGAATCTCACCCCGCAGGAATTCTACTGTTTCAATGGCGGCGGCGTAGGTATCATAAGCAAGTTGCCATTGCTTGTTTATTTGATAAATATGACCTAAATTATATAAAGTTTCTGTGTGATTTTGCGGGAAAGCCTCGCGAGTGCTGATAGTTAAAGAATTGTGATAAGATGCGATCGCCCTTTCAATATTCTCAGCTTTCTCTCCCCTGATTCTTTGACAGTAGGCAATTGCCAGATTATTTTGCGTCGTTGCCCAATATTCGGGAAAAGCCTCGCGGGTGTGGACTTCTAGAGCAGCATTGTAAAATTTAATCGCCTGCTCGATATTTTCTTCCCGCTTTCCCCGAATTCTTTCACGGTAAGCTTCTCCCAGATTATTTTGGGTCTCAGCCCATCGTTCAGGAAAGTCATATCTAGTGTTGACTTCCAGAGCAGCATTGTAAAATGTAATTGCCTGCTCGATATTTTCTCCCCGATGTTCTCTAATCCTCTGACGGTAAGCTTCTCCTAGATTATGGTTGGTCTCAGCCCATTCTTGAGGATAGTTATTGCGGGTGCGGATTTCTAATGCAGTTTTAAACAATTTGATCGCTTGTTCAATATTATCTGCTTTATTTCCATTGACTCTATTATAATAGGCAGCGGCGAAATTATTTGTTGTCGTCGCCCAATCTTTGGGAAAGGCATCGCGAGTACGAACTTTTAGTGCCTCTTGATAACAAAAGATAGCCTTTTCGATATTCTGTGCTTTGTCTCCCCTGATTGTGACAGAGTAGGCATTGGCTAGATTATTTTGTGTTTTTGCCCATCCTTCTGGGTTATTTTCAAAGGTGCGAACTGAAAGCACGATTTCATAGGCAGCAATAGCAATTTCTATATTCTCAGCCCTATTGCCTCTAGGAAATTTATTAAGCTTAATAGCAATATTTTCAATTAAGGCAGCAAATTTTTCAGTTTGCTCTGGAGAACTTCTTTCAATCAGACTTCCAGCCATCGTTGTTCTGAGAATTGAAATCAAATTAGGATTAATCTTATCTATGTTTGCTTGTAATACTGTATAAATATGGTGTGAATCATCACCAAAATTATCTTCTTCTGTCTGTACTAGCAATTGTAAAAAGTCTAAATAATCCCGTGGGTAGTTGTTATCAGCATTATTACCGCGAGAAGAGGTGAAGCCCAAGAATTCTCCTAGTTTACTGGCAAGATTTCGTAAGAAATCCGCCGCATTTTCCTGGCCTTCTTCTGCCAAATTTTCTGCTATTACCTGGCAAACCATGAGAAATTCTGCATCGAGTAATTCCGAGTTAGCCTGTAAAATCTGCGGTTCCTCACCATTGGTGCAACTGAGGAGTTGTTGAATCAGATTGGCGTAAGCTCGATCGCGGGTTTCGTCCATTGTGGGGAGTTGTGGGTGACACCGATGTTTATTTTATCATGATTGGTGGGCGGCCAGAAACCGGGTTTTTGCGAGAATACTTTGTGACAGACGAAGAGATGGGAAAAAACCCGGTTTCTTGGATGGCGCGTGGTGGCTTGATGACTCGGCGGTTGAAACCGCGTCTACACAAACGAAGTCCGCCTACGCGGACTAAGAGATCACAAAATCTTGCAACTTGTCAATATTTTTCTGAGTTTATATACTGTAGACATTCCATTTTACCGTTAGGCTTTCGATCGCATTTCTGTTTCACTAGCGCCTGCTCGCACCATAATTGTCCGAACAAGAGAACCAAATATTCTCCACCCGACAAGACTTAGGCTAGCGTGCCGTGTTGCTAACAGCAAATCATCAAGACGTATCTGTACAATCCCATCAAATACTACAGCATTGGCTACTACATTACGAGAATCCCCTGGTAATGGTGGAAGATACATTCGCTTAGTCGATTTGAACTTTAGCATTTCACCGAGGAGTTGCTTTGCTTCAGGATTGTCAGAAAAAATTGGTTGCAATCGCAGCAGTGAAGCATAATCGCGGCGGCCCTGAACAAGGTCACAGGTTGAGCTTGCGACAGCAAACTTCATGTTAGTAATACGTTCTCCCAAGAAGTAGCCAGCGTCACTACTAATAATATCTCCCTGCAAAAGGGCGAAGGCATCCTCATCGTCCCGAATCAGACCTCTTGCTAACATATCCCCATACTCAATTGGCTGACGCACCAGCGCTCCCTCTGCTCCGAAAACTCTCTGACGGTCTTTTGTCTTACCAAGTCGATCGGCAAAGTCTTGAATAATTGTCAGCACTCGATCGTCGTGAGAAAGTTCGCGTAGCTGATTTTCAAGAGTTTCCAGATTGTTAGGCTCATTATTTGCTACAGCCATCACGATCGATCTATCCTATTGTCGATCGCATTCTCAGATTCCAGAGGACGCTCAATTTCATCAGGATCGAGCATCACTTCATCATCTTCATCCAAGTCGAAATTCTCTGGAACTAATCGATCGAAGCTATTGCGGGTTGGAAGTTCAGGCAGATCTCCCAGCATAGCAACTGCTTCAGCAAGTAGATTCAGATTCTCTGGATCGGGGTGTTTTTGTGCCGCCCGCACAGCCAAGATGACGATACGCAATCCTCCTCTCATGCGATCGACATCACGGGCTAGTCCATACATTGCTTGAAAGTCATTTTCCTCAATAATGCGGTACTGTCCTGTTT
>JAYTZD010000350.1:0-3217 GCA_043742065.1 Oscillatoriales bacterium
CGCATGGAATCTCACGGTATACCGGGCCGCATTCAAGTCAGCCACTATACTTATAAGTTGCTGCAGGATAAATATGAATTTGAAGATCGCGGCGAGATCGAGATTAAAGGTAAAGGGGAAATGCGGACTTATCTGCTGACGGGGAAGAAAACATCAAGTTAGCCCAAAATCAGATTATGCTATAGGGAGAGATATCCGAGCCATAATATGCGCGGTACTCACCTATAAAAATACTAAGTTGAAATCCTCGGAACATTTAATATGGTTCAATTTCATATTCAAACAGATAGCGATATTCCAGCCTCCACCCAACTGTTTAATCAAATCAGGTTTGCGATCGCCTCGCGACAATTTCCGCCTGGACACCGCTTACCCAGTACCAGACAATTAGCTATGCAGACGGGTTTGCATCGCAACACCATCAGTAAAGTATACCGACAGCTAGAAAATACTGGACTGGTGGAAGCTCAGGCTGGATCGGGCATTTACGTGCGCGCACAAGGCCACGAAGGTGGGAGTAAACTCAAATCTCCCATCCTGGATGAATATCCTCTTGCTAACAAAATAGTACAAGAAAGTCTTGACCAAATGCTGGGACAGGGCTGTACGCTCAACCAAGCGAGGGAATTATTTTTGGCCGAAATTGACTGGCGACTCCGGTGCAGCGCGCGAGTGGTCGTCACAGCCCCGGCTGAGGACATCGGCGTAGGAGAGTTGATGGCGAGAGAACTCGAACAAGCTTTGCGAATCCCGATTCAGTTGGTACCAATGGAAGAGTTGGCTACTTTTCTGGATCAAATCTCTTCGGGAACCGTGATCACAAGTCGGTATTTTATCGGACAGGCTGAGTTGATCGCGGCACCTCGTTCTGTGCGAGTTATTCCCGTGGACATCTATGATTATGTTCAGGAGATTAAGTTGGTGGGGGATTTGCCGAAAGATAGTTATTTAGGTTTAGTCAGTCTCAGTCCTGGTATGCTGCGATCGACTGAAGTGATCATTCACAGTTTCCGGGGAGAGGATTTGCTGGTGATGACGGCGCTGATATCCGATAGCTACAAAATTAACTCGATCGTGCGATCGGCTAGAACTATCTTTTGCGACCAACCGAGTTTTGCTACAGTAAAAGCTGCTATCAATGCGGCCAGAGAGGATATTATTCGTCCCCCACAACTGATATGCAGCGAAAACTACATCGGTGCTAAGTCGATTAATTTGCTCAAGCGTGAGTTGGGGTTAGGATGATACGATTTTCGATTTTCGATTTTTGATTTTCGATTAAAGAATTGGGAATGACTTACTGCATAATGGTTTGGATGTTGTTTACAGTATGCCCAATGCCCAATGCCCAATTCCCAATTCCCAATTCCCAATTCCCAATTCCCAATAATAATTTATTATATTATGACAGTAGCAGCACGACAAAGCAAAGCACAAATTCTCGAAGTAGATTTGCAGAAGCACTTGCAAGCAGCCGGATTTAAAAATTTGCCACTTTATCTAAGTTGCGATTTTCGAGAAGCATCTTTAACTGTGGTGGGAGAACATCCGCGAAGTTTGGTTCTCAAGGCAAAGGAAACTTTTGCGGTGCTAGAAGCCGCAATTCTGGAATTGGAGCCTGAATCTATTCAACAGATTGGACTTTGCCTGAAAATTACTGGGCAAAAACAACCCTATGCGTTCCATTCTTTTACGATGAATCACCCTGTTTTGTCAAGGACAAGAACAGTGGAAGTTGGGAAAAAAACTGAAGAGATTTCCGCAGAAGTAACAGAAGTTAAGGCATCAAATCTAGCAAATATACTGGATGCAGTGCCTGAGTTGCCATTAGAAACAGATGCGACCGATCCAGGGTTTGAGGAAGCTTTTCCCGATGTATGGGATACTTCCAACGATGCGGAACCGATCGCCTTTCAAGTCTCATCAATACCGACAGATATTGCTGAAAATCCCTTCGATCCGCTGGATATGGAACCAGTGATAGTTGATCCTAAGCCAAAACAGTCACCGTTTTTGGGCTTGGCTGTAGCGGGAATTGCTAGTTTGGCGATCGGAGTTTTCGGAGGCGTTTATTATCTGCTGAGTCGCCCTTGTGTGATCGGTCAATGTACTGCCCTTGCTGATGCTGAACAGTTGAGCAATAACTCGGTGAGGACGCTCAAAACCTCAAAGGTTGCTAGTAGTCCAGAATCAGCGCAAGCACAGCTAAAACAGGCGATCGCACTTTTAACACCTATTCCCTTTTGGTCAATTCATCACGGCAAAGCTCAAGATGATCTGAACAAATACCGCAGCCAAAGTCAGGATTTGACCTTTGCAGTGGATGCTGCGAGGCTGGCGGTATCAGCGACTGAAACAACCGAAAACCCGCCTCATAGTGCCGAGAATTGGCAGGAAGCGCAATCTCTGTGGCAAAGTGCGATCGCGAAACTCAAAGAAATTCCGACAAACAGTCCAGCTTATCCCTTTGCTCAGCAAAAGTTAAAGGAATATCAGGCAAAACTAGCCCGTGGAAATCGGCAGTTAACCACAGAAACGAAAGCTGAAAAGAAATTGCGATCGGCTAAAAATACAGCTCAAGTAGCAGAAGCTCGTGCTATAATTGCTCAGAAAGCTGAAAGCTGGGATAAAGTAGAAGCAAATTTGCAAAAATCCCTGGACACGCTATCAGAAATTCCCAGCAGTACGGAATCTTATCAACAAGCTAAGGTGCTGGTTCCTAAATATGAAAGCAAACTTTCACAAGCGCGCGATCGCAAAACTCTTGAAGCAACTGCCGAAGAAGCCTATACTCAAGCAGTGACAATAGCTGCTCAAGCCAGAATTTTTGAAGAGCGAAATGCCTGGTTTCAAGCATCAGAACACTGGCGTAGAGCTTTGAGCTCCGCCGAAAAAGTTCCTAGCACAACTGCTTATTACTCAAAAACCAAGTCGCTGATGCCTTCCTATCGAACTTATTTGCAGCAAGCAGAAGTTAAGTTAGAGGAACAAAGGACTCTGCAAAAAGCCCGCACTGACTTAGATAAAACTTGCAAGGGAAATCCCAAGATTTGCGACTATACTGTTAGCAAAGATTTGATTGCGGTGCAAATGACTCCAGATTATATGCAGAAACTGCAAAAAACTGTGATCCAAGCCGACAATAACAATGCTACCAAGACTCGCCAAGCTGTAGAAAAGCACGTTGAAACTCTGCAAAAGGCCTTGGAGGCGATCG
>JAYTZD010000351.1:0-6325 GCA_043742065.1 Oscillatoriales bacterium
TATCGTACTCTTGAAGGTTTGTTGATTAATGCCGACTGTAATGGAGCAGCCAATATCGGTCGAAAAGTAGCGGCAACTTTGGGGCTTTGTCTCAAAGAAGTCAGTAGAGGTGCTTTGTTAACGCCTTTGAGAGTCCCTTTGTGGTCTTAATCAAGAATCCCCCCGATTCATCGGTGGGGAGTATCAATATTGACAGATGACAAATGGCAGTCTTGCCTCCTCAGTGATTGTGAAATGTGAGCCAAGGACATATGATTAGCCATTTGGCTAATCACATATTGGCTAATTGGCCTAATCAGTTAGTCGATAACTTGACTATGCTAGTGTTATTGAAATACTCACCGATTATTAAGCTTCAGTATAATATGTAGTGGCATCTATTATATAACTATCATGCTCAAAATTTTGGTCATTGAAGACGACGAATTAATCCGGGAAACTCTTCTGCAACTCCTGGAATCGCAAAACTATCGGGTCATCGTGGCCCAAAATGGTCGAGTAGGCGTGCAGATGGCACTCTCGGAGATTCCCGATTTAATTTTGTGCGATGTACAGATGCCGGAACTCGACGGCTACGAGGTTTTGCGGACTCTACGCCAAAATTCCCTAGCTGCGACAATTCCATTTATTTTTCTCACGGCTCAAGGCGCAAAAGCAGATTTTCGCCGAGGGATGGAATTGGGGGGAGATGATTATTTGACCAAGCCCTTTACTAAAGCAGAATTACTGGGAGCAATTTCCTCTCGCGTCTCCAAACGACAAACTATTACTCAACCCTTGACTGTCGCACTCCAGCAAGCAGAAGCCAGACTCAACGATTTAGTAAACGACTCAACCACCCTCAAGCCTGTCTGTCCTGAAAAATTGGCTTTGGAAGCTTTGCTGCGCCGCGCTTTGGCACAAGGTGAGTTTCAGGTATACTATCAGCCCCAGGTAGATATTGCTACCGGACAAATTATCGGTGCAGAAGCTTTGGTACGCTGGCAAAATCCCGATCGAGGTATAATTTCTCCGATGGAATTTATTCCCCTCGCAGAAGAAACAGGCTTAATTATTCAGATTGGAGAATGGGTACTGCTTTCAGCTTGCGCTCAAGCCGCTAGTTGGCTGGAAGCTGGGTTTTCGCCCTTCAGGATATCAGTAAATTTGTCCGCCCGACAGTTGTCAGACCCTCAACTCAAGGCGCGAATTGTCCAAATCCTCGAAACTACCGGTTTGGATCCTTCCAATTTAGAGCTAGAAATGACCGAAAGTGCTTTGGTCGAAAATGCTACTGTCGCAGGCGCAACTCTCAACGAACTCAAAGCCCTAGGCATTCGGATTGCTGTTGACGACTTCGGTACCGGCTATGCTACTTTAGGATATCTCAAGCAATTTGCTTTTGACAGCTTAAAGATCGATCGCATTTTTGTTCGCAACGCTAACGAAGATGCTCAAAATGCCGCCATCACTACTGCTGTGATTTTACTGGGTCACAGTCTAAACATGACCGTCATTGCTGAAGGAGTAGAAACAGAAGCCGAACTAGCCTTTTTGAAGAAACACCAGTGCGATATCATGCAAGGATACCTGTTCAGTCGTCCCCAACCAGCACCAATATTTGAAGATTTGTTGGTTGCACACCAGCATTCATTCGAGCCGCCACTGACTACAGTATCTAGTCAGATGATCTCTTTTGCACCTCCTTCCGATCGAGAAAAATCTAAAAACCTCTCAATGACAGCCGATTCTAGATCTTAGATTTTAGATTAACGAGTTACAGTTTTATTAACTGTCAACACGACTTGGTGCAATTCTGGCATGGAAAGAATATTAGTTGTTGACGATGAAGCAGACTGTCAAACAGTCTTAGCAATGTACTTGGAAAGCCAAGGATACCGGGTTCAATCCGCCACTTCTGGCATTGAAGCACTCTCGATTTTTGAAAGTGACCCCCCAGATTTGGTAATTTCTGATGTCATGATGCCCGAAATGGACGGCTTTGAGTTTTGTCGCCGTTTGCGAAGAACCCGTTTGGGACAATTAATACCATTCATATTTTTGTCAGGTCAAGGCGAAATAGAATCAAAAGTTGAAGGTCATTCGATCGGAGCTGATGATTATTTAGTCAAACCTTTTCAGTCTGAAGAAATATTAGCTAAGGTCAAGGCGCAGTTAGAACGTTCTCACCGCATTCATGCCGAGATTGTCCGACTCCTCCAAAATTCTACCGCACTGACGGTGGAACCAAAAATTCTGCCAGTAGCGCCACCAGCACCTTTGCCTTTAACGCCAGCAGAGGAAAGAGTTTTTTGGGAAGTTATTCAGGGCTACACGAACAAACAAATTAGCCATCGACTGTTTATTAGCCCCAGAACTGTCCAAGCTCATTTGGGCAGCATTTTCAGCAAATTACACATAGAAAATCGGGCTCAACTCGTAAAATTTGCCCTGGAAAGGGGGTACAAACCCCCTCAAAGTTAGCTGTAGAATTTAGTCTCGATTTAGGTTTTTCAACTCATTAGTCTTGATTCTTCAGAATTATTCCAATTCTATTGCCAAACAAAGCCTATGGCCGCATTGATTCCAATTATTATGTACGGCTGGATTCCAATCGTATTATACCTATTTGTGAGGTTTCCCACCAAGCGAGCACTGATCATCAGCATGATTGTAGCGTGGCAGTTTTTACCACAAGTTGCTTTGAGCATCCCTGGATTGCCACCATATACCAAGATGTCAGCAGCTTGCTACGGTGTTTTGCTGGGTACTCTTGTTTACGATACTGCGCGGTTCACATCTTTTAAGCCTGGTTGGATAGACGTGCCAATCCTAATTTGCTGTTTATGCCCCATTATTTCGCAAGTTACTAATGGTGGCAGCCCGCTATCTCCAACTTTAAACCAAATCGTTACTTGGGGGATGCCTTATCTTTTAGGAAGATTGTATCTCAATAGTTTAGATGGACTGCGACAGTTAGCGATCGGCATTTTTGCAGGTGGGTTAGCCTACATTCCTTTTACGATGATTGAAGGGGTTAGGGGCCCAATTCTGCACCAGATGGTTTACGGTGTCAATGCCTTTGAGGACTGGGGTCAGGCTAGGCGTATGGGTGGGTGGAGACCTGTAGTATTCATGCAGCATGGTTTGATGGTGGGGCTATGGATGATGACGGCTGCTTTAATCGGATTTTGGTTGTGGCAAACCGGGGTACTCAAGAAGTTTCAAGGTCGCAATATGAAGACTTTGGTAATTATACTAATAATCGCTTTTTTCTTGTGTCGTTCTACAGGTGCCTACAGTTTATTTGCAATGGCACTGCTCGTATTATTCTGCGCTAAACAGTTTAAAACATCTTTGCCCTTATTGATTATTATCGGATATATCGTATTTTATCTGTATCTAGCTGCATCAGGTCAATTTTCGAGCGCCGAAGTTATTAGCTTCATGACTCAATTATTTGGTGAAGAACGAGCATCTTCTCTGGCGTTCAGATTTAACAATGAAGAGATATTGGGCGACAAAGCGCGACTACGATTTCTTTTTGGCTGGGGGGATTCGGGCGGAAATCGCGTGTATAATGAGTATGGTGATGATGTAGCTGTCACCGACAGCTTGTGGATTATTGCATTTGGCGTGAATGGCGTAGTAGGTTTAACCAGTTTATTTGCTTCTCTGTTAATTCCTGCGATCGCCTTTTGCTTCAAATATCCAGCCAGAACCTGGTCTAACCCGAAAGTTGCGCCAGCGGCGATTTTGGGAATATGTTTAACAATGTATGCGTTTGACTGTGTTTTGAACGCTATGACTAACCCAATTTTTATGCTGATTGCTGGATCAATATCGGGTGTGGTACTAAAAGCTCCAGAAAGTCTGAAGGCAAAGAAGATCAGTTCATCGCCAACTAGAAGGTCTTTGAATCCACTTTGATATCAACTACTTCTATAGATTCTTTTTATTGAAAAAAATTTACAGAATCTGTCAAATTAGATATTGAACGGATAGGAGTAATAGGATATACTGAAAGAAGCTGATTCACCAAAGCACCAAATAGTGCAAACAGAAATTTACAGGGTGACTTTTACATTAGTACAAAAACTTGAGGCTGACCAAAAATGAAAGTTGTGAACTTATTGAACGTACCTGTTGATAATTTTTCAATAACAGAGCTGTTCGAGAGGCTAGAAGACGGGGGTGGTGTGGTATTTACGCCGAATGTAGACCATTTAATTAAATTGCAGTATGACCGAGACTTTTATGAAGCTTATAATAGCTGTGATTACAGAGTCTGCGATAGTCAAATATTGATGTATGCTTCAAAGTTTTTGGGTACTCCCATCCAAGAAAAGATCTCTGGATCTGACTTGTTTCCGGCATTTTATGAGTACCATAAAGAAAATGAAAATACTAAAATTTTCTTATTAGGAGCTGCGGAAGGAGTTGCGATTCAAGCTCAGGAAAAAATCAACCAAAGAATTGGTCGAGACATAGTAGTTGCAGCATATTCTCCTTCCTTTGGATTTGAAAAGAATGAAGAAGAGTGTGAAAAAATAATTGACATCATTAATGAATCAGGGGCTACAGTATTGGCAATCGGAGTGGGTGCGCCTAAGCAAGAAAAATGGTTGGTTAAATATAGGCACAAACTGACACATATCAAAGTTTTCTTGGCAATAGGTGCAACAATTGATTTTGAAGCTGGTTGCAAAGCAAGGTCTCCCAAATGGATGAGCGAAGTCGGTATAGAATGGGCTTACCGACTGTTAAGCGAACCTAAAAGGTTGTGGAGAAGATATTTGGTAGATGCTATACCTTTTTTCAGATTGATTGTAGAACAAAAATTAGGTTCTTATAAAATGCCTTTTTTTGATCGCTAAGCAGTGAACAGTCAACAGTGAACAGTCAACAGTCAACAGCATTTTCAGACGGCCCATGACAATTGCTTATTTAGTTAATCAATATCCCAAAGTTAGCCACAGTTTTGTCCGCAGAGAAATTTTGGCTGTAGAGAATTGCGGATTGAAAGTTGCCCGTTTTTCAATCCGTTCCTGCGAGTCGGAACTTGTGGACGAAGGAGACAAAAGAGAGCAAGAACAGACCAAGATTGTCTTAGGAGTTGGGATTCTTGGTTTAGTATCCGGTTTGTGGCGAGTGGCGATAACTAGACCGATTCGATTCATCGAAGCTTTGCGGTTAATGTTGAAAGTAGGTTGGAATTCCGATCGCGGTATTGTACTTCACTTCGCTTACTTGGCAGAAGCTTGCGTCCTCTTAAACTGGTTCTCCACCCAGGGAATCAAACACGTTCACGCGCACTTTGGGACGAACTCAACCACAGTAGCGATGTTGTGTAGGGTGCTTGGTGGGCCTACTTACAGTTTCACGGTTCATGGCCCTGAAGAATTCGATAAAGCTACGGTGATTGGCTTGGAAGAAAAAATTAAACGGGCGGCTTTTGTGGCGGCGGTTAGTTCTTTTGGCAAAAGTCAGTTGTATCGGTGGTGCGATCGCGCTTTTTGGTCTAAAATTCAGGTAATTCACTGTGGTGTGGATGCTGCATTTTTGGATTTACCTTATGTTCCGGTAACTTCCGAACCCCGTTTGGTGTGCATTGGCCGACTCAGCGAGCAAAAGGGTCATTTGCTGTTAATCGAAGCTGCGGGTAAATTAGCTAGTCTTGGGTTACAGTTTAAGTTAATCTTAGTAGGTGATGGGCCGTTGCGATCGGATATCGAAAAGGCGATCGACCAATACGGACTACAAAATCATTTAGAAATTACAGGATGGGCTGATAGCGCTCAAGTTCAGCAGCAGATTTTAGCGGCGCGAGCAATGGTTTTGCCAAGTTTTGCTGAAGGTTTACCCGTAGTAATTATGGAAGCTCTGGCTCTTAGCAGGCCTGTGATTAGCACCTATGTTGCTGGTATCCCGGAACTCGTGGAGCCTGGTGTTTGCGGTTGGTTGATTCCTGCTGGCTCTGTGGAGGCGCTGGCTGATGCAATGCTGGAGGCTTTGGAAGCGCCTGTGGAACGGTTGGAACAGATGGGTAAGGCGGGAGCTTTGCGGGTTGCGAAACAGCATAATGTGGCTGTGGAAGCGAAGAATTTAGTGGCGTTGTTTCAGGGGGCGATGAAGGATTTTTAGTCACCGAGGACACGGCAATGTCACCGAGGACACGGCAATGTCACCGAGGACACGGCAATGTCACCGAGGACACGGCAATGTCACCGAGGACACGGCAATGCCGTGTCCCTACCCAGATTAATGGTAGGGAAACGGCACTGCCGTATCCTAATTACCCAGATTAATGGTAGGGAAACGGCACTGCCGTATCCTAATTACCCAG
>JAYTZD010000352.1:0-29447 GCA_043742065.1 Oscillatoriales bacterium
GGCGATTTTGGTTGGTGAACCCTTCGACCCTTCGACCCTTCGACTACGCTCAGGGCGACGCTCCGCTCAGGGCGACGCTTCGCTCAGGGCATCGCCCGCCCCTGCTGGCATTATGTTGATGGATTAAAATTACATTTAAAATGTGCATTTTATTCGTAAAAAACTAGCCAAAACCCCACCAATAACTAATTAAGATTTTTCCAAAGTTTTGGTCATTTCCCACAGACGATTCAGGGGGAAATAAAGCACTGGAACCCAGAGACTACTCAGAATCGCCGAACACAAAGCAACTCGTTGATGATAAACCCAAATCTCCATTAAAGCCCGATCGCCCATCGCCAAAAATTGAATCCCCATCACCGTTTCCGATAATATCGCCATCCCAAACACAATTAACGCGATCGGAATCGGGTCTCTCTCCACAATATCAGCCGGAATCGACCAAGTTTTCAGCAACACAACCGTCAGCACTCCCACAATCACCAAACTCACCGCATGGCTGGGAAAAGGAGCCGTCATCGCATCTTGCAACAATCCCAAAACCAGCCCCATGATTCCAGCTCCCCAAATAGTACGTTTCCGCTTAATACTCCAAGCTACCACCCACATTAACAGCCAGTTTGGGCCAATTCCCAGCAGTTCCATTCCCGGCATTCGAGTTGGCAAAATCAGTAAACATAGAAGCGCAGAAGTAAATGTGATGCTAAAATTGAGAAATTGACGCGATCGCGAAGACATCCGAGGTAAAGACTTCATTTCTTCTCTACTCCCCCGATTGGTGCAGAAGTTTGAGCATCAGCAGCCTTTTGCTCTACTTCCTTAGAGTGAGGATAAACCACCGCCCACTCCAAAGAATTGATCGGTGCAGAAAACTCAATCACAGCTTCAGGAGCCGGAGTTTTATTCATATCTACCGAAACCACTTTTCCCACCGGCAAACTAGCAGGAAACAACTGACTGAAAGAAGAAGTTGAAACCACATCCCCAGGTTTAACATTAGGAACATTATCAAAAAATTCCATCACAGCTTGATTTTTGCCTTTCCCGCGCAGAAAACCCATATGTCTAGTGCGAGTCACCGCCACACCTAATTGACTCGTCGGGTCACTGATCAAAAGCACCAAGCTAGTATTAGGAGTAACACTGACAACCCGACCCACCAAACCGCCTGGGCCCATCACAGTAAAATCAGGTTTAATCCCATGATTACTGCCCCTAGCCAAAGTTACTTGTTGCCACCAATGGTCAGCGCTGCGACCAATAATCGGAGATACAACCCCTTTGATTTTATTAGCAGAAACAAAATTTAACAGCTCTTTTAGTTTCTGATTTTGAGTTTCTAATTCTAATACCTGCGCTTGCAATTCCTGAGTCCGTGCCAAGATTAGCTGTTCTTGCCCAGAGCCATTGGCATGAAACGGGCGAGTCACAAAATTGTAGGCTTCAAACATTGCCGCACCTTGTGTTTGCCGAACTCCCCAAGCAGCAGTTACAGCTAAACCTAAAAGTGTAATTGGCAATCGCAGATCCCACCATCTACGGAATGTGTTTTTTAGCATAATTTCAAACTTTAAAATTGTTTTGTTAGGATTTTAGAGTTTAGATGGCAGCCGAATTCCTAAATCCAAAATCCCAAATTAGTGAACTACAATTACCGCGACTGCCCGCTAAAAACCCGTTCCAACATTTTGTTTTCCAATACCCTGCCAGCTCCCAAAACCACGCAGCAAAGAGGGTCTGCTGCAACGTGAGTCACGATTCCTGTTTCGTGACTGATCAGAGTATCTAAACCTCTCATCAGAGCCCCACCACCAGCGAGCATAATTCCTCTGTCGATAATATCTGCCGCTAATTCCGGGGGAGTGCGCTCTAAAGTACGTTTCACAGCTTCCACAATTACTGAAAGCGGTTCCGACATACTTTCGCGAATTTCAGGGCCCTTGATAGTAACAGTTCGTGGTAGACCAGACAACAAGTGCAAACCCCGCACTTCCATCACCACTTCGTTATCTTCGGGAGTTGGATATGCTGAACCGACCTGAATTTTAATTTCTTCAGCAGTGCGTTCACCAATGACCAAATTGTGAACTTTTTTGACGTATTGGATAATCGCCTCGTTGAGTTCATCACCGGCAACCCGAACTGACTCGCTGATGACAGTACCTTGCAAACTCAAAACCGCAACTTCCGTCGTACCTCCGCCGATGTCGATAATCATATTACCTGTTGCCTCGCTCACAGGGAGTCCTGCGCCGATCGCAGCAGCTATTGGTTCATCAATTAAGCGAACCTCGCTAGCACCAGCTTGAGTTGCCGCTTCAATCACCGCCCGCCTCTCTACACCAGTGACACCGCTGGGGATGCCAATAATGATCCGAGGTTGGGACAAGGTTTTGCCACGAACCCTACTGATAAAAGTCTTGAGCATGAGCTCTGCCGTATCGAAGTCGGCAATCACCCCATCGCGGAGTGGTCGAACTGCGATCACATTCCCAGGCGTGCGCCCAATCATTTTTTTAGCTTCTTCTCCCACAGCCAGCGGTATTTTCAGGTCTTGGTCGATCGCGACTACCGAAGGTTCTTGGAGAACGATACCTTTGCCAGATACATAAACGAGCGTGTTAGCAGTACCGAGGTCGATACCCATATCGTTTCTAGATAATGAAAATCGATTGAGAAGACCCACTGATTTGTACCCCCCCAAACTAAAATACAATTGTGTGCAATAATGTTGTTACAAAAGTGTAACCGAGGTGGATTCTATTACGTTTTTGATCCTGAGTCTAGTCAAAACTGTACATTGCTGCACTTCGACTCCGCTCAGTTACCGCTTCCATCAACGCTCTGTTAACGCTTCCATCACAATAAGTATGTTCTG
The DNA here is from genome assembly GCA_043742065.1 of Oscillatoriales bacterium. GTDB lineage: Bacteria > Cyanobacteriota > Cyanobacteriia > Cyanobacteriales > Microcoleaceae > Microcoleus. The sequence goes on from JAYTZD010000352.1 coordinate 2,879, forward strand.
GTAAGTGGGTGTAAGATCAGGATGAAGCTGGTATCAGTGCCGTTACCATTGTCATTTCCACTGATCTTGGATATAGCGCGGCTACGAGACTTCACCTACAGTATCGATCGACCACATTCCTGAAAAATTCTATGAGCATTAATGTTGTAACTTTAGTCGGCCGCGTGGGCGGAGACCCTGACGTGAAGTATTTTGAGTCAGGTACAGTTGTGTGCAATTTGACTCTGGCAGTGAGGCGGCGATCGCGCAACCCAGACGAACAAACAGACTGGTTCAATCTGGAAATCTGGGGCAAAACAGCCCAGATTGCTGCTGACTATGTTCGCAAAGGCTCTTTAATTGGGGTCACAGGCTCTTTAAAGTTCGATCGCTGGCAGGATCGTAATAGCGGAGCAAATCGCTCCAAGCCCGTAATTAGGGTAGATCAGTTAGATCTGCTCGGTTCCAAACGGGACAACGAGTCAGGTATGTCGCAAAACAACAACAGCGAGTTCTAGTTTTTGGCGGATTTTGGGAGTAATATTTGGGAATTGGGTGAGAGCTGGTGACTTCAGAAAAGGTAGAAATAGTTGAGACTGAATACCAAACTGGCAAAATAGCCTTTGAGAGTGGCCGCTATGCCCAAGCTGTCAAGAGTTTAGAAACAGCTAGGGGTTTAGTCGATCGCAATTCCCGTCTAGGTGGCGAGGTGCAGATGTGGCTAGTGACAGCCTACGAAGCCTCTGGTAATACAGAAGATGCGATCGGGCTTTGCCGCCAACTCACCCGCCATCCGCGCCTAGAAACCCGCCAACAAGCAAAACGGCTGCTATTCATACTCGAAGCACCCAAACTCAGCATCCCTCCCGAATGGATGGTAAAAATTCCCGATCTCACAGCACTAGAAGAAAACGAATCTTCAAGTTTTCAAGTAGGGCCGAATGTCTCCTTCGTCAAGCCGACAATTCCGAAACGAAATGCCATAGACGAACCTGTAGATTTAAGTCAGGTGAATACGCAGGATAATCGATTTATTTGGGTGGCATTAATTGCCATATTTTTGATTTTAGGTGGCTTGTTTATTAGTTATTAATATCAATTCCGGCTGCACCGGAATAATAGAGGATACGGCAGTGCCGTGTCCCTACCAAAAGTAACATTGTAGGGACACGGCACTGCCGTCTCCTCATTTTTACTAATAATAATTCCGATGCTACCGGATTTGATATAATTAGTTAACCAATGGCTTTTACCGATTACAAAAGTATCAGCGCTGTCGCCAAGGAATTCCAGATTAATTACCTGCGGGATAACTTCATTGTCGAAACAGAATTTGCAGTCAGCGACATTTTTCGGAATGAATTAGAACTGATTTTTAATGAGGGGGTATTTGACAACTCAGAAATCGCCATTTGTGAAAATATCATTTATCCAGTTTTGAAAGAAGTCTGGAAAAATTATCGCAGTAATTTTCTGCTCTGGAGCCACCAAACCTTAATCTATAATGAGAATTTGTCAGGAATTCCAGATTATATACTGGCAAAGCGCTCCACCCTGGGTACCGTAGTTTTTGACAAGCCCTATTTCATCTTAGTTGAAGCCAAGAAAGAGAGCGCCTTTGATGAAGGGTGGGGGCAGTGTTTGGCAGAAATGATCGCCGTACAGCGACTGAACAATGAACCAGAACAAACTATCTTTGGGATTGTTTCTAATGGAGCAATGTGGCAGTTTGGTAAGCTCAAGTTAGAAATGTTTACTCAAAATAAAACTTTCTATACAATTCAGGATTTAGAGCGACTGTTTGCAGCAGTTAACTATGTTTTTCAACAGTGCGAATTACAATTATAGAGCTTAGTGCGAGACATGAGTTAGAATAGATATGGAAAAGCTCCACATTTCGATTCGTAAAACAAAGTTATGCTTTCCAACAAGCCCTTAGATCAATTCAAGGAAATCCCTGAAATATACGGACAAAGGATTGTTGAACTCAATCAAGAATCTTTTGATCAATTGCTGACATTTGTCGATATTGTTCCCGACGATGCTTTTGATTTGGGATTTATCCAAAGTAATTTTGCTAGGGATAGAGATGCGATTATTCAGGCTTTAATTAGTCATCCCGATTGTCAAGAGATGCAGTTTGAGATTTGGGATTTTCCCGATCCTGAGATGCGCTTTTTGCTGGACGAAATTCTGAAGATTTTGCCAACAGTTAAGGTTCAACCAGACAAAAAGTTGATTTTCGTGGTGCGGGGAGTCGAAAATGCGATCGGGATGACGGGAGAATATCCGCCGATGTTGGTGGATTTTAATTGGGTGCGAGATGCTTATCCGGTTATGGTGCCGCATCTCATGCTGTTTTGTTTGCCAGATTATGCGATTACGCGAGTTGCTAATTATGCGCCGGATTTCTGGGCATGGAATTCGGGAACTTTTGTCTTCAAAACTCCTGTAAATACTAGAGATGATGCGATTTCTCAAACTCTGGATGCTAGCAAAAGGATTAACAATTGTGAGTTGCCGGAAAAGCAGGAACGGATCGATTTATTAAAACGGTTATTGATTGAATATACTCCCTCGAATGGGCGCGAGGAAACTGAAGGGGATTTGAAAACTCGGATCAGGGTTTTGAATGATTTGGGGATTGCTTATCGCAGTCGGAGTGAATACTCGACAGCAACATACTATCTGAAACAAGCGTTAGATTTGGCGAAAGATGATGAAGAGTTCATATCTTTAAAAGCAAATACTTTACATGAATTAGGATGGATTCAGGACGATTGGGGAAATCCCAAAGAGGCGATCGCATTTTATCAACAATCTCTCGAACTTCAGGAAAAAATTGGCAATCTTCAAGGGAAAGCAGCTACTTTGCACCAACTAGCAATAATCTATGCCAATCAAGGGGATGTAGAAAAGGCGATCGCATTTTATCAACAATCACTGGAACTTCAGGAAAAAATTGGCAATGTTCAAGGGAAAGCTGCTACTTTGCACCAACTAGCAATAATCTATGCCGATCGAGGAGAAGTAGAAAAGGCGATCGCACTTTATGAACAATCTCTGGAACTTAACGAAAAGATGGGCGATGTTCAAGGGAAAGCTTATACTTTCGCAAGGTTAGGACTGTTGTTAGCAGATAAGAAGAGAGATTTTGAGACAGCCTTGAATTATTTACAGCAATCTTTTGACATTTTCCAGCATTTGCGATCGCCAGAGGCGGAGACAGTGAAGGAAATTATTGCTAGAGTTCAGCAGATGACTGGGGATTGATGGATGCACTTCGACTAAAGAAACCGGGTTTTTTGCAGTTTTTGGGCGGTGTATCAACACTCTCGGAAAAAACCCGGTTTCTGGCCTATAAATCAGGATTGGCTACAAAGGTAGATACTGAACGCAGTTAACTAAATCTTCAGGTTCGTTAACCTTAGCAATAATTTCCAAGTCACGAATACAATCACCAAAAGTTATATTCTGTTGATGAGCGGAGATTCGCCCGCTTCTAATCGCAACTTTTCCGCATACTCGAATCGGCGCTGCATATCGGCATCAAGCTCTTGTTTGTGATCCCAGTAGTAGGCTAAAGCAGAGTAAATTTTGCTCAAAGTTAGGTGAGGATAGCTTTCTAGTAATTCTTCAGGACTCATGCTGTAAGCTTTTACTGAAGTAATTAATTCGACTACTTTCATAGTAGTTCCTTTGATGATAGGCACTATCTTCTCATCTAATTCCACATATTTATATTCGGTTGTAGTTAGTGTCATACTTTACCTCGTTCATGGATCTAGTTTAATTATATCGATTCATCTATCCGGTGTCTCAATCGCTAAAATAGAACAAAGACCAAACCAGAAAGGCGATTATTGTGAGCGATTCCACCATAGAACAGATATTGAAATTGGCATCTCAACGTGCCGATAGCGCTGAAGTATACTACCTATCCAGCCAAGACACGCCGATCGAATTTGAGAACAATCGCCTCAAATCTCTCCAAACCAAAGCCCTCCGAGGCGTAGCACTCCGACTGATTCACAACGGCAAAATCGGCTTTGCTAGTTCCACGGATTTAACCCGGATAGACGATTTAGTCGATGCAGCCATTCAAACTGCCGAAATTGGCGACTCGGCCGAATTTGAACTTGCCTCCAACTTCCACCTAACCACCCCGGAAACCACCTATATTCCGCCCACAACCGCTGAATTAGTGGAAAATGGCAAAAACCTCATCGAGCAAGTTCACGCCTACAATCCAGATATTATGGTCGATGTGGGCTTCCACGTCCGCAGCGGTCGCGTCACAATTGCCACGACGCGAGACGTGTATGCCCAAAGAAGCAGCCAAATAGTCAGCGGCACGATCGCCGGAAATTTGGTAGTAGGAGAAGATTTTATGCAAGCATACAGTTACGATGTGGCGCGCGATCGACCCCTAGACACCGACAGCATCTTGCAACAACTCATCGAAAAATACCGCAGTGCCGAAAATTCAGCCACCATCAGCAGCGGTTCCTACCCAGTATTATTCACCCCCAATGCCGCCGCCAGCACTCTCGGTGGCCTATTTGATACCATCCTTTCCGGGCAAGCCGTCGTTCAAAAATCATCTCCCCTAGCCGACAAAATCGGCGAAACTTTATTTGACGAACGCTTCACCTTTTTTGAAGATCCGACTTTAGGCCCTTCTGCTTGTCCCTTCGACGACGAAGGTACTCCCACAACTCGCAAAGTCTTGATTGACAAAGGAACTGTCACCGGATTTTACTGGGATCGCAGATGGGCAGCGCGTGGAGGTGTAGAATCAACAGGCAATGGTTTTCGTGGCGGATTGTCTCGCCCCGGCCCGAATTTGACTAACTTTTGCATTTCCCCCGGCAACACTCCTATTCAAGAATTGATTGCTAGCATGGACGAAGGCTTAATAGTAGAACAGGTTTTAGGTGCCGGTCAATCCAATCAATTAGCTGGAGAATTTTCGGTCAATTTGGCTTTGGGCTATAAAGTAGAAAAAGGCAAAATTGTCGGCCGTGTCAAGAATACAATGGTGGCAGGCAGCATTTTTGAGGCCTTTAAAAATTTAGTAGATTTGAGTAGCGAATGCGAATGGGTAGGCGGCGGGGCATATTTACCCAGTATCTTATTTCAACAGTTGGGTGTAGCCTCAAGGCAATCTTAAACAGTTGACAGTTGATAGTTGACAGTTGACAGTTGAATGAGTTCTTCAGTCCTCTTTGAGAGGACTTGCGCTTTGAGGCAGGGGTTTCAACCCTTGCCGGACTATTGGTTGTACATTAAGTTGACACCAATGGATTTACGCCCCACCCTAAAAACGTTCTGCCTAAAGGCATGGGTTTAAAGGTAAAAATAGGAAAAAAGGTAAAATGAAGCAGGAAATTGTCAAGAGTGAAACTGGTAAAAAGAAACAACACTTCTTGTTTCTTTTACCTTTTGTTTTGTGCCTTTTAACTTTAGTAACTGGCTGCGTTCAGTACGATGTCGGAGTCAACTTTGACAGCCAAACTCGCGGCGAAATTGTGCAGCATATTAAGCTGGGGGAACGGCTGACGAGTTTCAGCAGCGAGATTGTTGGAGATTGGTTGGATAGTGTAGAACGCAGAGTGCGCTCTTTGGATGGGAAAACTAAACGGCTTTCTGGACGAGAAGTTTTAGTGACGATTCCTTTTAATAATGGCGCGGAATTAGAGAAAAAGTTTAACGAGTTTTACAAGCCATCACAAACCAACAAGTCTAGGGTTGCAAGCCCGCTAGAAACGGATTTGCCGAAGTTTGAATCTCATTTGAATGTTGATCAGAATAATTTTTTGTTGGTGCTGCGAAATCGGTTGACTTTGGAGTTGGATTTGCGATCGATTTCTCTGCTTTCTGCTAACGGTGATATGCTGCTGAGTCCTGGGGGGCTTTTGGAGTTAGACTTTAGTTTGAACACGCCTTGGGGATCCGAAAGTATTCAAACTGTTGCTGGTGCGCTGGTTCCCGCCAGCTATGCAGAGGGAAAACAGTTGGTTTGGAAGCTGAAACCGGGAGAAATTAATTATCTAGAGGCTACATTCTGGATTCCTAGTCCGGTAGGAATTGGTGCAGTGATTATTGCTTTATTTGTATTTGCTGGTATTGGTTTGAAATATCAACTTTTGCCAGCAATGGGTATTGGGGCGAAAACTCAGAAAATCGCCCAAACCTAAAGCGAAATGATATCAATTCTGGTAACACCGGAATGATAGAAACGGAGGATACGGCAGTGCCGTTTCCCTACCCGGATTAATTGTAGGGAAACGGCACTGCCGTGTCCTGATTATGGGTAATATTTTGAGGATTAGGAACAAAAAAAATGCGGGTACTCAACTTTTTCTTCATCTTTCTGATTTGCTTGGCTCTAGTATTGTTTAGCATTGAGAATACAGAGTTGACGACTATTCAAATTATTAAAGGTTTTCAAGTTAAAGCTCCGTTGTCAGTAGAATTAATTATGGCAACTGGATTAGGGGCAATTCTAGCGTGGCTTTTTAGTTTGTGGTCGAGGATGCAGCGAATGCTCGCCTCTCGTGCTGAGACTCGTCAAGTTCGCGAAAAAGATCAGCAAATTCAAGCTTTAGAACAAGATATCGAACGCTATAAAGCTGAAGTAGAAGTCAAACAACCTTTGTTAGAAAGTGCAGAATCGCCAATTAAATCGAATTTAGCATCTAGAATCTAAAATCTAAAATCTAAAATCTAAAATCGAATGACTGTCCCCAAACGCCAAGATGGTTTAGAAACAATTTCCGAGGGGATCGCACTTTTAATTGACCTAGCAGAAAAGGGAGAAATCAATCCTTGGGACGTTAAGGTGGTTGAAGTGTTCGATCGCTGTTTGAGCAAATTAAACGAGGCGCGCGATCGTGAACAGAGTGGTGACTTCTCGGATTTGTCCCACTCCGGCCAGGCGTTTTTGTACGCTTCTATGTTGATTTTGCTCAAAGCAGAAAGTATTGTCCTCTCAGAACCCCCCGTGAATGACTCAGCAGAGGAGGAGGGACTCGAAGACGCACAGAACCCTGGAGGGCGGCATTTACCGCAGCATTTGGAGCGACAACTGCGCCGCCGTGGTGTCGCTCAACTACCCCAAAAACGTGTGGTGACGCTTCCAGAACTGATCGAGCAGTTGCAGCTCATGAAAGTGGCAATGGAGCAGACAGTGGCTCCTAGACGCCGCCAAACCTCAAAAATGCGATCTGAAGCGGCGCAGGCTATATTTGAGCTAGCTCACCAAGAAAATTTGGTGGAAACCGCTAGTGAACTGGAACGGTTTCTGGGAGAACGCAATTCTGACATTGACGAGGGTTGGCTGGACTTGGAACAATTGCTGGAACTATTGCAGCATCACGATTTTCACTCGTCTGTTGACTCAGAACTTCCGGTACTGACGCAGGAACCACACTCGCCAAATTATGACCGCGTGGGTGTTTTTTGGGCCCTGTTGCTGTTGTCGGCTCAGTCTAAAGTAGAGTTGGTTCAAGAGGAGTTTTACCGAGACCTCAAAATCCGCGCGATTTAAACTGAAGCGGAAATCAGCCCGATCGCTCCGAAACTAATAACTATGGTACTTCGTCGGTTAAGATTCCAGGCAGAAGCTCCCTAGCCGGAATTTTCTGGCTCAGTCTGGGAGCAAGGCTGTCATTCCAGCGCCAACTGATTCCTGATTGCTGAAATCCAGCGAAATCGGGAATAATTGATTGATAGCCTGGTACGATGTCGCCTATAAACAGGTCAGGATTTTAGTGCGATCGACAAGTATAGATCGTAACCGCTAGCATCTAGGTGTTGAGTTGATATCAATTAACAAAGGGTTGAGGAAGTTACATGAAAGCGATGATTCTAGCGGCAGGTAAAGGCACTCGTGTCCGTCCTATTACTCAGACAATACCCAAACCGATGATTCCCATCCTGCAAAAGCCAGTGATGGAGTTTTTGGTTGAATTGCTCCGTCAGCATGGATTTGACGAGATTATGGTGAATGTTTCCCACCTAGCTGACGTGATTGAAAATTACTTCCGTGATGGTCAAAAGTTTGGGGTACAAATTGGCTATTCTTTTGAAGGGCGGATTGAAGACGGACAAATGATCGGAGATGCTGTCGGTTCCGCTGGTGGTATGAAGCGGATTCAGGACTTTTCGCCATTTTTTGATGATACTTTTGTGGTGCTGTGCGGAGATGCTTTGATTGACCTGGATTTGACTGCTGCTGTCAAGTGGCATCGGGAAAAAGGCGCGATCGCAACTATTGTGATGAAATCGGTTCCCCGTGAAGCAGTTTCAAGTTACGGAGTTGTGGTAACAGACGATTCTGGCAAAATTCAGGCATTCCAAGAAAAACCAACTGTAGAGGAAGCTCTGAGTACCGATATCAACACTGGTATCTACATTTTTGAACCCGAAATATTCAATTATATTCCCTCTGATACAGAGTACGATATCGGTTCAGATTTATTTCCCAAGCTAGTAGAAGCAGGCGCGCCTTTTTACGGAATTAGCATGGACTTTGAGTGGGTGGATATCGGCAAAGTTCCTGACTATTGGCGCGCAATTCAAAGTGTACTTTTGGGAGAAGTTAAAAATGTTTCGATTCCGGGAATTGAAGTGCGCCCCGGTATTCATGCTGGTTTAAATGTAGCTGTAAACTGGGATAAGGTTGATATTACTGGCCCTGTTTATATTGGCGGGATGACGATCATTGAAGATGGAGCAAAAATTGTCGGCCCGACGATGATTGGCCCCAATTGTTGGGTGTGTAGTGGCGCGACAGTCGAAAATAGTGTGATTTTTGAGTATTCCCGTTTGGGGCCGGAAGTGCGCTTGGTTGATAAACTGGTATTCGGGCGCTACTGTGTTGATAAAACCGGGGCGTCCATCGATTTGCAAGCGGCGGCTCTCGATTGGCTGATTACTGATGCTCGTCAAGTTTTGCCAACTCAACAAGTGGAAGAGCGACGGGCGATCGCAGAAATTCTCAATACTGCTCAATAATTGGTAATTGCTAATTGGTAATTGCTAATTGGTAATTGCTAATCAGGAGACGGCAGTGCCGTGTCCCTACCTAAAATAATATTGTAGGGAGACGGCAGTGCCGTGTCCCTACCCTAAAATAATATTGTAGGGAGACGGCACTGCCGTGTCCGACTTTGCTAACTAAGACTGAAGATAAGTATACTGACTGAGACTCCGTTCGTAATTTTGCAGCAAAAGTTGTGACTCAGAAAGAGTAATTTTATTTTGCTGCAAAGCTTCCTCAGTCTGACGGCGGATACTTTCAATCAAACTTTCTGCATCATACTGTACATAGCTGAGAACTTCTTTCATCGTGTCCCCTTTCACAACGTGTTCGATATGATAACCAGAGGGCGTTAGCTTAATGTGCACTGTATTTGCATTGCCAAATAAGTTGTGCAAGTTGCCCATGATTTCTTGATAAGCACCCCCCAAAAATAGCGCCAAATAGTAAGGTTCTCCGGGTTTAAGAGTGTGCAGTTCCAAAACTGATTTGACATCTCGCAAATCGATAAATTGGTCAATTTTGCCATCACTATCGCAGGTAAGATCTGCCAAAGTTCCTCGCTGAGTCGGTTCTTCATCGAGTCGGTTAATTGGCATAATTGGGAACAGTTGGTCAATTGCCCAACTGTCAGGGACTGACTGAAAAACAGATAAGTTGATGTAATAAATAGATGCCATCACCTTTTCTAGGTCTTCCAAATCGTCCGAGACATATTCTTTTTCCCGCGCAATTGCCTGGATTTTTTCGCAGCAAGCCCAGTACAACTGTTCTGTTTTAGCGCGCTCGGCAATCCCCAAATAGCCTAAGTTAAATAAACTGATTGCTTCTTCCTTAAATTGGATAGCATCATGATAGACTTCTTGGTAATTTTCGGGAGTAATAGACTGGTAAATTTCGTAGAGATTACGAGGAATTTGGTGGGCGTTTTCGTCTACTGGTTCTGGTACTTCTCGGAGGACTTCGCTGGTACCGAGGACATCAAAAATTAGGACTGATTGGTGAGATGCGATCGCCCGTCCGCTTTCGCTAATGATAATTGGTACTGGTATTTTGCGCTCATCGCAGGCATCTTTAACTCCCGCTACTACGTCGTTAGCGTAGTTTTGCATATTGTAATTTTTGGAAGCGTGAAAGTTGGTTTTAGAACCATCGTAGTCAACGCCAAGTCCGCCGCCTACATCCAAGTAGTTCATATTAGCTCCCAACTTGGCTAGTTCTACATAAATGTGGCTGGCTTCTCGGATGGCATCTTTGATCACGCTAATTGAGGAAATCTGAGAGCCGATGTGGAAGTGTAATAACTGCAAACAGTCTAGCATTCCGGCTTTTTTCAGCTCCTCGACGGCGCGGACAATTTCAGGGATTGTCAAGCCAAATTTTGCCCGATCGCCTGTAGAACCTCCCCAGCGGCCAACTCCTGTGGTACTGAGTTTGGCTCGCACTCCCAAAATCGGTTTAATTCCTAATTCTTTGCTTGCTGCGATCGCGAGTTGTACTTCCTCAATTTGCTCTAGGACAATTACTGAAGTTTGTCCTAGTCGCTGTGCTAAAATAGCCGTTTCTATATATTGGCGGTCTTTGTAACCGTTGCAAATTAACAAAGCGCCAGGGGTTTTTAATGTTGCTAAAGCGATCATTAATTCCGGTTTCGAGCCAGCTTCCAAGCCGAAGTGGTGCGGTTTACCGAAACGCACTAAATCTTGGACTAATTGTCGGTGCTGGTTACATTTGACTGGAAAGACACCACGATAGACATTTTTATAATTGTAGCGGGCGATCGCTCTGGCGAAACAGGAATTTAACCGCTCGATCCGATCTTCCAAAATATCAGAAAATCGAATCAGCAGCGGCAGTGCTAAATTTCGCTGTTTGAGGGATTCTACCAGTTCGCACAAGTCCAGGGAACCGCCCCGATCGCCTTTGGGGGATACTGTAACGTGACCGGCTGCGTTGATCGAGAAATAAGGTTCCCCCCAACCTTGAATTCGGTATAGTTTTTCGCTATCTTCGATTGTCCAAGATTTTTTGGGGATTTGAGCAGTCGTTGACAAAGTAGCATCTTGTGCAGCCAAATTTTTGAGGGTTGGCTGTTGAGTCGATAGGGGCTCGATGGGAGAGGAAGCAGTGGTAGTTGGGGAACTCATTTTCTCGGAAACCTTACAATGACTGGTCGAGTAGTTAGTTTATCGCAGATATTCGGTTTCCTGATGTACTGGAAAATTCACTTTGGTTACTGTCGGGCGATCGAGTAAGTAGGTTGATCGACTAAAAGTGCGATCGCATTTAAAATTAACCAAAAATCATTTCAGGCGGTGCCATATCAGCCCCCAAAATCATACCTCCGTGAGTGGTAGACTTTTTGACACCAGGTCGAGGTGCTGGGGTTTCGCCCTTCTGAGCCGGTGCAACTGAGGCTGGCGGTGTCACCACGGATTCGGCTGCTGACTGTGGTACCACTGGTTGTTGCGATAGCCAAGCCACACCCCCCACAGCCCCAGCCATTAAAGCTGTATAGCCAATGTACAAATGGGCCGAACTCATTTGAAAGCCATCACCTGACTCCGAGTCGGAACCAGATAAATAAGAGTTCTGAGTTTCAGTAGTCTCTAGTTTGGGCAAAGCATCTGCCATAGCATTACCGTTTAGTCCTACTGCATCGCCGATCCGACGGATGAAACCTCTAACATAAATATCTTGGGGTAGTTTCTCGATTTCCCCATTTTCGATCGCCTCTATGTGGTGCATGGGGACCAGAGTTAGACTGTGGAGATGCTGGATAGACAAGGAGCGAAGTTCCCGCCCTTGGCGCAACTCTTTCCCCAACTCGCACAAACAATCTTTCCGCTGTTGAATAGCTAAAGCTACTGTCTCTTCCTTCGTGAGCTTCTTCTGTTTCTGAAGAAAAGAAAATCCTGGGAACGAGGTTCCTTGAACTACGACAGCATTGGGTGTAGATGACTCAATTTGAGATTCGTCTTTGGGAGGTTCTTTGTCTGCTTGGGGAGCTTCAGGATCTCGATCGCTATTTTGAGTATTTTCAGCGTCAGAATCTGTTGTAGGTTGCTCTTCCACAGTGCTGCGCCGATAAAAAACCGGAACAGATACTTGTGATGGCTCCAATTCTCTAACAGCAGTAAATTCTGTAGCCGTCGTCAGGGCAGCACTTCCCAAAATAGGACTTGTGATGGCGGTACTTGTAATAGCAGGACTTGCCAGGGCGGGACTTTCTTGGAACGCTTGCAGTTCAGTCTTTTGTGTTTTTGGGAACCGCTGAAAAGCTAACTTGACGGCTTCTCTGCTAACAGCTCTAATTAAGATTTCGGCAGCCGAAGCCGCTTCGCCCAACATGGTTTGCAAGCTAGCTAGAGCGTGGCTATAGGTGTCGCTACAAAGTAGTTCAGCTTCAATTTGACCCAGAACAGATCGAAAACTTTCTTGAGAAACTTCAACAGTGTGATCCGTCACCCCAAAATAAGCATCGGGTATCAGTGCCATGATATTTATGTTGTCTTACTAAAAGGTATCTAAGTAGTTTCTTCGACAGGTTGGCAGTGATTCCGGATGTCGGGAGTGGGAGAGTGGGAGAGTGGGAGAGTGGGACTAGCAATGCCCAATGCCCAATGCCCAATGCCCAATGAATGCCCAATGCCCAATTATTGTTTGTTGATGCGATCGAGCAACCAAAGAGATCCGACAATCCCGACAAAATGAGCAACTGTAGCGTGAATATTTGCCAGCACTACAAATATATCGAGTGGCTGAATGAATCGACTGAAATCGACTGCTGCGCCGAACAAAACTTGTGGCTGAGATATGGACTTTACGAATAGCGTACCGCCGATCGCCTCTGCTCCCAATAATGTCAGCAGCATTCCCGATAAATTACTCATCAGTGTCAACCGCACTTGTTGAATCGTGTCTACCTTTTTGGGGCGAACACCAGTAGCGGGCGATCGGAGTTTTCTAGACAAGCGAGTAAAGCTAAAAGCCCGATAAGCGCTGTAGCCCAGGACTAAAAGCCCGCATACAGCCAACAATACACCTCCCCCCGTTCCAGCACTGGTTTGGCTTGTACCAGAAGCACCACTCGACATGGCAGACGGAATTGCCAGCAGCAAAATTAGTCCCGCCACCACGGCTAGCACTGCTTGTGCCCAGAAACAAACCCAGCCTGCTGTACGGAGGGCAAAGGCAACTCGCTGTGCGGCTACTGGAAGCTGATCGTTATCTAACTGATTTGTCATATTTTGAGCGGTGTAATTGGTTGGGTGGAGTTGGGAGCAGTTTTTTGTGGTTGGGCGGTTAACCCCATTTACAATAGAGGAACAAATGTTTAAGAATTGTAACTAACATTGAATTTCCAGTTTCAATAGCACTAATCGTAAGGTATCCAAAGCAATGGCACAACTACAACCCACCACTACTCCCAAGCTGGAACAGCCCAAATTTGGCTTCAACAGCTACGCCGAACGGCTGAATGGTCGAGCCGCGATGATCGGTTTTAGTCTAACTTTGATTATCGAGTATGCCACAGGTCAGGGTTTACTGTCCTGGTTAGGTCTCAACTAATTTTAGCTTCTGAAGCGGTCAGCTTCACACTCTGTATGACAAAACAACCGGGTGTGGGGCGACAACTACGGAATTAATCAGATAGTAAGTTGAATCGAGAATTTGATTTGATGAACTTGGCAATTTGGCCGAGCTCCCGTACAATTCCCCACAGGCGAGAAGATTAATCTAGGTTAAGCTAGTGTGAGAGCTAGAATTTCCGAATGTTCCGCTAACTCTAGACTTTAGAGATAATCGTAACTTACCGTATTTTTTTATGAATGCTTCCTGGACGCGACTTTTAAGGTCTGCTTACCGTAGAGAACCTATTACCAGCTTTGTTGTGACAGTGGGCGTTGTGGATGCTGCGATCGGCAGTATCGGCGCCAGTGGCTCTTTATTGGCTTTTGGGCTGGGTACTGCTGGGGTGGCGATCGCCCTCCGATGGTGGCAGATTTACCGCTCAGAAGTCGAACAGCCGGCACCTGCTCCCGAATACTATCTCCCTCCTCAGTCTTCTCGACCTCAGTTGCCCATACTCAACAACGTGTCTAAGAAAAATCCTCCCTATTAAGGAAGGAAATATCGAAAAAAAGAGAAGGAAATGTGAGCAATTGCTTAGGTAGCAATTAAATAGACAAAGTAGTACACTTATAGACAAACCTCGCTTAGTGTATTGATGTTTAAGCCCGCGCGTGTTTGCTCATAAACTTCGACTCTCTGTAACTTCCCTGCAACGCTCTTGATGTCGCAGGGAAGTTACCAGCTAAACGTACAAAGTATGCCAGACTTGGAAAACCAAGAAATACAGTGTTGAGGTCGAGCAATGCTTCTGTCCATCAAAACAAAGTTAAAGCTAAACAAGAGTCAAATAACCATGATGAGTAAGCACGCTGGAATAGCGAGGTTTACTTATAATTGGGGATTGGCTACTTGGAGTAACCTTTATACAGATGGATTGAAGCCCAATAAATACCTACTCAAGAAATTCTTTAACAATCATGTAAAACCTGAATTTACGTGGATTAAAGAGGCAGGAATCTGCCAGAAGATCACTCAATACGCTTTCGACAATCTTGGCGATTCCTTCTCTAGATTTTTCTCAAAAAAAGGTGGATATCCCAAATTCAAGAAGAAGGGGCATCATGATTCCTTCACGATTGATGCAGGTGGTAAACCAATGACCGTAGGTGGTACGTCCATAAAGCTACCAACAATCGGTTGGGTAAAAACTTAGGTCGGATTGCCACGCGCGTCCTGCAAGTCAATCACGATATCTCGAACGGCTGACAGTTGGTTTATGGCTTTTGCCTACGAACAGGAACATGAACCAACTGTAAAGCAACACGATGTTGTGGGTGTTGACTTGGGAGTTAAAGAGTTAGCAACGCTTTCCACGGGAGTTGTTTTCCCTAACCCAAGACATTACAAAACGCATCTCAGTAAGTTGCGTAGGTTGTCAAAGGAGTTGTCCAGAAAGACGAAAGGCTCTAGTAATAGGTATAAAGCTAAAACCCAACTAGCAAAACATCACGCTAAGGTAGCGAATCTCAGAAAGAATACTCTTCATCAAATCACTACTTACTTATGCAAAAACCACGCAAAAATAGTAGTAGAAGATTTAAATGTTTCTGGGTTATTGTCTAATCACAAACTAGCTCAAGTCATAGCTGATTGTGGATTTTATGAATTCAAACGTCAGCTAGAATACAAAGCTAAAAAGTTTGGCTGTGAAATAATTATTGCTGACCGTTGGTTTCCTTCGAGTAAGACCTGTTCAAACTGTGGACATATCCAAAATATGCCGCTAAAAGAAAGAACTTACAACTGTGGAAGTTGCGGTCATTCGATGGACAGGGATTTAAACGCAGCAATTAATTTATCCCGGTTGGCTAAACCGTGAAAGCTTACTGAGGGATAGCCGCTCCCATGCTCCCTATGAAGTAAGAAGCAAATGTCTAGACTTGTCTAGTATTTGTATAGCAGTGTCAAGTAGTTTTGATATATTTAACCATCCAAATATCCCCCTGGCATTTCAGCATCCATAAAAATTGGCAATGATGCCGAAGTGTTCGCACTATCTGGTAATTGGGAAACAAATTTTAGCTGAAGCGACCTTTCGATTAAAGAAAATCCTAAATTGTAGAAATCCTGAATTATTTCAGCTTTCAATAAAATTTCATTTTGTTCTAAATATGGAGCATTTGTAGCAATGACAAGGCTATTCCCAGTTTCCAAATTAGATATATAAACTTGTGCAAACACACTTTGAATGGTTTTCACCACCGCTGCATTAAACTCTGGCTTGTGAAAAAGATGAATAACCGCAACACCTCCACTTGACAATCGAGATTTGCACAGTTGGTAAAATTCTTGAGTCACCAAGGTGTAGGGCATATAACCGCTACCAAAACCAGCATCTGTAATAATGAAATCGTATTTTACGGCTTGACTTTGTGCCTCCAAATATTCGCGTCCATCTTGAATTGTGACTTTCAGTCTGTCATCTAATTGAATGCCAAAAAACTTTTGAGCGACTTCCACAACTGTTGAGTCAATATCCGCACATTCGATGGTTGTATTAGGAAAGTAGTGGTGAAAAAATCTGGGAATAGTACCGCCACCAAAGCCGACAATATAAATATTTTTGGGTTGACTTTTCCAGGCTAATGCTAGCAGCACTACTTGGGCATAGGGAAAGATTAATTTCAAGGGATTGCTCAGGTCTAAGATAGATTGAGCTACATTTGTGATCAAGGTTTCTTGGTCTGCCAAAAGCATTAGTATTAGAGAATTAATTTTCTTGATAGCAATAGAATTATTTCGGGATATTTGCTGTTGAAATATGATGCCGTCTGGCTGTTGCTGAAGCCAATGGATTTGTTTTTGAATAACTTCTAAATTGCTGGCTTGCCAATCATTGCGATAATTAGTCATTGGTCAAATATCAAATAAAATTACTTTAAACCCAATAATAGTGCGATTCCGGCGATCGCGCAAACTACACCCACAACAGCCCTAACACTTACTTTTTCGCCCATCAGCATAGCCAAAGGCAGTATAAACAGGGGACTGGTGGAAGTGAGAGCTTGAGCGATTGCTGCGGGTGCATATTTCAGTGCAGTCTGTTGCAGAAAAATACCGAGATAAGTTCCCAAAAAAGCTGCTAATACAATTGCACCTAAGATTTTTGGCGCTTTTAATTGTTTTAAACTATCGGCATTTGTACGATTGACAAATAACAACATGACTGCCATTCCACCACTCAAACGCAGTGTCGCCGTCCACAAGGGATCGATATCAATTTGAGTGAAAGCGGCGCGGGATAAAACAGCACCGGCGGCGTGACTTGTTTGTCCCAATAAACTAATGCCTAATCCTTGCCAGATATGTTTTGATGGTAAGTTTGTTTCGGCTGTTCTTTCGGCAATTACCCAACCTACGCCGCAGATGGTTAAAAGAATGCCTGTACAAGCGCTAATGGATAAATTTTCTTGCAAAAACATCCAGCCAAATAAAGCAGTCAAAGGGGGAGATAGGGTTTCTAGAAGTAGGGCACGTCTAGCACCCAAATATTTTAATACGACAAACCAGGCGGTGTCTCCGATGCCAATTCCTAAAGCGCCACTGATTAGTAGCATGGCTAAAATTTGGGGATTGATTGGTGGTAAGGATTTGCCTAAAATTAGTATAGTGGCAAGGAGCATGAAAAGGGCGATCGCGCCTTTGAGCAAATTGAGCATGACTGCGGGAATCTCCTGTCCTACTCGCTGCCAAATTGTCGAAGATAGTGCCCAGACAAATGCAGCACCTAAAGCGGCTATTTCACCCATAAATTAGTTGTTAGTTGTTAGTTGTCAGTCCCAAAATAATATTGTAGGGACACGGCACTGCCGTCTCCTAATTTCTTAAGCATCATGCCCCCATGCCCCATGCCCCATGCCCTATGCCCAATTCCCAATTCCCAATTCCCAATTCCCCATTCCCCATTCCCAATTCCCAACATAAACTAGGGTTCCAGACTGATCTGGAACCCTAAATTTATTAACTTCTTGTAGTAGTGGGCGAAGAGAGAATCGAACTCTCATACCTTGCGGTGTCAGATTTTGAGTCTGATGCGTCTACCAATTCCGCCACCCGCCCTTGGTTTTAGTTTCACCATCATAACACACCGATCGCGATTGTGCAAGTAAAGATTCATAATTTTTTGAACTTGCCCATCGATCGATCTCTCTAGCCCGCAATACTGGTACTGGATGGGACAATTGAGCGGTTTGAGCCTGTTTGAGCATTTCTCCCAGTTCCGTGCCGCTGAGGTCATCGTAGGCCCGCGCTTGAGCCAAAAACGCATCGACATTCAGCTTGGGAGCCAAAGCAGGGGAACCTCCAGCCAGTTTCATCAGCACCGATGCTACCACTTTTGGGTCTTGGGTGGCCAACAAAGCAGCGCGATCGCACGTAAATTCCGCACACCGCAGCCATTCCAACATTTGCACCTGCAAACCCTGCACTAGGACTGTTCCCACAGGCGAAATTTGACCGGCGGCTAACACAATTAAATTAGCCAGAGTCAGGTAAACTCCATGTTCGCACTTCAAATGCCCCAACTCGTGAGCAATTACGGCCTTCACTTCCTCATCTGTGAGCAAATCAATCAGAGAAGTGTGCATCACCACAAACGGCTGTTTTCCGCGCATCGCAAAGGTGTAGGCATTCGGCATCGGATGCTGGCGCACATAAAGCTGTGGCACTTCTAAATCCAGAGTTTTGCAGGCATCTAACAGCAATTGATGCAGGTGGGGCAATTGATTTTCACCGACTTGGACACTGGAAGCCAGATTTTCCAGCATAAAAAACTGTTCGCCAAGTTGTCCCAGCAACTGCCGCACCATCAAATCCAGGCCGGGCAGTTGTTTGAGAGTGTTGGTGGCTTCCAAGTCTAGCGGGTGACGAAACTGGTCTGCTTTTAAACCGATTAGGGGTATGTTGGACATTTTAGTCAGTTGGGAATTGGGAATCGGGAATTGGGAATTGGGCATTGGGCATTGGTCATTAGTCATTAGTCATTAATTTTTGGCAGCCTTAATTCCAAACTCATTAGTATCCAAATTGTGTAAGGGCGAAGCATTCCGGCAGATAATTTATTAGTTATAACCAAAGACTCACTGCCGGAATGCTTCGCCCCTACAGATGTATTTACAAAAATGGGATGCTCCCACTGACTACTGACTACTGACTACTGACTACTGACTACTAACTAATGACTAATGACTAATGACCAATGACTCATGACTAATGACTACTTTAAACCCGATCGCACTGGTTCGACAGGAGCCTCAGCATTAGCCTCAGCATTAACTGCTTCTCCGCCCTCAGTCACGCGCTGCAATTTAGCACCCAATTTTTGCAATTTCACCTCCAACTGCTCGTAACCACGGTCTAAATGCTGCAAAGTGCTGATTGTGGTGACACCATCGGCTGCAAGTCCGGCCAGCACCAAAGCCGCCGAGGCCCGCAAATCTGTAGCAACTACGGGTGCACCTGAGAGTCGCGCCACCCCGCGCACCACAGCCACATTGCCTTTAACACGAATGTCCGCGCCCATGCGATTGAGTTCGGCTACGTGCCGCAAGCGGTTCTCAAAAACTGTTTCGTTAATGATGCTGTCGCCCTCGCTCAGGGTGAGCAAAGCCATAAACGGAGCCTGCATATCCGTAGGGAAACCGGGGTAAGGTAGAGTTTCGATGTCCGTAGCTGTATGAATTTTGCCGGGAATTATCCGCAAAATGTCTGGGGATTCTGTCACAACTTTTGCCCCAATTGTCCGCAACTTAGCAATTACGGCGGTCAGGTGGTCGGGAATGACTGGTGATAAACTGATTTCGGAGTGAGTAATCGCTCCTGCTAATAAAAATGTCCCTGCTTCGATGCGATCGGGAATGATTGAATAGTCTACGGAGTGAAGTTTGGGAACTCCCGAAATGACGATGGTATTAGTACCAGCGCCCTGAATTTGCGCTCCCATTGCACGGCAGAAATTTGCCAAATCTGCGACTTCCGGTTCTTGAGCCGCATTTTCAATGATAGTTTCTCCCTCAGCCAAGGTAGCAGCCATCATCAAAGTTTCAGTAGCTCCGACGCTAGGGTAATCTAGATAAATTTTAGCTCCCTTTAAGCGCTTGTTGGGCCCTTTGACGTAGGCGTGAACAGTGCCGTGTTCGATGTGGACTTCAGCGCCCAGGGCTTGCAAACCCCGAACGTGGAGCTCGACGGGCCGGGCACCGATGGCGCACCCACCGGGTAAGGGGACTTTGGCAAATCCTAAACGTGCTAGCAGTGGCCCGATGATGAAAAAGCTCGCCCGCAGTTGGCTGACTAATTCGTAGGGAGCTTGAGCGTCTATGAGTTGGCTGGCATTGATATCTAAAACGTCACCATTTGCCTCTATTTTGACTCCTACGGCCGACAAAATCTGCCCCATGCGGCGCACATCGACTAGGGAGGGAACATTACGGAGGCGACAATCTTCTGGGCATAGGATGGCACCGGCCATGACGACTAAGGCGGAGTTTTTGGCACCGCTGATTTTGACGTGTCCTTTCAGGGGCTGGCCGCCCCAAATTTTCAATACTGGTTGGTCGCTTTCGGATGAAGCTGAAAGATTGGACGAGTTTAGAGTGGGTGTAATGGTTTTGCCCTCCATATGCGTTTTGTTACTTTATACATTATTAATTTTGGTTTCGATTTTACCGGAAAGATGGGATATGTCTAGGGGTCGATCGAAACATTTTCAGAGGTCATAGTTGCCAAACACGGTCTGGCATAGGCTTTCGGGACGAATTGCCAAAATATTCGCGATCGCCTTTAATTTAACTAGACAGGGGGGAATTCCCCCAACCTAGGTGTACCCACCTTGGCGGCGGGATGAAAGTCGCGTCAGGTGACGATTCCATCCGCCCACAAGATACGAGAGCGCAGCCGTGCCGTGAGATGGGCGGATGGATGAGGAAACGAACAAATTCCTTGTTTTGACCACTGACTCAACCTGTGTCATCATGAAAATAATTCGTGATAAACAATATAGTATAATAGAGCAAGTAAATAGCCAGATAAATGAAAGCAAGGTATCAATACAGATTCTATCCGACCGACCAACAGCGACAGAGCTTAGCTCAGTTGTTTGGCTGTGTGCGGGTAGTCTGGAATGATGCTCTTGCACTGTGCAAGCAATCCGAGAAAAAGCCCAAATCGGCTCAACTTCAGAAAGTAGTAATCACTCAAGCAAAACAAACCGAAGAAAGAGCTTGGCTAGAGGATGTGTCATGCGTTCCTTTGCAGCAATCTGTAGCTGATTTAGAAACAGCGTTCAAAAACTTTTTTGAATCCTACAGGGGTTCGAGAAAGGGACGCAAAGTAGGCTATCCCAAATTCAAAAAGCGGACTAGCAGCCAATCGGCACGGTTTAGAATAGGTGGTTTTTCCCTGAAAGGGAATGAGGTCTACTTAGCTAAAATAGGCAATCTCAAGCCGATTTCGCCTGTGGGAGTTGCCTTCAGCACCTAGTTCTGTCACGGTCATCAAAGACTGCGCTAATCGCTATTTTTTAAGCTTTGTCGTAGAGATTGAACCCGTTCAAATTGACGCTAAAAACCCAAGCGTCGGAATTGATTTAGGAATCAAAACCTTTGCGGTAATGAGCAATGGCGATCAAGCTGCAAGTCCTAGTTACAAAGAGTTGGATCGAAAAATCCGCCAACTCCAAAAAAAGCTAGCACGTCAGCCCAAAGACTCAAAACGCAGAAACAAAACTCGCATTCAAATTGCTAAACTGCACAATCAAATTGCTGATACCCGTAAAGATTTTCTACACAAATTATCTACTAAGATTGTGAGTGAAAACCAAACCATTGTCTTAGAAGATTTAAACGTGTCAGGAAGTGCGATTCGTTGATTAGTGAATCTCGGTAATCAATCCGTAAATAACTAATCCAGTGAAACTTGGCCCCTAGGTTGAGCGCTGAACTCTCAGATTGATGAAGGTGCAAGTCCTTCCCGCAAGATTCATGCGTGACTCCTTATCTGCCCACACCGACCAAGCTCAATTCTTGGAGAGTAAAGCTGGGAACAGGGCGCAATCAGACGGCTGTTATGGGCTGACACTGGTGCTAACAGGGAGTTCCTACGGTGAAACCGAGCCTAGAAAAGTAACTTACACGTAGGCAGGGCATAACTTTAAAACCCTGACCTCATCAGAGTTAAAACCCGACGCACCTTTTCCCGAATAGCGTTAAGAATCTTGGGTTTCTGATAGTTAAAATGGCTACACCTAACGGAACAATCAATCATCTGAGGGAACGAATAAAAACGATTTGAGAGTCATGGATACGTCGATTTCCATGTAGGTAAGATGAGATACGGAACTCTCTCAAGTCGGGTAGGATGCGAAGTAATTTTCGCAAGGTATTCAGAAAATATTCAACGGAGCAGAGCATGATTAGGCACATCGGCAACGATAGTGAATCTTGGAAAAGTCTACCCTGGAAGAAATTCCGCAAAGATTTATTCCGCCTACAAAGAAGAATATTCAAAGCAGTTCGAGCAGGAAACACGCGGAAAGCAAGGTTTTTGCAAAAACTTATTCTGAAATCCAAAGCTGCTAGATTTCTAGCAATTCGACAAGTAACACAGCTAAACACTGGTAAGAAAACAGCAGGTGTTGATGGTGTAAAATCCCTGGACTTTACAGGACGTTTCGACCTAGAAACGATACTCAAAGAGTCAGCAGGTAATTGGCATCATCAAGGACTACGGGAAATCCCAATCCCTAAAAAGGACGGGACAACCAGAATGCTAAAAATCCCAACTATCGCGGATAGAACTTGGCAATAGTTAGAGGATGGAGAAATTACCATAGGTTCTGCGATATGTCAGGGGCAAAATTTTCACTTTGGTTCCTAAATCACAGAACATACACGGTATTTAACAAGGAAACCAAAAATACCAGAGAATCAAGCGCTAAGCTTGTTAAGAAGGCATTTCCAACAGTTCCTTACTCCGAAAACAAACACATCAACGTCAAAGGGGATAAATCGCCCTATGACGGAGATTTAACTTACTGGAGCGAACGCAATAGTAAGTTATACGATGATTTGACCTCTAAAGCCCTCAAAAAGCAAAACCATTCATGCGGTGATTGTGGGATGAAATTTATGAGCGACGAGCGAGTAAATTTACATCACATCGACGAGAATCATGATAACTGGAAACCTAAAAATCTTCTAGCAATCCACGAATCCTGTCATGACTATTCACACATGAGCAAAAGGGTCACTCCCTAAGAATATCGGGAGCTGGATGCACGGAAACGGGCACGTCCAGTTCTAACTGAGAGGTGCTGGGGATAATACCCCACATCGACTCAACCTGGTCAAGAATCGCAAACTTGCTAGGGCGATTAGTCTGCAAGGATGGAGAGAGTTCAGGGTGTTAGTCGAGGCAAAATCTGAGAAGTTTGGGCGTGAATTCAGAGTCATTAGCCGATGGGAACCAACCAGCCAAATCTGCTCTGATTGTGGATACAAGTGGGGTAAATTAGACCTCTCGATCCGTTCTATTCTCTGCATCAACTGCGGAACACATCAAGACAGAGACGAGAACGCAGCCAAGAATATACAGAAAGTCGGGATAGGGCATTGCCACGACTCTAAACGGACGCAGAGGGGACTTCAGACTACGAAAGGTAGCAGACCCCTGTGAAGCGTCAAGAATCACCGACCATGAAAGGGCGGTGAGTATGTCAAAAGGTGTAAGATATCTATTCGATCGCAACTACGAAAGTTGAAACATTGTTCATCAACGGGCTTGCTTGTGCTACCTTGGAAAAACTACTCGGAGCCCAAAGCTAGTCATAGCATATGGTTCACATTAAACGGATCGAACTAACTAACTTTAAATCTTTTGGCGGCACGACGTCCATTCCCGTGCTACCTGGTTTTACTGTGGTTTCGGGGCCTAACGGTTCTGGAAAATCCAATATCCTCGATGGTTTGCTGTTTTGTCTGGGACTTTCGACTTCCAAGGGGATGCGGGCTGAACGTTTGCCGGATTTAGTGAATAATGCTCAAAATAAACGCGGTACGATCGAATCTAGTGTAACTGCAACATTTGCTCTCGAAGGTGTCGGGGATGAATGGTTTGCTGATGATCAAGATGAGGATGGATATGAAGATGCAGCAGATGATTTCTCTGAAGCCGAAGCAGTAGAAGTAGAAGTAGAAGTAGAAGTAGAAGTAGAAGACATTCAAGTTCAAGATATTCAAGACATCCCAGAAATCGAAATTCCAACGACTCAGCAGAATAACGGAAAATCATCTACCAATCGAAAATCCAAAATCCAAAATCGAAAATCGTCCGAGTGGAGTGTGACACGGAAACTGCGGGTGACTCGCCAAGGAACTTACACTTCGACTTATTATATTAATGGCGAACCTTGCACCTTAACTCAACTGCACGAACAACTCAATCGTTTGCGAATTTATCCCGAAGGTTATAACGTCGTATTACAAGGCGATGTTACTAGCATTATTTCGATGAATTCTAAGGAACGCCGAGAAATAATTGATGAGTTGGCGGGAGTGGCTCAGTTCGATCGCAAAATCACCTTAGCTAGGCAGAAATTGGATGAAGTTAAGGATGTCGAAGAACGCAGCCGGATTGTGGAGAAAGAGTTGATTTCTCAGCGTGATAGACTGGCAAACGATCGCACAAAAGCCGAAAAATATCAAAAGTTGCGGGCAGAATTCCAGGAAAAGTCGCAGTGGGAGATTGTCCTAAAATTCCGACAGTTGCAAAAGCAAGAATGGAAACTGCGGGAACAAATCGAAGCAGGCGATCGCAATTCTACCGATCTCACTGAACAATTGCAAACAGCTAACACTCAAATTGAAACAGCCACCGCAGAACTTGACGCGCTGAATGCCCGCGTTAAAGCTTTGGGAGAATCGGAATTGTTGGCGCTACAATCGACTATGGCGACTCAAGAAGCGGAACGGCGACAATTGCAAAACCGCAAACAAGAGTTGGAAACAACTGCTGGACAACTGGCGGCTAATATAGCACAAACTGAGCAAGAAGTTCGGCAATTCCGGCAAAGTTTGGAGCAAATTGAGATTGAAATATCTTATGTTAAGTCTCAGCAGGGGAGTTTTCAGGAACAGCGGGATGCTTCCCAGCAAAGTTTAAATGAAAGTCGGGAAGTTGCAAATGCGATCGCCTCAACAGCAGAAGTTTGGGTGCAGCAGCAGACGGAATTACACCGCCAAATTGAAACTGTACAACAAAGTTTGGAACCTGAACGCGCCGAACAAGCTGCAATTGGTGAAAGAGTCGATCGCCTACAAAGTCAAATTCAAGAACAAAACCAATCTCTGCAAGTATTGGAACAGGAGATTGCAGCCCAAAAAGTTCAGCAATCCGAGCTTTTGACAACCAAAAAACTTGCATCTTTGCAAGTAGAATCCCTGAATCAAATTGTAGTTGGCAATGAACAAGAACTGCAACTACAACAAGAAACTCAAACTCGTTTGTTGGAAGAACAACGGGAAAGACAGCGGACATTGGATAAGCTAGAAATACAGTTTCAAGCAGCTCAAGAAGCGACAGGCACGTTTACAGCAAAAATTATTGTGCAAAGCGGAATTCCCGGAATTTGTGGGTTGGTGGCTCAACTGGGCAGAGTGGAACCACGCTATCAGTTAGCCTTGGAAATTGCGGCGGGTGGCCGGATGGGAAATATGGTGGTGGAAGATGACCGCATAGCCGCCCAGGCGATTGAATTGTTGAAACAAAAACGGGCGGGTAGGATGACGTTTTTGCCTTTAACTAAAATTAGAGGCGGCAGATTTTCAGTCAATGAAAATTTGCGTAGGGCGGCCGGTTTTGTGGATGCTGCTGTGAATTTGATTGACTGCGATTCCCGGTACAATGAGATTTTTGCTTATGTTTTTGGCAGCACGGTTGTGTTTGGCAATCTTAGTGATGCTCGTCGCTATTTGGGACAGTACCGGATTGTCACTTTGGATGGGGAAATTTTGGAAACCAGCGGGGCGATGACTGGCGGTAGTTCGAGTAGCAGATCGACCTTGCATTTTGGTACAGTTGATGCTAGTGAGGCGCAAGTTGAAGCGAGGACGATCGCATCTTTGCAAGAAAGGCTTGAGGAAATTGAGCGGATTTTGGTACGGTGCAAAATTGCGATCGAGCGCGCATCTATTGCACTCAAAACTAGCAGTCAAGAATTGATGGAAGCCAAACAAAATTTGCGCGAAAATCAGTTGAGGCTGGAACAGTTGGCGGCAGAAACTCAGAAGTTAGTAGCGCAACAAGACCAAGTGCGATCGCAAATTACTAAAAATACTCAGGAATTAACTAATTCCCAGTCCCGATTGCAATTGCTCGAACGGGAATTGCCCGTGAAAGAAACCCAATTACAGCAATATCGCCAAACTTTGGCGCAGTTGGAAGAATCCAACAGCCACAGCGAATGGCAGCAAATGCAATCAGGTCTCCGCACTCAGGAATCGCAAGTCCAAGAGCGAGAATTAGCTCTCAGAAACGTCCAGCAGCGCCTTGTAGACTTGGAAAATCAATTCGGGCGTTTGGAGGAGAAAATTAAGGAAGGCAGTCAGAAGTTGCAGGAATGGCAAGTGCAGCAAAATGCGGGTGCTGAGGCGATCGACCGAATTGTTTCGCAGCAGTTGGAACTCGATGGCCAAATTGCTGCAGCTAAGGCATCTGTGACCGAAATTGAGGAAAAGTTGGGTGTGGAAAAGGGCGATCGCGATCGGGCGGAATCGCAGTTGCGAGAACAGCATTTAGCCAAACAGCAGTTACAATGGCAGTTGCAAAAACTGCACGAAACTCAGCAAGAACGCCGAGAACAATTGGCCGCAGTCCGCACTCTATTGGACGCGCAGCGGGCGGAAATGCCCGACC
>JAYTZD010000353.1:0-12892 GCA_043742065.1 Oscillatoriales bacterium
TTTTCGAGGTTGCCGCGCACAGCGAACAATGCTTCGCAATTTGGGATTGATTCCACGGATAAATCCGGGGGCTTGTACCATGAAGAATTTCTTGGTCAAAGTACATGGGGGCCGAGAAACCGGGTTTTTTCATGAAAATATTTCGTTGCGGCCCCCAGATTCGGTAAAAAGCCCGGTTTCTTTGTCGGAGTGCGTAATACCAATTTCTTTTCCTGAAGACCTATATCAAATACGAATAATTTATGACTCTACCCTAAAACCTCATAGTGGCAAGACAAGATGGCACTAGCAAACCTCAACGCTCTCGACCACCCTCAAAAAAGCAGTTTCTCACTCCCCAATTTACCGATTATATCTAGCGATCAAGCAGACTGGGACAAATTACAGATGGCCCTCCATCGCCAGCCTGCTTTTTTCATGCCCGAACACGCTTCTCCGCATCATGTCATTTGTATCAACACGGGTAATCCAGTGACACTGGAAAGAAAAGTTGATGGACGATCCCAAACGATTGATGCTGTTCCCCTAGGTGATATTGGTATCTACCCGGCCAATTTGCGTCAAACATTTCATTGGCATCAGGATGCTGAGTTTATCCAGCTTTATTTAGAACCGACCTTTTTGACTCAAGTTGGAGCCCAATTGTACCCCAACAATGACATCGCATTGGTTCCTCAATTGATTCCCGGTTTCGATCCGCTGATTTATCAAATTGCGATCGCCCTTAAAACAGCTTTAGAAGTCGATGGAACTAGCAGCAAACTCTATGCTGATGCCATGACAAATGCTTTAGCAGTTCATCTTTTATCCCGATATTCAACATATAAACCATCTCTTCCACAGCCTTCAGGCGGACTTTCTAAAAAACAGTTAAAGCAAATAGTTGACTACATTCATGAGTATCTCGATCGGAATGTGAGTTTGGCTGAATTAGCAAATGTGGTGCAACTGAGTGCTTATCATTTCAGCCGGTTGTTTAAACAGTCGATCGGGATTGCGCCACATCAGTACCAGATCCGGTGTCGAGTCGATCGGGCTAAGCGACTCCTGCTGGAAAAAAAATTGAGCCTTGCGGAAATTGCCCATGCAGTCGGATTCGCCAGCCAAGGGCATCTTAATTATCACTTCAAGCGCGTGGTTGGGACGACTCCCACGGCATTTTTGCGGCATCAATAGCAAGAACTTGGAAAAACAGCGCAAGAACTTGGAATACTTCGACTTTTGTACGAGACATACTGGATACATCAGCGCTTTAATCGTAGTCAATATGCTTCCATACCACCCCTTCCAATATCTTCCCTGATTTTTGCTTCCATCTTTCCATAAACAATAGGAGTGTCAATTATGACTCAACGAGTATTGAATATCAACAACACGCAAATCGTTAGTGGGACTGAAATCATGACTCCCGGCGAAGGCGGAGAACATACACGGTTGCTTTGGGTTAGCGTACCATCTTTCGCTTCCCAACCCGACGTTACCATCAGTATCTACTCTGACGAAACCGAAGCTAACCCGTATCCACCAGGCAAATCTAACATAGGTAACACGTTTGCTCCTTGGTCAATCCAATATATTCCTCAAGGCGGAGCTGGCGGAATGGATTTGATTGCCATATCGGCAACGAATACTGATGTAGGTGCACCGACTCCCGTGCAAGTAGTGTGCAGTTACTTAGCGATCGGCAACGAGAGTAATTGAGTGTAAGCTTGAGCCTTTACTACTGATGGCAATAAGGTGCGTCGCCACTCGTCAATCTGCAATATCCATCGAAAATCTCACAGCGACGCACCCTACAGATTAGCTTTTTTACGAGTGATGCTGGATACAACATCATTAATACCCTAATTAAGGTCAAAGGAGAATCTTATGTCTAACAATCGGTACAAAAATCCAGAAGCAAGGGAAAATGTCAAACGACCCAAAAGGAAACTTGATACAAAACTGCCAATAATACCAGATACATCTCAAGCATTGGTTGATTATTTTGAGTCCCGACGAAAGAAGCTTAATATTGTTGCAACCACCGAAACACCAAGCGGTCAAGTTATTGATTGGGTGCCAATAGAATCTCAGGTGCCACATGACAAAATTGCAGATCCACCCTCCACATTACTGCCTGTGGATTCAGTAGATAAGGAACGGGCGGACAAAAGAGTTGATTTTGAATTGGAAGATCCAAATGCAGAGCGCGGACCAGAAGGTACTGTTCCCATTTTGCGAAAGCGATTGGATTTCCTACCAAGTAAATCGTTACAAGATTATCTCTCAAAGTATCTTTATACTGTACGTGAATTTGCGGTTGTCCGTAATGGGCTAACCATTCCACTGCCTGAGCCGTCTGGTGGTCATCGCTATGCCTCGACTGTCCAAAGAATCACTGCATTCGGGGCGGAAGGAGTATTAAGTGCCTATGATCCCTACACTGAGACTGTTGGAGATTTCTCTCTCATTCAGGTTGCCCTGCTCAATCATGATTTGCCAAAACTTCAAACTATTGAGGCAGGGTGGCAAGAATGCCACGATATTTACGGGGATTGGCTCCCCCACCTTTTTCTCTTCTATACGACGAACGGTCATACTAAGAGCGGAGATAAGATTGGCGGCTACAATCAAGATGTTGATGGGTGGGTACAGTACGATGCTTCTATCCACCCAGGCGCAGTTTATCAACCAACAAGTGAACGAGGTGGTCAGCAATATGCACTACGAATTAAATTTCAACTATATCGGGATAACTGGTGGTTTAGTTGCAACGATCGTTGGCTAGGCTATTATCCAGCAAGACTTTTTATGGGTAATCAGAGCGTGTTTTCTACGCTAGGCGATCATGCTGACCAGGTTCATTTCTATGGTGAGATTTTTGATTCGGATCGGGTCATGGGCAAAACGAAAACGGATATGGGAAGTGGATATTGGCCTGAGTATCGATGGCCATATTCTGCATATATGCACAACTTGAAAGTACAAACAGATCGGGAATCGCGCCTTGAAGACTATGACGGTCAGCCGTTTGTCTCAGACCCAGATATGTACGATCTTGAACTGCACATGAAGAGTGGCGATAACTGGGGCAGTTACTTCTGGTTGGGTGGTCCAGGCGTCGGCTAGGTGAAGTCAGAATTAGTTAGTTCATCGTACCCAAGTGCTGTCTGTTGAAGAACCGCAGAATAAATATCTTTATGCGCGATGCCAACTCTGTAATACAGGACTTTTCAGCTAAGTGAGGTACACAGAAACCCGATTTCATCAAGAAGTCGGGTTTCTGTGATGTTATACTCAAGCTGTATACTTGTCATAAAATTATGAATGAGGAGCAACTTGATGAGGTTAGGCAGATTGCCAGAAGATATAGAAATTTTCAATGTGTTTCCTGTTCTCAAGCCATCCAAAATTACTTGACTAAACAGGAAATTAAGGGTAAAATCATAAGAATTAGCACAGTCCCCGACAGGCTGCCATTTTCAATTATTACCAATCCAGCGGGGAGCGATCGCCAAATTTCCACAAATGGTTTTCATCAAGGTGTGGTTGTTGAGATGTCCACAGAATTAGGAACACTTGAAACAGTGTTTGACAACATATATCCTAATGGAATGCCTAAAGATGATTGGCTGAATAGTTTTGGCGGCCCTCTTGTCGAAGATTTTAATGGAGAGTTTGTAGTGACACAAACCGAGTTTTAATAGACCAAGACATTTTTTGATAAATTATTCAACGGATAGTCTATATGGATAATCTCTCCGATATTCTCAAAAAAATCAAGCACAAACCTTCAGTGTATTTGGGCAAACCTTCAATTAGTTGTCTTCAGGCTTTTTTGTCGGGATATAATGTGGCACAATACCAGCTTGGCTTACCTCTACAACAGGAAAATCCTCTAGATGGATTTCAAGATTGGATACAGAAAAAATTTAATATCGACTCATCTCAATCATGGGCGAATATAATTCTATTCTTTTCTCAAGATGAGAGGGATGCGCTCGATATTTTTTTTCAGCTATTTGAAGAATTTTGTCAAAGTAAGGTGCATCTTACACACCCTACAACTGCAACTCATTCTTTAACAGGTTCCCCGGCAATCAATATTGCTAATTAAAGGGCATTTAATATGGTAAGGTGCGTCGCCATCTACAATCTGCAATTCCACCCTTAAATCTCACAGCGACGCACCCTACAGATTAGCTAAAAACTTCGTTGTCAACTGTCAACTCTTTCATACCTAACTTACCCGCGAAAATCCCCTAAAGCCTTCAATGCAAATTGCGGCAAAGCTAACATCCTGCGCCAGCGCCAAGGTTCTTGGTAAAGTCGATACAACCATTCTAAATGATTGTCGCAAAACCAAGCGGGGGCACGAGTTTTTGTTCCCGCCCAAATGTCGAAACTGCCGCCTACTCCTACCCAGATAGATTGAGGACAAAGATGTCGGTGTTTGGCAATCCAAAACTCTTGACGTGGCACTCCCAATCCGACTAAAATCATCTTTGGCTGAATTTTTTTCAGGGTTTCCAGGAATTCTGGTTCTTCTTCTGGTGAGAGATAGCCATGTTGAGATAGAATGGATATTCCGTTGATTTGGTGTTGCCAAGTTTCTGCTGATGCGATCGCAACTTCGGGCGAACCTCCAAAGAAAAATATTGATTCCCCGTCGGGCAATTTTCCGGCTTGTTGTAGCAACGACTCGGCCAATTCAATCCCCGGAAATCGCTTGGCAGTTTTGCCTTGGATTCGCAAATAGAGGACAACTCCTGCACCATCGGGAATTACGAGCTCCGCAGAGTGGATAATATCAGCTAAAGCTGGATTTTGCTCGGCTTGCATCGCCATTTCTGCATTCAGCGTGACGACGTGACTTCCCAATCCTTGATGCAGGCGCTCCATCAGCCAATCTGCATGATCGTCTAAGATGTGAACTGGTAGTCCCAATACTGAAAATTGCGGGTGCGATCGATCCATGTTACTTTATTTAAACTTCCTACAGATATACATATAGCAATCCTAAATCATTTGTGAATTTCTTACTCCCTCCCCTTAATAAGGGGAGGGTTGGGGTGGGGTAAAAAATTTTACGACTCATTGAGGACTGCTATAGTTATTTAGATTAGCTGATATTGGCGATCGATACATCAGGAGAATCGAAAGTCCCAAATCCAAAATCTACAATTTCCAATCTAAAATCCCAAATCTAAAATCCAAAATCGGTTGATTCACTTATCGCACTTTTTGACAGAACCGTCTGCGTACCATTCCATCGCAACTAACTCGATTTTACCATTGATCTTAATTTTGGAGTAGACTATTTTGACAAAAGGAACACTGTTGTTATTGTCATGACGCTGAGACATAATCGTTACCTCGGTAGTATTTGCTAAAGACAGTGATATAATTTCTGATATATTTAAAAGTCTATTCAGCGCAACTCAGCGAGTCTCAGGAAAAAACCACAAGGAAAACGAAATGGCGATCGCAACGGCTCAGAGACAAACCAGGTTAGATTATTACTACCAGCAAATCAAAAGCATCATTCTCAAGCGTCAAAACCCAATTACCGGTTTGCTTCCCGCGAGTACCGCCGTTAACGCCCACGGTGACTACACCGATGCTTGGGTGCGCGACAACGTTTACAGCATCCTCGCAGTTTGGGGCTTGGGCCTAGCTTACCGCAAAGTTGATAGCGATCGGGGTAGAACATTTGAACTCGAACACAGCACAGTCAAACTGATGCGAGGCTTGATGTTTGCCATGATGCAACAAGCCAATAAAGTAGAAAACTTTAAAAATACTCAGTTACCCCTAGATGCCTTACACGCCAAATACAATACCCAAACTGCAAATATTGTGGTTGGCGATGATGAATGGGGACACTTGCAGTTAGATGCAACATCTATATTTTTGTTGATTCTCGCTCAAATGACCGCTTCGGGATTGCACATTATTTTCACAATTGATGAAGTGAATTTTGTGCAGAATTTAGTTTACTACATTGGTAGAGCCTACCGCACTCCCGATTATGGAATTTGGGAAAGAGGGAATAAAATTAATCGAGGTAATGCAGAATTAAATGCTAGTTCCGTTGGCATGGCAAAAGCAGCACTGGAAGCGATAAATGGCTTAGATTTATTCGGAATCAATGGCTCTCAAGCATCTGTTATTCACGTTTTGCCAGACGAAATTGCCCGAACTCGCATCACATTAGAATCGCTTTTACCTCGTGAATCTAGTTCAAAGGAAGTAGATGCGGCTCTTTTGAGTATCATTAGTTTTCCCGCTTTTGCTGTTGAAGACCGAGAATTAGTTGAACGCACTAGAAAGAAGATTATCGACAAATTGCAGGGAGAATACGGCTGCAAAAGGTTTCTGCGCGATGGGCACCAAACAGTCTTAGAAGATGCCGATCGCCTACATTACGAACCCACAGAATTAAAACAGTTCGAGCACATTGAATGCGAGTGGCCGCTGTTTTTCACTTACCTATTATTAGATGGCATATTTGAGGGAAATCAAGCCCAGGTTGAAGAGTACGAGCAGCGTTTGGCATCTCTTGCAGTTGAGCGATCGGGTTTCTCTCTGCTACCAGAATTGTATTACATACCACCCGAAAACATCGACGCCGAAAAATTAAATCCCCGCAGCCAACAGCGTTTACCCAATGAAAATATACCCCTAGTTTGGGCGCAGAGTTTGTATTTTCTCGGTCAATTGTTAAACGATGGATTAATCGCAATTGGTGATATAGATCCCCTGGGAAAACACTTGTCAGTCGGGCGGTGCAGAGAACCTTTAGTCCAAATTGCACTATTAGCTGAAGACGAAGATTTGCAAGCAGAATTAGCGGCGAATGGAATTGCCACCCAAACTCCAAAACAAGTAGAACCAATTCAAGTCCGCCAAACTAAAGAATTGTCAGCTATTTACACGCAGATTGGACGCAATGACCAATTAGGGTTAACAGGCCGTCCCGTCCGCCGGCTGAGGAGTTTGACCACTTCACGGGTGTTTCAAGTTCGCGGAGAGGCGATCGTCTTTCTGCCATCTTTTCTCGATAGACAAGAGTTTTATCTAACTCTAGATTACCATTTTTTAGTATCTCAAATCAATAGTGAATTAGCTTATATTCACCGTCACTGGTCTCAGTTGGGACGGCCTACCGTAACGCTGATGCTGACTCACGCGATGCTGGAAACCGGCCGGGAAGCTTTGTTAAACTTGATGAAAGAACTTCGCGACGGACATTGCAAAAATACGCCTGTCAAGTTGGGGAATCTCAATCAATTAATTCTGACTGCTGGTACGGAAAAAATAGACTTTCTCCACGATTTTGATTTTACAGAATCTCCAGTCACAGGTGTAGTAGAAGTTCGCAGCTATCTGGGTTACAATCCTGAAAAAACTTGGCCTTTGGGTCACACTCAAGAATTCCAATTAGAGTGTGAAACTAACATTAATTTATTGCTCAGCAGCCTGCAACAATCGGAAAATTTGTATGAACAAACTGAGTTGTTGCATACCCTAGTTCGTCTCAAAGGAATGGACTTTGATACGGGATTTGGAACGAGTGGAGAAAGTGTTAAAGTTGTAGACTTGCTCAATGAAGTTTATATTAAAGCTGGGAACAGTTCGCAATCAAAAATTCAATGGGCTGTCATCCGTTATGCTGCTGGTTTGTTGGACAAAATTGATATCAGCTTGTCGGATGCGGTGACAGATATTTTGGTGCGACAAAAGCAGATTGCTGTGGGGAAGGCTTACAGCGAAGATTCGTTGATTTTGCGGCCTGGTTCTTACATGGAAGTGATGGATAAAATTCGTCAATTCTGTGGTGAAGACGTTCGCGATCGAGTTTTAACCCAAGAAGTTCTGATCTATCTTGGTTTGCTAATTAAAGCAGAACCGCAGTTGTTTAAAGGGTTGTTAACGCTGAGAATTAGCTACTTTATTCTGTTGCTGACTAGCGAATTAGCTCGCGAATCGGGAATTACACAGAATGAAGCCTATGAACATTTAATGCAGTTAAGTCCCTTTGAAATCAAAAACCGCCTACGTCAAGTGTTGTCAGAATATGAGGAAATGAATCAAGTTCTGAAACAACAAGAATCTCTGCGGGTAAAACAATCGGAAAAAGAGATTGAATGGGTGGTTGGACCAGTTTTTTCGGAACCGGAAATGCCTGCGGGTGGATGGCGCAGGAAGCGGCAAATGGAAGGTGCTGTCAATCGGGTTCCGCAGGATTTTTATCCGAATGTTTGGGGAATGCTGCGTCACTGCAAGGGCTTGATTATTGGGGATAAGTTGGAAGGCAGAAATCGCTTGGATAGTGAGGTTATTTTATCGGAGATGACTCCTGGTGAAAAGAATTTTGCGCTACAAGTGGAGCATTTGCTGAATAAAATTGTTGCGCCTGAGTATAGACAGGTTAATATTGAAGCATTGATGGAGTTGGCTGCGATCGCGCAACGCAACCCAGAGCTACAAATAGAAGAGTACATCGTCTTGGATGTATTGATCGGTCACGCGGTGCGGCTGAATTGGCTGGAAAAACACCTGGAAAGATCAGATAGATATGATGAAGATAAGGCGGCGGCTTGGCAAGCTTTTTATAATACTTCGCCTTATGTCTGTGCAACTCATGTTCTGAATGCTTTCCGATTCTTGACGCAGTTTGGCTAAATCTGATACGGGCATTGGTTATTGGTTATTAGTTATTGGTTATTGGTATAGCAATGCCCCATGCCCCATGCCCCATGCCCAATGCCCAATTCCCAATTCCCAATGATTTGGTCAATATCAGTCTACAATTTTTAACATTGAGCCTCATTGAAGTGCAGGAGCGGAGCTGGCTTGGATAACGCGAGTCTGTCGAGAAAACCCCCGCAAGCCTCAGAGCTTGCCATTGACGAAATTCCAGAAGCAGTACGAGACCATTCATACCTGGAAGTAAAGCCTAGTCAGTCCAGAAAAAAAGGACTGATTTTAAAACTGCTAGCCTTGGGCGTAGTCGCCTTTGGTGTGAGTATTTGGCTGCACCTCAACTTTAAGTTTTTCCCGGCAACCAATACAGCAGAACAAACTCAAAAAAATCCAGTATCAGTTACCTCCTCGTCTGGCAAAAGTCCGGTTGCTAACTCCAAAAGCATTACGGGCACGCCGGACAAATTACTGGGACACTTACCATATCAAGAAGCACCAGCCTCTGACTTGGTAGCCGTCACCGGAGATGGCGGGATCAAACTCCGCAAAAGTGCAGCGGCAAAATATCAGGAAATGGCAAATGCGGCTGCTATCCAAGGTATATATTTTGCTCCCATATCGGGTTTTCGTTCGCTGGAAGACCAACAACACGTATTTTTTGATGTGAAAGCCGAACGTAAACAAAATGTCAGTAAGCGGGCAGAAGTTAGCGCTCCTCCAGGATATAGCGAACATCATACCGGTTATGCGATCGACCTGGGAGACGGTTCAGTCCCATCCGCAAACCTCAGCACTAGCTTTGAAGAAACTCCAGCATTCAAGTGGCTAGAAGCCAATGCT
This sequence comes from Oscillatoriales bacterium, assembly GCA_043742065.1. Lineage (GTDB taxonomy): Bacteria > Cyanobacteriota > Cyanobacteriia > Cyanobacteriales > Microcoleaceae > Microcoleus. The sequence continues at coordinate 9,532 of JAYTZD010000353.1, forward strand.
AGTTCCTTCAGTTTTGAAATGTCTTTCTCCAAAAACAATCGCCAAAAAGTCAGTTATGAACCTTGGCACTGGCGGTTTGTGGGCGATAAGCCCAGCCTGGAAACTTTCTATAAGGCTCATTCCTTGCCTTGACCATTTTTCCGAAAAACTGGTATTTTCTATTGAGTTCTGTTAATTACCGCGTCGGGTCTAATTTGTGATTGCAATTTATCCAGGTAGCTTTGACCCGATTACTTTTGGTCATGTAGATATCATAGAGCGAGGCTGCAAACTGTTCGATCGGGTAATCGTGACCATAGTCCGAAATCCCAGCAAAGTCCCTCTATTCACCGTAGAAGAAAGGATAGAACAGATTCTCTGCTCTACTAAACACTTGTCAAACGTAGAAGTAGATAGTTTTGAGGGTTTGACAGTAAACTATGCTAAGATGCGGCAAGCCAAAGTGCTGCTGCGGGGGCTGAGAGTATTAACAGACTTTGAAATGGAACTCCAGATGGCCCACACCAATAAAACCCTGTTGGGTGAAATTGAAACAGTATTTTTGGCTACTTCTAACGCCTATAGCTTTTTAAGTAGTAGTGTAGTGAAGGAAATAGCCAAGTTTGGTGGCTCCGTAGATCATCTTGTTCCGAAACACGTCGCCCTAGATATTTACCAATGTTACGCCAGCAGGAACCAACTCGCATCGAACCCAATAACACCGGACGCAGCACTGAGAACGAACCAGCTCAGAACCCAGCCGCCTTCGGAGATGATACCAGAACCGCAGGAGTAGACATCCAGCGGGAATTGAATCGGCTTGAGGAAATTGTTCTCGACAGTCCACGAATTCCCATGACCAGACGGACTCTGGTGGATGAAGAACAGTTGCTTGATCAGTTAGACTTGGTGAGGATCAATCTGCCGATCGCCTTTCAGGAAGCTGAACTGATTATCCGACACAAGGACGACTTGTTGCAAGAGGCCGAACTCTATGCTCAAGAAGTCATAGAAGCTGCAGAACAACGAGCGGCAGAGCTTTTAAACGATATGGGCCTGATTCAACAGGCGAAGGTTGAGGCTGATCAGTTGCGACAACAGGTTTTGCTTGACTGTGAAGCAATTCAGCAAGCGACGGTGGCGGAAGTCGAACAAATTCGCTATCAAGCTCAAGAAGAATTGGCAGAAATGAGAGCGAGGGCGATGGCTGAATGTGAGGAAATTCAAAACGGAGCCGACGATTACGCCGACCAAGTTCTGGATGATATTGAGCATAAGCTGAATGATGCGCTGCGTGTGGTTCGCAACGGCCGCCAGCAGTTGGATAATGTTTCTGGACAATAGATTGTAGAAAAGAGGAGACGGCAATGCCGTTTCCCTACCCCAAAATAATCAAGTAGGGACACGGCAATGCCGTCTCCTGATTTCGGGTAATCTTAATTCCGATGCCACCGGATTTGATATTATTTGTATTATTTCAACGAATATCTTCATAAAACTGTTTGAGATATCTCGCTGAAACCCCAAAACCCCACAAAAAACCAATAGCAAGATAGATCATAATTGCTTTAAGTTCGCCCCAATTCGCCACTCGCCGATCGCTACTTTCGACAATCCTATTTACTAACTTCATCTTACCCCGTCTTACCAACTTCAAACACAAATCTGCTTCCTCCATAATTGGCAGTTTTGCATCAAAACCATCGCATTCTAAAAAGTCTGTGCGGCGGCAAAAAATCACTTGATCTCCAAATAGCAACCGGAATCCTCTGAGAAATAAATGAGGGCGAAATAATAGCGGTGCATAGTAAGTTTTCAGGTAATTGTGTAGCGAAAAACCCCATCTTGTATGCTGCGAACCAGCCATCAGCGAGATAAACCCGCCACCGACAATTGTGCGATCGCCCAGTGCTGTTTGAATAACGGCTACAATGTCGTCTGGGACTAAAGTATCGGCATGGAGAAAGCACAGAATATCGCCCGTAGCAGCTTCTGCACCTAGGTTCATTTGTACGGAACGTTGGGCTATAGTGCTAGAAATAAGGTGGGTTTGGGAGGAAAGTGCGATCGCAACTGTCTCATCTTGACTACCCCCATCTACCACCAAAACCTCCCAAGCAGCAGGATTGAGAATACTGAGTTGACGGAGAGTACGTTCGAGACAACTCGCTTCGTTCAGGGTGGGAATAATAATAGAAACGCGATCCATCTGGTTAAAATTCATGGCAAAAGTATTATAATGATGAATTGGGTTGCATCTCATTTTTGCAAATATACTCGTAGGGGCGAAGCATTCCGGCAGTAAATCTCTGGCTATCACTAATAAATTGTCTGCCGGAATGCTTCGCCCTTACAAAATAGGGATGCACCCATGAATTGTGACAATGTAAATCATTATAAGTAGGAAACAATCATGGTAAAAACTGAAGTCAAAAATGATTTAGAATTCTACGATGAAAATGCCGATAATTGGTGGGACGAAAAATCTAAAATCTATGCTCTTTACCATCTAAACAAACCCAGATTTGAATTTTTCGACAGACACGCGACAAATTGGCGGGGGCTGAAAACCTTAGATGTCGGATGTGGCGGCGGTTTTTCCTGCGAGTTTATGGCCGAGAGAGGCGCGATTGTTTCTGGAATAGACCAATCCCAAAAGTGCGTTCAAGCAGCTAAAAATCATGCAGTGATTAGCGGTTTTGAAATTGACTATAGACAAGGTTTGGCAGAAAATATGCCCTACGATGACAATACCTTTGATGTGGTAATTTGTGTTGATGTCCTAGAACACGTTGCTGATTATAAACAAGTTGTGTCGGAGGTTCACAGAATTCTCAAGCCTGGTGGATTGTTCTTTTTTGACACGATTAATCGAACTTTTTCCTCGCAAGTTGTGATGATTGGGCTGATGGAAAATATCTTGGGGGAAATTAGGAAGGGCGTTCACGATTGGGACAAGTTTATTACCCCGGAGGAACTGTCTGTGGTGATGGGCGATACTGGTTTTGGTAGTATCGAAATTAAAGGTTTTGATATGTTTGGCGAAATTGGTGCTCTTTTAGCCCAGATGAATGGTTTTTGGGGAAATTTGATGGGCGGAAAGCAGCTATTTCCAGATTCTGGTGTGATGAAACAAGCATCTCAAACATTAATGTCTAATTTCGGTAATTATGTTGATTACAAAAAATCTGGGTTGTTTAAAATCCAAATTAATGAGGATACTTCGATTATGTATGTTGGGGTGGGGATGAAGAATAATTAGTCATTAGTCATTAGTCATTAGTCATTAGTCATTTGCGGTTCCCTGAGCGGAGTCGAAGGGTTATATCAAATCCGCTAGCATCGGAATTATTAGTGGCCGAAATTAGGAGACGGCAGTGCC
>JAYTZD010000354.1:0-1491 GCA_043742065.1 Oscillatoriales bacterium
CGTCTGCATTTGCTCTGACTCCATCAATCACAGTTTGATATGTTTCTTGGATTCGTCCGTCAATTTCCTCAGCAGAAAACTGATAAACTGGATCGCAACAAATTACTTTGTTACCTTGGCGAGTCATTTCTGCATTGAAGCTGGCCGGCCCTCCCGCACAGTCTAGTATTGCTAATTTGCGGTCAGCCGATGTCAGGTGGAACATTCCGATGTATTCGTCCAAGCAGCGACCCCAAGGAATCAGTTTGTCAAGCTTAAGTCCCACGTATTTTTGACTCGCAATTAAAAGTAGTTAATATAGATTTTACACCAAAGCGAGGCTACACTGGATCTTAGTCGATTTTAGATTTTGGATTTTAGATTAGTGTCACCCGAAAAAAAATATGAAACAAACCGTTAAAACCACTGCCAGTCTTAGTTTATCTGCACTCCTGTTAGCGATCGCTGCACTGCCCAGTATCGCTCAGTTACCTGCCCTCAGACCGATCGCACCTACTCCGAACCAAAATCGACCAAGAGTACCGCCACCGCCACCTCCTGGCTCTAATTTGCCCCTCGGCAACTCTGGCTTGCCCACACAGGAATCAGCTTATGTTTTAGGTTCGGGCGATCGCATTGCTTTAGATATTTTCGGTGTACCTGAATTTAGCAAAGAATACCAAGTATTAGTTGACGGTACTCTCAATCTACCAATCGTTCGCAGTGTATCAATTCAAGGGCTGACTTTGCAACAGGCCGCCAACGCCATTACCAAGCGATATGAACCCTTCATCAATGTGCCCGTTGTCACAGTAACTTTGATGGTTGCTAGACCCCTAAATATCGGGATTGCTGGTGAAATTACTCGTCCGGGTTCCTACAAAATTAATCCCTCCAGAGAAGGAGGAGGAGTCAAATTCCCGACTTTGATGGAAATGCTGCAACTTGCAAAAGGAGTGACATCCGCAGGAGATATGCGGGCGGTGCAAATTCGCCGCCCCCGCAGAGGTGGAGCAGAGCAAATTATTACTGTTAATTTGCAGGAGTTTTTAGACACAGGAAATCTGCGACAAGATGTCACAATCCGAGATGGAGATACAATTTTCATACCGACAGCAACTTCTCTAAATACTCAAGAAGTACGCCAAAGAGCTAGTGCTAATTTTTCGGCTGATATCACTAAACCAATTGGGGTGGTAATTGTTGGGGAAGTTAATCGACCAGGGCCTTATACTGTATCTGCTGCTGATTTGCGATCGACTAACCAACAAACAGAACTAGCTTTTGTCAGTATCGATCAACAGCAAGGAGGGGGAGCAGTTGTGGGGCTACCAACCATAACTAGAGCGCTCAAGATTGCTGGTGGTATCACCACAGAAGCTGATATTCGCCGCGTCCAAATCCGTCGCCAAATCAAAGGAGGTACTGAACAAACTATCCTGGTAAATCTATGGGATTTGCTGCAAAAAGGTGATACTACCCAAGATGTTTTGTTGCAAGAAGGAGATAGCA
>JAYTZD010000355.1:0-3207 GCA_043742065.1 Oscillatoriales bacterium
TTTCTGGAGGGTGTTTGTCAGGGGTTGATTGAGGCTATTCGACATTTATAGCAATTTTATTTTAATGAACCGCGAAGGCGCGTAGAACACGAAGGAAGAAAGAGAAGATGAGTGATAATGATATAAATGCTGTTTTGGGCGATCGCACTCGCTGGCAATTTTGGATCGATCGCGGTGGCACTTTTACTGATATTGTTGCTAAATGCCCTGATGGTAAGTTAGTGATTCATAAGCTGTTATCGGAAAATCCCGATCGCTACACAGACGCAGCAGTTCAAGGAATTCGGGACATATTGGGTATTTCCGCCGATGCAGCGATACCTGTGGCCCAAATTGAAGCGATTAAAATGGGGACAACGGTGGCGACAAATGCTTTACTGGAACGTAAGGGCGATCGCACAATTCTGTTAATTACTAAAGGTTTCCGCGATGCGCTGAGAATTGGTTATCAAAACCGTCCCAATATTTTCGCCCGTCATATTGTGCTGCCGGAAATGTTGTACGATCGAGTGATTGAAGTTGTCGAACGCTACAGCGCCACAGGTGAAGAGTTAATTGCTGTCGATCGCGCTTTTATCCCATTTTTGCAACAAGCCTATGATGATGGAATTCGCAGTTGTGCGATCGTCTTTATGCACGGTTATCGCTACTCGGAACACGAACAACAAGTTGCGGAAATAGCAAAGGAAATTGGCTTTACCCAAATATCAGTATCTCACGAAGTCAGTCCGCTGATGAAACTAATTTTCCGTGGAGATACTACGGTTGTCGATGCTTATTTATCTCCAATTTTACGTCGCTATGTCGAACAAATAACCAATGAATTATCTGTAGGGGCGGTGCTCCCGTGCCCCCCCTCCCCGTGCCTCCCTCGGGATTCCGCAATTCCCAATTCCTCATTCCCAAAATTAATGTTTATGCAGTCAAATGGTGGGTTAGTGGATGCGGCACAATTTCAAGGGAAAAATAGTATTTTATCCGGGCCAGCAGGGGGAATTGTTGGTGCTGTTCAAACCAGTAAAAAGGCAGGTTTTGACAAAATTATTACCTTTGATATGGGCGGAACTTCGACAGATGTTGCCCATTTTAATGGCGAATACGAACGGGAATTTGAGACAGAAATTGCTGGTGTCAGATTGCGATCGCCTGTCATGGCAATTCACACTGTAGCAGCCGGTGGCGGTTCAATTGTATTTTTTGATGGGGCACGCTATCGCGTCGGGCCAGAGTCTGCGGGGGCGAATCCTGGGCCTGCTTGCTATCGGAATGGTGGGCCTTTGACGGTGACTGATTGCAATGTGATGTTGGGGAAAATTCAGCCTGACTTTTTCCCGAAAGTGTTTGGATTGAATGGAGATTTGCCGATCGCCTCTGATGTAGTAAAACAAAAATTTGTCCAATTAGCGACGGAAATTGGGGGTGAGAGGACACCGCAACAGGTTGCGGAGGGGTTTTTGGCGATCGCCGTGGAAAAGATGGCTAATGCGGTCAAAAAAATCTCACTTCAGCGCGGTTACGATGTTTCAGAGTATACACTGTGCTGTTTCGGCGGTGCGGGGGGCCAACACGCTTGTGCGATCGCCGATGCTTTGGGCATGAAACGGGTGTTTATTCACCCTTATGCGGGGGTGTTATCCGCTTACGGTATGGGTTTGGCTGATGTGCGGGTAATGCGCGAAAGTGCGATCGAGCAACAATTAAGTCTCGAATTAATTACTGATTTGCATCATATCTTAGCACAATTAGAGGCTGAGGGAAAGAGGGAATTGAACCGCAGAGATCCTGAGGGTGCTGAGTCAGAGGTAGAGGTTTTAGTTGTTAGGAAGCTGCACTTAAAGTATCAGGGAAGCGACTCGGTTTTGGCGGTAAATTTCGATGCAAATATTGAGGTGATGCGGGCTGAATTTGAAGCAGCACATCGACAGCGTTACAGTTTTATTATGCCAGAAAAAGTGCTAATTGTGGAAGCAGTTTCGGTAGAAGTTGTAGAAACAATGGATGTGCCGGAAATATCCACAATTTCCTCTGATTATGGCACTGGCATCTTGCCTGTGCAAGCAATTGACACGGTACAAATGTATGTTGCTGGCGGGTGGCGGGAAACGCCTGTTTACTGGAGAGAGGATTTGCGATCGCACGACAGAATTACTGGCCCAGCCTTGATTGTGGAAGCAACGGGAACTAATGCGATCGAGCCTGGATGGGAAGCAGAAATTACGGAAACAAACGATCTCATTTTGAACCGCAAATACACACATATAAATGCAGATATTCCCCGTTTATCTACGGTAAAAGTAGATCCTGTGTTGCTGGAAATATTTAATAACTTGTTTCGCGCAATCGCCGAACAAATGGGCATCACTTTACAAAACACAAGTTCTTCTGTGAATATCAAAGAACGCCTGGACTTCTCCTGTGCAGTCTTCGACCAAAACGGGCAATTAGTAGCCAATGCACCGCACATTCCCGTGCATCTTGGCTCGATGAGCGAAAGTATTTCAGCTTTAATTATCGCAAAAGCCGCTATTATTAAGCCTGGTGATATTTATGTATCTAATAATCCCTACAATGGTGGCACACACTTACCAGATATCACCGTTATTACTCCAGTATTTGATCGTACTGATTGTCTTGTTCTATTTTATGTAGCCTCGCGGGGACATCATGCCGATATTGGTGGCATCACTCCCGGTTCCATGCCTCCTAACAGTATAAGCGTAACTCAGGAAGGCGTATTGCTGGATAATTTTCAGCTAGTAAGTGATGGCAAATTCCAAGAACAAGAATTACTAAAACTTCTCAACATTGGTGAATATCCTGTCCGCAATCCAGCCCAAAACCTAGCCGATTTGCAAGCACAAATTGCTGCTAACCAGCGCGGTGCAGAAGAACTTCTCAAGATGGTAGAACATTACAGCTTGGAAATAGTACAAGCTTATATGGGCTTCGTACAAGACAATGCAGAGGAGTCGATACGCAGAGTAATTGATGTTTTGCAAGACGGCGAATTTACCTATCCGATGGACAGCGGCGGACAGATTAAAGTAGCCATTACTATTGACAAATCTGCCCGCAGTGCCAAAATAGATTTCACTGGCACTTCTCCTCAACAAACCAACAATTTCAATGCTCCCGCAGCAGTTTGTAAAGCTGCTGTTTTGTATGTTTTCCGCACATTAGTAGATGACGATATTCCTCTGAATGCAG
>JAYTZD010000356.1:0-6311 GCA_043742065.1 Oscillatoriales bacterium
AAAAACTCAATTCTTCGGTTTTTTCTAAGGAAGAATCAGTGGGATTTTTGGGAGTTCGGCTGCGTCTTTTTTTAGTATTGTGGACAGCATTTCGAGTGAGTTTTCGCAACAACTTCGGTAGTGCGATCGCGCTCACAATTCCCAAGCAAAGTATACCGTAACGTCCCCAAGAAACCGCTGTCGAAATCAATCCCAAAATGTAGGCAATACAGAAAATTACACCCGTTGTTTGATTCATCAAAACCTAACACGATAGCTATTAGATCCCAGATTTCAAGAATAGGACTTACACATTCTAGGCAGTTGCAAAGCCGTGAGATTCTTCGTTTCACTCAGAATGACAGATTTTACTCAGAATCACAGATTTCACTCAGAATCACAGAACTAGGTTGCTGTGTATAAGTCCCAAAACAGAAATCACTGGGTATGCTCTTAAATAGACAAACCCAATTTTAAACCGAAAGCCGCGTGGAGCACCATCAGTGCTAGGGCTGTCGTACCCAAATAAGCGTGAACCGCGCGCAGTGCTAGTTTGTCGCCCCCAAAACCAGTTAGCGAAATCAAACTGTTAGCTGTCAGCAATACAATAATTGTCGAACCAGTCCAAAAATGAGGGCTTTCCATCACTGGTTGATGCTGCATCACCAGCGACAACAAGCCGCCAGTATAGCCCAAAGCTATGAACAAAAACATTAAGGGAGCAATTTTGCGGTGATCTGAGCGATTTTTGATTGACACATCTTTATCGGCGGCTAAACGTCCTTGCCATCCTGTATAACCGACAAAACTGCCCATCGCCACAACCACAATTCCCATCATCGCAGGGTGTCCCCAATGAGTAATTGGTTCGGGAATTCCTAGGCTGCGGAATTGATTAGCGATCGGTTCTAGAATTTCACTTAAATTTGCCATGTCTCTATTTTGCGATCGATATTTTTGGAATAATTCTTAAAATATTATAGAGGATTTAGTATATCAACATACACAAAACGGGCAGACTACATTTACACAAAACTCAGCCGGCTAAGGCTGGCTGTGAGATTTTGACACCATAGCTGCTGTTGCCAATTAATGTTCAGTCTTTAAGACTAAATCAAAAGGCATTAATCAACTGATTACAACCCCAGACTGAGCTTAGCCCAATCTCCACAGCCTCATCCTTGACTGTCAATGTTGAATTTTACTTGCCTACTCAAGGTTAATTTGAAATTAGAGGTTCCAAGTATTAGACTTCTGGCATCAAGTATGCCTTCTGCTTCTTCGGACGAGAGCTTCCGTAGCATCAGACTGAGCGTCTGAATCTACTTTGGAGTCACCGAAAGTAATTTTGTCTGTTTGTAGCAGGCAAGCATCAACTTTCGCTGTCGCTTCCCTCGGAACCTTGAAATCGCTAGACTCTCTGCACCGTAGCCAAAGTCGCTTCCGAAGGTTGGATATGGTACTTTACGAGATTTGCCAGTTCTTGTAACTGACTAATCGCTTCTGCACCTTCTAGTTTCATCAGTTCGCGATCGTCCCGCATTTCAGTCCAAGTGATACCGTAATCGGAAACTAAAAATCGAATCAGATGGTTATCCGTCAAACTGACCATAAATGAGGCACTGTTCATCTGACCCCCGCAAGTGTAGCAGGAAGCCAGATAACCCCGATGCTCTAGCACGATCGCTAAAGCTTGGAGGTTCATTACCAAATCTTGGACGAATTTACGGTGTTGTTCTGCAAGTCTCAGAAACACAGTTTTTCTCCTATCACCACGCCGTGTATTTTAGACCTAATTTCATAACTTCTTAATAATTAGGTCTTTAGGTGCTGGTACAATCTACGTTCAGTATGCTAGAAAAAAATCGAAACAGCGACCTCTTCAGCTTACTACTACTACATTAACCGAGTTGTGCGATCGACGAAGTATCAGCAGCGACATTCAGTCAAAACACTCTGCCACAAGGGACTTAAGCCGCAAAATTAACCCCCCATTTTAGGTGATTCAGCCCCTAAATCGTCCACAGATACAAATAACTAATGATACCTATGTACTTAGTTAAGTAGAAGATTTCAATCGCCCTGGGGATACTCATCCCAAAGAGTCGTCGTCTGCCGCAAGCTCCGAAAATCGCCATTTCCCAGAATCAAATGATCCAGCAGCGGAATGCACAAAAACTGCGCCCCAGCCAGCAACTGTCGCGTCAAAGCAATATCCTCCGGGCTCGGATCCAGATTTCCCGACGGATGATTGTGCGAAATAATCACCCTTGTAGCTCCTTGACGGATTACCTCCCGAAAAATATCCCTAGGGTGAGCTAAAGTTTCCGTAGCAGTGCCGATCGTAATTACCTGAGTTCCCAGCAGCCGATTTTTCACATCCAGCAGCACCACAGCAAAACGTTCCTGAGACTGCCACATCAAATCCTGACTCAGAGCATCCGCCGCCGACTGAGGAGAATCAACCACAGCCAAATCCGGCGGCCGCGACTGAAAAACCCGCTTCCCCAACTCCACCGCCGCCAAAATCCCAGTCGCTTTAGCAGGCCCAATCCCGTGAATCTGCGTCAATTCCTGCACGCTAATATCTCGTAGCACACCCAGAGGGTCGCGCTGGTGCTGGCTCAACTGATTTAAAATATATTGTCCCAACCCCACAGCGGAAAGTTTACCCTTTCCCTGACCAGTACCGAGCAGAATCGCAATCAATTCCGCAGTCGCCAAACTTTTCGGGCCACCAGCCATCAACCGCTCCCGTGGTCGTTCACTCGTCGGCAAATCGACAATTCTCAGGCTGTAAGTCATTTGATTTTAGATTTTAGATTTTAAATTTTAGATTGAACCCACGGATAAATCCGGGACTATTCAACTCTTCACGGCCCGCATCAACATTGCAAGCTCAACCATTATCCAATATTAGCCGATCGATTTCCCTCTTCAAATCAGTATAATTACTTAAAAAAACCATAAGGAATTGACAAAGGCTGTGCGGAAATTACTGGTATTTTTGATCAATACTCACAGATTAAATAATCAATAGCTTTTTTGATAATCAAAAATTAGAGCTTAAAATATATCAAAACTTCCTAGCCAAAACTATGCAAGTCCGTTTTAATGTAGTTCGCCAAAATCAAAATGAACCTCCCCGCGTCCACGCTTACACCCTAGAGGTAGAAGAGAGTAATACCATCCTCGACTGTCTCAACAGCATTAAGTGGGAGCAGGATGGCACTTTAGCCTACCGCAAAAATTGCCGTAACACAATTTGTGGCAGTTGTTCCATGCGAATTAATGGGCGATCGGCATTAGCTTGCAAAGAAAATGTGGGCAGCGAACTCGCAAGACTTGACAAAATAGCTAATTTCAGTACCGCAGAAAAGCTCGCCGATTCCATCCCAGAAATTACCGTCGCCCCAATGGGAAATATGCCAGTAATCAAAGATTTGGTCGTCGATATGACCAGTTTTTGGGACAACCTGGAAGCAGTTGAACCGTATATCAGCACCGCCTCGCGAGCAATTCCAGAACGGGAATTTCTGCAAACCCCAGAAGAGCGATCGAAACTCGACCAGACAGGCAATTGTATCCTCTGTGGCGCGTGCTATTCTGAGTGCAACGCCCGCGAAGTCAACCCCGAATTTGTCGGCCCCCACGCCCTCGCCAAAGCTTATCGCACGATCGCCGATTCCCGCGATAGCAATACTGAAAATAGGCTGGAAAAATACAACCAAGGCACCGAAGGTGTTTGGGGCTGTACCCGTTGCTACTTATGCAACTCAGTTTGTCCGATGGAAGTTGCGCCGATGGATCAAATTGGTAAGATTAAACAGGAGATTCTCGATCGCAAAGATGACCAAGCCAGTCGATCGATTCGCCACCGCAAAGTCTTAATCAATCTAGTCAAAGAAGGCGGCTGGATCGACGAGCGTAAGTTTGGCATCGAAGTAGTAGGAAACTACTTTCGCGATGTGAAAGGTTTGTTAAGTCTCGGCCCGTTAGGTTTGAGAATGCTCATTCGTGGCAAATTCCCCTTATCCTTTGAGAGTTCAGAAGGTACAAAAACCATCCGAGATTTGATTGAATCGGTTCAAAATTTAGAAAATTCAACAGATTAAGTCTCGAAAAACAGAATACCAGATACCCGACTTATTGAAAAAATCGGGTATCTAAAAGCAGACCATTTGAGAATCTTCAAAGAAGTCAATCAAATTTCAAGCTAAAAATCGCAGGAATAGAGATGCGATACCGAGTATAATCAATTTTTCACAAGTTGCTGTTATGTCAATTCTTGAAATTGCCCAAAAAACCCGCCAAGCTGCTCGAAAATTAGCAATTTTGTCCGCTGATGCCAAAAATCAAGCTATTGAAACTATTGCTCAAGCTTTAGAAGTTGCTGCGCCGTCCATTGTGGCGGCGAATGTGGCGGATCGCGCGGCGGCTGAGGTTGATGGAATTGCCAAACCGTTGTACGATCGCCTGAAGTTGGATGAAGTCAAGTTGAAAAGTGCGATCGCCGGTGTGCGCGACGTTGCCAAGCTCCCAGAGGCGATCGGTGTCGTGCAAATTCACCGGGAATTGGATACAGGATTAATTCTGAAGCGCATCACCTGTCCTTTGGGCGTTTTAGGGATTATTTTTGAAGCGCGTCCAGAAGCTTTAATTCAGATAGTATCCTTGGCAATTAAATCGGGAAATGGCGTAATTCTCAAAGGTGGCAAAGAAGCAGTTCGTTCCTGCGAAATCTTGACAAAAGTCATTCGTCAAGCATTAGCAGAAACCGTAGTAAATCCCGAAGTCGTGCAGTTACTAACCACGCGGGAGGAAACAATCGAACTGCTAAAAATGGATGAATATATAGATTTGATTATTCCCCGAGGTTCCAACTCTTTTGTCCAGTTTGTGCAGGATAATACACGGATTCCAGTGTTGGGACACGCTGACGGAATTTGTCATTTGTATGCAGACAAAGCTGCGGATATCAACAAAGCAGTAGAGATTGCAGTCGATGCCAAAACTCAGTATCCCGCCGCGTGTAATGCCATTGAAACTATGTTGGTTCACAGTGCGATCGCCCCCAAATTCCTGCCTATAGTTGCCCAAGCTTTGCAACAAAAAAACGTAGAACTGCGTGGAGACGAAGCCACCCGCAAAATCTTGGATATTGCCGCAGTTACAGAAACAGATTGGTCTACAGAATACAGCGATTTAATCTTGTCAATCAAAATCGTAGACTCTGTGGAAGAAGCAATTAATCACATCAATACTTACGGTTCCAGACACACAGATGTCATTGTCACCGAAGATAGCGAAGCCGCCGAGACATTTTTAAATGGAGTAGATGCGGCCGGAGTTTATCATAATTGTTCGACTCGATTTGCCGATGGTTTTCGCTACGGTTTCGGTGCAGAAGTGGGGATTAGTACGCAGCAAATGCCACCTCGCGGGCCTGTTGGTTTAGAAGGGTTGGTGACGTATAAGTATCGAGTAGTTGGGGATGGTCATATTGCGGCTAGTTATGTGGGGAATGAGGCTAAGGAATTTACGCATCGGGATTTGTGAAAAGTCAATAATCGCGCAGAGTTATTATCAAGAAAAGCACAGGATGTGAGACCAAATTTAGAGTTTCAAATCGCGGCTATATGGTAAGATAACCTGTGCTGTGCTACGAGTGAAAGTCTAATTGCATTATGGCGAATTTACCAGATGAAACATTAACAACAATCTCTAACTTGTTGCCTCGCTTGTTTCAAGTGATTAATCTAGCGACGGAAACGGAGTCTCGCTTGTTTGAGCAGTATGGCGAGACAGATGAGACGATTGGTGAGCTAGAGCAAGTCAGAAATGCAGAGGAAAGGTTAAGAACTTTGTACAATAGGATTTATGGGTTAGTGTTGCAGGTGGCTGAGACTCAACCAGCAGCTAATTCTGCTACACTAAATTTACTGTATCAGTCAATCGAACAGGCAGTCGCTACAGCCTATGCTGTAGAGGCAACGGCTCAAGAAACAAAAAGAAATTGGAACTTATTATGAATAATGAAAAAAAAATTCCTGATGTAGAGACGAGAGCGAAATCAATTGCTCGCTGGCGCGAAGTTAATTTAATGTTGGAAGATTTGAATATGAAGTTGGCGCAGGCTCAGGCTCTAGCAGAAGTCCATTTACAAAATAGCCCACTTTACGTCCGCCGCCGGGAAAGAGCCAGAAAGCAGTTAGAAGCTTTCATAGTATTGAGAGGTGAAACAGATGCCCGCTAGCATCACAATTAATCCTCATGAAATTCAGTAAATCTCGCCATCGCATACAATCAGTTCGTCTGAAAAACGCTGTGCT
>JAYTZD010000357.1:0-3199 GCA_043742065.1 Oscillatoriales bacterium
TTGGAAGACCGATTGTTCGATCGCGTATCCGATGCCCAAGTACCGACAGCCATCAGACAAATCAACTCCTTCGAGCGCCAAATGGTAGATGACGGCGCAGCAATCGCCAAATTCTGGATTCACCTCAGCAAAAAAGAACTCAAACATCGGCTCAAAAAACTAGAAGACGACACCCTACAAGCTTGGCGAGTCCGCCCCGAAGATTGGAAACAAGCCAAAAAATACGAAGCATACACGACTTTTGCTGAAGAAATGGTTGCCCAAACTGGGACTGGCCCAGCACCCTGGACATTAGTAGAAGGCGATTGCCAACGGTGGGCGAGGGTAAAGGTTCTCACACAAATGGCAGCCACAATTACAGAAGCCTTAGATAGACAAACGATGCAATCAGCACCAATACAATTGCCGCATCAAGAACACTTACAACCAACCGAACCAGACTTGCTCGCCCAAGTTGATTTAACTCAATCGCTGTCGCCCGAAGAGTACAAACAGCAACTTCGCAAAGAACAAACCCATTTTGGCAAATTGCAACAAAGTATTGACGAAGATGAAATCCCCGTATTAGTGCTATTTGAAGGCTGGGACGCCGCCGGTAAAGGAGGCGCAATCAAGCGCTTGACGGACATCCTAGACCCCCGCAGTTACACAGTTAATCCCTTTGGGGCCCCGACAGACGAAGAAAAAGCCCACCAATACCTGTGGCGATTCTGGCGGAAGTTACCAACGGCGGGCAAAATCAGTATTTGCGATCGCAGTTGGTATGGTAGAGTGCTGGTCGAGCGAGTCGAAGGATTTGCCACCGAACCCGAATGGCGCAGAGCTTACCAGGAAATCAACGAATTTGAGGAGCAACTCACCAGTTTCGGTTGTGTCTTAGTTAAATTCTGGCTGCACATCAGTCCTGATGAGCAACTAAAACGGTTTACAGAACGACAAAATAATCCCTTCAAACAATACAAACTCACCGACGAAGATTGGCGAAATCGCCAAAAGTGGAATTTTTATGAAGTCGCGGTAAATCAAATGATTCAGCGCACCAGCACCCCGACGGCTCCCTGGACACCAATTGCGGCCGATGACAAGTATTATGCTCGTGTTAAAGTAATTCAAACGGTAACGCAGGCAATTCGGAATCAACTGAAACGCCGATAAATTGGTAGCAGTGAATGGGTAACAGGTAATGGGGAAAAATAGCAGACAGCAGGAATCAGGCAAAATAGTCAATTCTACCTGTATGCGATCGACCGATTACTGATTTTACCAATCACCATTGCCAGTTATCATCAATTACCGAGTAACTAAATCCAGTAACTTAAATACAGACAATATTGCAAGATGTTTGTACTACTAGCTCGCATTCTATTTCTATTCCTGTTGTTCTCACTGATCAGGTCTTGGTGGGATCAATCAGGAGGCAAAGACAATCCGTTATTAGACCGGCTGCGTGTCTTATTGCTGATCAGCTTTTTGCTGCTGGCATTTTTTGCCTCCGATACCCCCGTCGGAGATGCGATTGGCGGTTTACTAGCTTTCTTCTTTCAGCCGCTAGGTTTTTCGATTACGTCGCTGGTGATTGCATCGGCCTTGATCACAAACGGTGGCATCAAAAACCCAGCACCCAAATTAATCCTGGCATCCCTGCTAGTTTTGATTCTTTCGAGTATGCCTGTTGTGTCCCACTGGTTTGTGGATCAAGCAGGACGGGAAGCCGCAGCGAATGTTCAGACAGCTTGCTGTGACGAAACTGCTGCGGCAATTGTCCTGTTGGGCAAGGGGACCACTCAGCCTCACATCCCCAACCAGGTGTCGATTCAACTAACAGATACAGGCAATCGTTTGCCCTATGCTGCTGTGCTTTACAGAAAGCAATTAGCACCTTTGGTGATTGTTACTGCTGGGCCTAGACAGGAGTTGGAGAGTTATGATAGCGAAGCTAAGGATATCCAGACTTTGCTAGCAAGCAATATGGGTGTTCCTCGCAGCAGCATTGTTCTCGACGAGAATGGCAAGAACATCCGCACCAGCGCTAAGGAAGTGAGAAAGATCTTGGATAGCCGGGGCGTTGATCGTAAGGTACTCCTGGTTACTTCTGCGATTCAGATGCGCCGTGCTACCCGCGCTTTTGCGAATGCGGGAATCGAGGTGATTCCTAGAGCTACCGATTCCTACGCTTTTCATACCACATCGGGAGGAGGGAGGTCTAGGCTGCATATAAATGCGGCAGATTTTCTACCCACCGCAAAAGCTTTGGTAAGGACGACTGAAGTATTCGATGAATACTTCAGGCAGTTTTATGACTATTTGTATTACTGGCAGGGTCGAGATGCCTAAAATCCCGCCTAACAGTTACTGAGCGAAGCGTCGCACGCTCGCCCTTTAAATCGAAGCGAACGGCTATGCTCAGGATAAACTCCGCCGAAGTCTCGAAGTGTTGTTAGGCAATGCAAACTGCTCCCCAGATTGGTTCAACATCTCACTAGATGAAGGAGACCTTTGTGGGGAGTTGTGGTAGTATTTTCTGACTCCGGCGGGGTCGCCGACAGCCAGGTTGGCTACCAATAAAAACACCGCCCAAAAGATGTTTGCTTCCCATGCAGGGGGAGGCTTTGGCTTGTCCTCTACGGCCTTGACTGACTCGACGTTGACTTTGATGTCTAGTTTGCCTTCAATCTCTTTGCCTTTGAGAACTCCGTCGCTGCATACACCCTTAAAAATCATCGGAGCAGGTTTTGCCGCTTCTTCTGGTTTTTTGTCTTCTGTTTTCGCTGCATCTGTCATTTTGGTGTCCTGATTGTGGTGAATTCTGTTGAATAGTAAATTCTCAGAGGTTTGGGGGGTTTTCCGGAAGGATTACCAATTTCTCTGAAAAAATTAAGTAGTAGAAGCACCCTGCCCCCTTGTTGGGGTTTGAAAATCACGATCGCAATTGACCCAGCTAGTGCTGGTTGTTCGGTTAATAACTTTGCCTTTGAAGCTGCTATTTATTTATCTGGGTTAAGAGCAGTTTTTATGCAAAGTAATTTTTTTTCTTAAATTTATTCTAAAATCTGGCATGGAAAGATTTGTGATCTCGATCGGGCGATCGCACTTAATTACCGGAAAATTGGGTAATATAAATTCCGGTTGCACGACCTATGATATAGAGGAGACGGCAGTGCCGTGTCCCTACAGTTAACCTGGTGTAGGGACACGGCAC
>JAYTZD010000358.1:0-12829 GCA_043742065.1 Oscillatoriales bacterium
ACCCCAAAACAGACTATGCCTTTAAAAAAATCTTTGGTTCGGATCAAAGCCAAGATATTTTAATTAGTTTCCTGAATGCAATTGTCTATCAAGGTGAGATAGTCATAGTTTCTTTAGAAATTATCGACCCCTACGCCCCTGGGAGAATTTCGGGATTAAAAACCACTTATTTTGATGTGAAAGCTCTCTTGAATAATGGGGAAAATGTGTTAATTGAAATGCAGGCCTTGAATGTACCTGCTTTTGGGAAAAGGATTCTTTACAACACAGCAAAAATGTATGTCAATCAACTGAAGTTAGGGGAAGTTTATCCAGAATTGAGAGCTGCCATAGGTGTCGCGGTGACAGATTTTATCATGTTTAATGAACATAGTAAAGTGATTTCACAATTTATACTTAAGGAAGATGAGTTACTACTGAATTATCAGCATAGTCCGTTAAAATTGGTGTTTGTGGAGTTGCCAAAATTTAATAAAACTCTAGAAGAATTGACGAATATTACGGATAAGTGGCTTTATTTTTTACGCAAAGCACCAGATTTAGAGGTGATCCCAGCATCTATGTCAATTGTACCGGAAATTGAGAAGGCTTTTACGATCGCCGATCGCGTAAATCTCAGTTTAGAGGAAATAGATGATTTGGAAAAGCGGGAACAGTTTGAACGAGAACGAATAGGTGCGATCGAGTTGGGTAAGGCTGAAGGGCGAACTGAAGGGCTGGCTGAGGGTATAGAAATTGGTGAACAAAGAGGTGAACAAAGAGGTGAACAAAGAGGTCAAGTAAATTTGATTAAACGGCTATTACAACGACAATTAGGTGAACTCAATCAAGAGATAGAATCTCGTTTATCACAGCTATCATCAGAGCAATTATCTACTTTAGCTGAGGCGATTTTCGATTTGTCGAATGTCGCTGATTTATCGAGTTGGCTAGAAAATAATTGCCCTAATTGAGCATGACTGAGGTGATGCTCAGATTACCAGCTATAGCGTTACATTTTGGATAAATTAAGTATATGTCTTCAGATTCTATGAATGCCGATCGCACAAATGTCAATACAACACACGAACACGAGATTTTTGGCGATCGCGATTTGCCATCTTGGTTAACCGAACAACAAATTAGCCTCGCTTGTACTACCTATCAAACCAGCAGGTTAATGTTATATCAAATCCGGTAGCATCGGAATTATTAGCTGAAATCAGGAGACGGCAGTGCCGTGTCCCTACATTATTATTTTTGGTAGGGAGACGGCACTGCCGTCTCCTCTATATCATTCCGGTGCAGCCGGAATCGATATTAATCGGTGCTGCGCCAGAAACCAACAGAATCTCGGCTTTTTGGCGAATATTCGATCGCGCAATGGGACTTTTTTGCACCCCAGAACGCCTCTACCTCAGCTCAAAATACCAACTCTGGCAGTTAGATAATGTGCTGGCTGCGGGAATTTGGTTATGTGGATTTAGAGACAGGGAAATTTGAGGCGATTACCTTTTGTCCGGGATATGTCCGAGGGCTGGCATTTTGGCAAAATTGGGCGATTGTTGGACTCTCGAAACCGAGGGGTGGTGACAATACTTTTAGTGGTTTAGAGTTAGATGAGTTGTTGGTAGCTAAAGATGCTGAGGCTCGGTGTGGTATGATGGTGATCGATTTGACTACTGGTGCGATCGTTCATTGGTTGCGGTTTGAAGGAATTGTCACGGAACTGTATGATGTGCAGGTGATTCCTCAAGTACAAAAACCGATGGCTTTGGGTTTTCAAACGGATGAAATTGCTCAGTTAATTACTTTGGAAATTTAACCGCTGATGGTGGCGGATATACGCTGATGGACGCAGATAAATACAGGATAGCATCGGAATGATGAGGACACGGCACTGCCGTCTCCTCTATATCATTCCGATGCAAACGGATTTGATATAACCTACACTAAAGCAGGTACTTGCGGCCAGCGATTCATGACTTTACCAATAACGGCCAATTCTCCCATCAACTTGTCGAACTGATCCGGTGTCAAAGATTGTGGCCCGTCAGACAAGGCTTTTTTGGGATTCGGGTGTACTTCAATCATCAGGGAATCGGTACCAGATGCGATCGAAGCAAAGGCCATTGAAGGTACAAACTGGGACCAACCGGTGCCGTGACTGGGGTCAACCATAATTGGTAAGTGAGTCAGAGTTCGCAACACAGGAATCGCCGACAAATCTAGCGTATTCCGCGTATACTGACGGTCATAGCCACGAATGCCGCGCTCGCACAAAATCACGTTCGGATTACCAGCAGCCATGATATACTCAGCAGCCATCAACCATTCTTCAATGGTTGCAGAAATACCACGCTTCAACAAAACTGGTTTGTCTTGAGCTCCGACTTTCTTCAACAGCGAGAAATTCTGCATATTTCTGGCCCCGACTTGAACTACGTCTGCTACTTCCACGATCGCACTTAAGTCGGCCGCATCCATCACTTCCGTAATAATCCCCAAACCACTAGCTTCCCGCGCCGCTGCTAACAATGCCAAAGCACTCTCGCCGTGTCCTTGGAAAGCGTAGGGAGAAGTTCTCGGTTTGTAGGCTCCACCACGCAGAAAATGAGCACCAGCAGCTTTGACGCGCATGGCGGTTTCAACAATCATTTCTTCGTTTTCGACGGAACATGGGCCTGCTACGATCGCGATCGGGTGATTCAAGCCGATCGTCACAATTCCCAGAGGAGTAGCAACTTCTACGGCGCTTGGTTCTCCTTGGCGGTACTCCAAGCAAGCGCGCTTGTAGGGTTTTTCCACTCGCAATACTTCCTCAATCCAGGTGCTCATTTCACGAAGCTGCATCGGTTCGAGCTCGGCGGTGTCGCCTACCAAACCCATGACAACTTTGTAACGTCCGACTATTTTTTCTGGTTCCAAACCCCAGTTAGTGCGGAGTTCTTGGTCTAGGCGATCGATCTCGGCTTCTGGAGTGCCGGCTTTCATTACAATAATCATATTTTTTTGCCTTCTCTCTTGGGCTAAACACGCATTATCACACGGATTGACTGATGGCTGTTAGCTGTTGACTGATAGCTGTTGACTGTTAGCTGTTGACTGTTGACTGTTGACTGTTGACTGATGGCTGTTAGCTGTTGACTGTTCACTGTTCACTGCTGACCAATGACCAATGACCAATGACTAATGACTAATAACTAATGACTAATAACTAACTTTTCGGTTTCGCTGAACGCCATCCTTCTCGCATCCGTCCAAAATTAATATTAAATTCTTCCCACCCCAGAATACTCCCAGCAATTTCTTCATCCCAGGAAGCGGACAGAACTCCGTAACTCAATCCCAGTACACCTAAACCAAAACAGCCCATACTTACCAACAATACAGCCGTGTTGGGTAAATCAAACAAGCCTTTGCTGACTATCAGATAGCTCACAAAAAATGTGGAAATTCCCAGGATTGTCGGTAGACCACAAAATACCGCTATGCGGGATATCATGCGTTTGCTGACAACTTCTGGGATGGATTGCGCCTGTTTTTCGGTTTTGCTGGCTTTGGGCTGCTTATCGGTAGATTTTGGTACTAATGCTGTGTTTGTTGTTTTGCCGATTTTATTGGCTTTGGGCTGCTTGTCGGTAGCCTTGGATTCTACTGCAACGTTTGCTGTTTCGGGTTCTGTGGACTTTTTCGGCGTTTTTTTGCGATTTTGTGCAGGTTCAAAAGGCAGGCGCTGGCGGGGTGGTTCGGAGGACATATTTTGTGTTTAATCTGAAATCTCGGACATTTATTCAGTAGACATCTCCCAAAACTCTTGTGGGGTAGGCATCTTGCCTGCCCTTGCCTGACTTTTATCGAGATGGCTAATGAATATTGTCGCAAATTTTGGCTTTGGTGTTTAGCCGC
This sequence comes from Oscillatoriales bacterium, assembly GCA_043742065.1. Taxonomy (GTDB): domain Bacteria; phylum Cyanobacteriota; class Cyanobacteriia; order Cyanobacteriales; family Microcoleaceae; genus Microcoleus. The sequence goes on from JAYTZD010000358.1 coordinate 3,889, forward strand.
GAATGCCTAAACGGGCAATCAATGCTTTGTAGCGATCGACATTTTCCTTTTGCAGGTAGGCCAGTAAGCGTTTGCGGCGACTGATCATCATCATCAAACCACGTCTGGAAGCGAAGTCTTTTTGGTTGATTTTCAGGTGGGCGCTGAGTTTGCTAATGCGATCGGTCAGCATTGCAACTTGCACGTCTGGCGATCCAGTATCGGTTTCATGGGTTTGGTAGTCGCCCATGATTTCTTGTTTGCGTTCTTGTGTAAGAGCCATGAATTGATTTTAGGTTTTTTTGTACTATCTCACAATCCATGAGTATATCACAGGGCAACCACGAAGGATCAATTTTGCGATCGCACTTCATAGATTAGTCGTGAAGGCAGAAACCGGGTTTTTTGACGAAAATACTGCACGCCCAGCCTTTCAAACTGATGAAAAACCCGGTTTCTTGAGTATTTAACGGCTTAAATAAGTAATCGCCTCTTTGATCCAATCATCTGCATTACTTTTATTGACCAAATTGCTGTCTTGACTCAGAGTTTGCAGCGCTTGCAAGACTTCGGCCCCAGTGTAACCCATCGCCAGCAAAACCATCTCCACTTCTTCTTGAATAGCTGCGGGGACTCCTGCGGCGACTGAGGTGGTCAAACCTTCCTGCTGTCGCCATTCTGAGAGTTTACTCTTAAGTTCGAGGGCTAAACGTTCTGCGGTTTTAGTGCCGACACCAGGGGTTTTGGCGAGGATGCGGGTATTGCCGCCGACGATGGCTTGGACTAAATCTGGTATTCCTAGGGTATCTAAAAGTGCGATCGCCAATTGAGCCCCAACACCGCTAACACTGGTTAACAGTCGAAATAAATCTCGTTCGGTGGCGCTACCAAAACCATACAATACGATTTGATCTTCCTTAACTTGTTGATGAGTAAAGATTTGGGTGATTTCCCCAGAGTTCGGCAATTGACCGGTCACGCGGGGCAAAATTTGGATTTCATAACCAATTTGATTGACTTCGAGAGTCAGGATGACGCGGTTGCTGCCTTTGGCGATATGGGCGACAGTGCCTTTGAGATAGCTAATCATAGGAATAATAATACACCGCTATTCGCCCTGATTCAACTCGGCGATGATGTCGCGGATTTCGTTGGGGCTGATATCTGCGCGATCCGATTTTGAGTAAATTGTTAACAAAAGCACAATCGATGGCGATTCTACTTGATAAATCATTCGATAGCCAGCACTTTTCCCTTTTTGGATGTTGCTGTTTTTTATTCTAACTTTTAAGATGAAGTAATCTGCGCCCATTCCCGAAATGCGATCGCCAATAAAATTGCCAGCCTGTAGTTGCTCAATCACCGGGTGGACATCATTGCGGATACTGCGATATCTTTTCGATAGGGCATACAAATTTTCTTCAAAGTCATCCGCAAATCTGATAGTGATTGCTTCAGCTTCATTCGGCATCAATTCTCTCCCACAGTTCAGAGATTGGTCTGGTTTGTCCGGCTTTGGCTTGCTTTAATGCTCTTGTGAGACTGGCTTTTATGTCTGCAACGGTCGTGTCGTCTGGATCTTCTTCAGCTTCATCTATCGGTTCGGAAAGAAGCAGAATGATTCGCAGGAGACCCGGAATATCTAGCGTTAAAGGTCGATCGAGCAATAATTGACCTTTTTCGGCATCGATGTCGTCCCACATTTCAGAAAGAGGTATGCGCTGTCCGGCTTTAGCTTCCTGCAATGCTCTTCTGAGACTGACTTTTATTTCTGCAACGGTCGTATCATCTGGCTCATCTTTATCTTCATCTATAGATTCCGGAAGAAGGACAATAATTCGCACGGGGCCGGGAGTTTCTGCGGTTAAAGGTCGATCGAGCAATAATTGACCTTTTTCGTCGATCGTTCCTGTAACTTCCAAGACTTTCATTGGTTGTTCCCTATTTTTTTCACACTAAGTTAATACTATTATATAACGCTGTTATATCAATTCCGGTTGTGCCGAAATGATCTAGAAGACACGGCAGTGCCGTTTCCCTACACCAGATTAATTGTAGGGAAACGGCACTGCCGTGTCCTGATTTTTGATAGATCAATTTTGTTACTTTTAACTCAAAATCAGATTCCGTTTAACCAAAGACAAATCCGAATTTCCAAAATTTACCACAAAAGCCACATTTAAGTTTTCCAAAGACTTGATAAACCACATAATTTCACCAGAAGTTTTACCTTCATAATGGTTGAACAAAATAGCAAATCGCTTCTCCAACTCTGGTTTGACTTGACCAGAAAGCAGTACCAATTTCAGCAGCAAACCCATTGTGCGGCTGGGGCCGAGATTGTAAACTAAATCATAAAAAACATAGTGGCTGGGATGTTGAGCATTTTCAACTACTAAAAAATTGAACAATTGATGACAAGTCCGAGCCAATAACACATTATTTAACTTCACTGAGTCATTTTCAGGCAGTATATTTTTGATGTGCTTATACAAACGAGTGCTAAATTGTCTCCCACCGTATTCTGGTTCCACCGCCGACATTAAATATTCATACAAATCAACTTTAAATGATTGGTAAGATGGATTAGGTCTGGCATCTTTTAGGAAAATCTGAGCCGACTCCTTATAAGTTTGATCACCCTTTACTTTCCCGGCAAATTCTCTGACAGCCAAGTGTAGTTCTGCATCGTTCAAAAGTGTCGGATTTGCCGCACGTTGCACAATTCCGATCTCTGTATTTCTCGGCTCTACTAAATAATTCAAATATTGGGATAGATTACTTTCAAATTGCTTTTGTCTTTGAACTTGTAGGCGCTTGATGGTTTGTTGGTCTTCTTCAATGCTACCTTTGCTCAGCAAAGAATAGCTGTACAAATAAGGATATCGACAAATCAATTCGCCCAAGGCACAATTAGACTCTTGTGAAGCAGGTTGAGAGCCTTGCTCTACAGCTTTTACCAAGCGCTCCAAAGTCGCAAATTCTGCACTCTTAATAAATAAATTTATTTGCTGCTGCAAGCGCTTAACTATGTAAAATTCCATCCCAAATCGAGGAGAAGTCTGCTTAAATAAAGCTACTAATTTGCCGATCGCAAATTTGTGTTGCGAATTCAATTGCCAACGGTTGATTGGGATGTAGCAGCAGCGGTGGAGGATGTATTTGAATTCCTGTTCCGATCGCTTGAGAGAGACAATACTGTACAAAGTTGCTTCAATTTCGCGATCGGGATAACCCATACCATCGATAAATAGCTGCCGGAAACGCTCTATCACCTTTGCCGGCGATTCTGTTTGTACACACGAGACAATGTGATTATACAATTTCTGCTCGTCGCTGGTAGCTGGAATCATCTCAAACAGTGCTGGGTTGACAATACTGCTGTCTGTAATGATTTCTGCGACTGGTGCGGAAACTACTTCTGCTTTTTTCGGCAAATCGCGATCGGGATTCAGGAAGCTATAGTGTTCTGGACTGAGTTTTTTATTCGCCGCCCAATCTAAGGCCGCTTGCAAACTTGAACCTGTCAATAAATGCGACTTATCTTGGCATTCCGAAGCCAGCCATGCTGTCAGCGCTGCTTTGTAAGGAGCTAGATTTCCCAACTCTTTTTCAACCCAAAAAACATTGAAAACCGATTCATAAATTCGATTGGCAACTATTAATTTATTTTGCGAATTTTTGACAACTAATCCTAACTGTTGTAATTCGATTTGTTCAGGAGATGACTCCGCAGCTACTCCCGATGTTTCCCCTGATTTTTTAGCATCGGGTGGTTCCAAAATTTGCTGGTACAGGCATAGCAACTGGCTCAGATCGCAGCGACTCTGGAAAATGCCTCGGCGAATTGCACTCAAATGTTCTGGTTTGTCCCAATCTTCCCAGTTTTTGATGATTCTAATTTTTGTTAATTTTTCAACTTCTTGGGCTTCGCGATTTCTGCCAATGAACGACCCATATTCAAGTACCAAGGAACAAAGTTTTTGAGTCAAAAACGGTTGACCTCCTGTCCAAGCTAATATCTCTTGGAGCACTTTTTGAGGTCGAAAAGCTTTGAGTGCCAATCCTTTTGCGAGGGGCAAACTTTCGTGTAGATCAAATTGATCTAAAGTGATTTTTGTCGATACATGAAAAGGGTTGCAGTTTGGATATCCGATTAATTCTGAAGGTAATGCTACTCCGACTAAGGCAAAAGTAATCCGAGCATATTCTGATTTATTGACTCGTTGGGAATGACAATTCCGAATCAAAGCAAAAAAATCTCTAGCACAAAAATTTAAATTTTTTGTGCCGTCAATTTCATCTATAAAAATTACTATATTTTGTCGTATTGATGTGAGCAAAACTTTTTCGATAAATAGCTCCAATCGCTGCACCGGTGGCAGTAGTTCGCGATCGTTCCACCATTTTAGAGCATCAAACTTATTGGTGATATTAAAACTATTTGCTATGCGTTGCATGATTGCTCCATACCACTTTTTTGGGGTGATATTTGGAGTGCTGATGCTTTTCAAATTAACGCCAGCAATCAATGTACCTTCTAATTGCAGTCTCTTTGCCGTTTGCACCAGTAGGCTGGACTTTCCGGTTTGCGGCGGACTCGACACATAGCAGAAGTTCCCGCCTTGGAGTTCTTGGTAAAGTTCTTCATCAGCTCGCCGTTTAACATAGGTGCAGGCACTGACTGGGAGATATCCTCCGACTTGATATTGGTAAGTTGAGTTTACTTCGGATGCTACCTGCGGATTTATCAAGACACTTCACCTCTATGTTCTCTGATCGAAGGGTTACAAATTGCAATTGCTGGGCACTTAATGTTGTTGAAAAGTTTTGTTCCTCTTGCTCTATTCTGTACTAAGTTATCCTGCTTATTCTCAATCTTTACTCTATCTTTGCAATCCGAAATCCTCCGATCGCATGATCGTACCCAGACCATTGTTATCATTTATACTCGTTGACATCATCAGTATGTTGATTTGTACTTTCAGGCGATCGAGAATGCCAAAATGTGTTGGTATTGAGGCTTTTATGTTTACATTTTTTTACAATAATACTTGGAAATTTATCAAAATTACGCACAGTGACGAAATCAGGTCATTTTGAGCGATCGCCAAAAATCTTCATTAAGTCTGAGACGCTTTACTATCGTTCAGCATGGCACTTGACTCAGCAAGTGGTAATTTACTTGGTGGTATCATATTGCCAGGGAAACTCACAACCTTTCAGTTTCTGCCTTCAGCACCAGCCTTTCTTCGCAAAAGATTGGCTCGGCAATAGCTGGCAATAAAAAACCCCAGCTTATTGCTGAGGACTGCTTGAGTGGGAGATATCGTTAAATCTGCGTTTTTTTAGTTGACTTAGATTGCATGAAATTTCATGCTTGTAGAAGATGCGCCCTGATGGATTAACTACCCGATGGATGAACACCCTGATGGCATAACTCCCTGATAGATCAAAGCCCTGATGGCCCTTGCTCCACTACCCAAAAGATTCGGGTTGATGGATGATCGTGGATACTACTAACACGTCACTTCTGGCGCTTTTGATCGCTCAGGGTGTGCCTGTCTGAATTGATTATGGCAGGCAGGTTTCTCAGAAGACAAGTGGGCTATTGCATCAGTCCACTTCTGACAAATTGGGTTTGCCAAAAAGTTTTAATCTACTCAAATCAGGGTCATCGAACATGAAATACAGCATCTTAGTTTTAGGCACATTCGATCTAGGTAGAGCCAATGCAACTGCTTTGGTTCCGCAAGGCAAATTTGCTAGCGCTGGTCGGGCTTTGGAGAGTTGTCCCGACTTCCAGTACACTGGAACGAATGAGGATGGGGAGCAGGAAGAGGTCAAAACAGGAAAAGGGTAGGAAATATTTGCTGATGAAGTTCTAACTGCTGTCCGATCCTACCTCTGACAGGGGTGGTTAAAACTTCATCCTGCGATTCAGTTTACTTACATTCCGGGTTTGAATGAGAAAGTAAAAAAAGTGAGGGCGAGTCTGCGGGTGGAGTTTCCCTATTTTTCTAACTCCTTAGTTTCTGATGTTCGTGCCAATCAGATGTGGCAAAATCCTATTTCATCTCATAAAAACCCAATGGACAACACACTCGCGACTACTCGCAGACAGCGGGTATTGACAAGAACCCAGGAACGCCGTCAAGCAACACCCAAAGAAAAAGAGCTAATTCACCTGCTGGCGAATTTGGCTTGTAGTTTGGTGAAATACGACGACAAACACGCCACCGGTAAGCAGGTGCTCGCACCATCGGAACGGAAGTCGTTGGCTGAATGGCACTACCTGCGAGTTCAGCAAATTCGCCGGATCGAACGCAGTTTAGAGCCTGTAGCGACCTTGAAGCGCGTCTACTACAAGAGCATCCTCAGTCCGAGGGATTTGAAGTCTTTGAAGCTTCTGTGGCCTGAAGAGGGCAAAAACCGGGTCAAGCGGGTCGATCCTGATCTGGATGATATCCTGAGCGAAGCTTTGGATCGGGGAGATACTTTGAAACAGCTATTTCACTCGATCGAGGTTAAGGATCGCGAATTTTCGGCAACTGCGTGTCCAGGTGTGGTGCCTCTGTGGGTGAAAGAGTGGGAACTTTCGGGATATGACATCAACTATTTTCCTGATTCTTTCTCTGCATGGGTTTCCCTCGTAGACGATTAGAAATTAGGACACGGCTTGGTCTTAGTCCCTACAATATTATTTTCGGTAGGGACACGGCAATGCCGTCTCCTCTCTTGTGAAGAAATTAGGACACGGCTTGGCCTTAGTCCCTACAAGATTATTTTCGGTAGGGACACGGCAATGCCGTCTCCTCTCTTGTGAAGAAATACGGCATTGCCGTCTCCTCTATATCATAGGTCGTGCAACCGGAATTGATATGAATCGGGGTCAGAACCATTGTACAATGAGAAAAAACCAGGGCTTCAGCTAGTAGCTGATAGCTGATAGCTGATAGTTGATAGCTGATAGTTCTCATGACTGACTCGATTTCTACTTCTCCATTAGACTCGATCGCCGATACAGCCGAACTCCGCTCTCAGTTGAGGTCGGGTTCGGAAAAAACTCAACTGCAATTTCTGCAACAGATGGCAGATTCCGGTTGGGATGTGTTGATGGAATTTTTGTTAGAGCACAAGTCGGATGAACCGACAGCGGTGATGGGTAAGGCTTACCAAATTTTGTATCATGCTGATTCTCCGAAGGCGACGGAGTTTTTGCAAGCGCATTTTCCCACAGGGATTGTCCCGTTGCGATCGGACTCGAATATTGACTACACTCCGCTGCAACAATTATTGGCCCTACAGGAATTTCAAGAAGCCGATCGCTTGACTTTAGATAAACTTTGTGAATTGGCTGGCGAAACCGCGAGGGTGAGAAAGTGGCTGTATTTTACCCAGGTGGAAAGTTTGCCCGTGGCAGATTTGCAAACAATCAATACCCTGTGGAAAGTGCATTCCGAAGGTAAATTCGGCTTTTCAGTACAGCGGGAAATTTGGCTGAGTTCGAGGAAGAATTGGGATAAGTTGTGGCCACTGATTGGCTGGAAGAAGGGGAATAATTGGACGCGATATCCCCAAGAGTTTATTTGGGATTTGAGCGCACCTAGGGGGCATTTGCCACTGTCCAATCAGTTACGAGGCGTGCAGCCGTTTTCGGCTTTGATGGCTCATCGGGCTTGGGTGAAATAATTTGTTCATATTTCTTAATTTTTCTTAAACTAGAAGTGTAAATCTACTCTGCTATTTGAATTTATGCTGCTTCCAGCCGATCGACGCACCAAGCTAGACGACACCGACGACAACTTGTTCTATGCTTACCCCCGGTTTGTGACTCATGTAGACGAGGGATTCATTCAGCAATTAACGGATTTGTATCGGGAACGACTGAAACCGCATACTCAGATCTTCGATATGATGAGTAGTTGGGTTTCTCACTTGCCGGATGAAATGGAGTTTGCCCATGTCGAGGGGCATGGCATGAATCAAGAAGAGTTGGCAAAAAATTCGAGACTGAACCATTATTTCGTCCAAAATTTGAACGCAAATCCCAAATTGCCGCTACCAGATGCTCAGTTTGATGCTGTGATCAACTGCGTTTCGGTACAGTATTTGCAACATCCCGATCAAATTTTTTCGGAAATACACCGAATTTTGAAACCCGGTGGCGTAGCAATCATCAGCTTTTCCAACCGGATGTTTTATCAAAAAGCAATTGCTGCTTGGCGAGAAGGCTCGGAGGGCGATCGGGTAAAATTAGTCAAAAGTTACTTTGATTCTATCGAAGGAGCAAATATACCCGGATTTAGCAAGCCGGAAATAATTTTCAAAGAGTCCAGCTTGCCTAGTTTTATGAAAATGCTGGGCATAGGAAGTGGCGATCCGTTTTATGCTGTAGTTGCTTACCGCCAAAGTTAAGCCCTTGAGGTTGAGCTTTTGCACTCTTGCGATCAAATCTAAACTGTGAATAGAATAGGCGAAATGCCTGCTCTCAAACAAGCAATATACCTTGACATTTTTTAGGAAATATGGCAGGGTATATTCACAATTATAGTAAACCTCAAAAAAACTATGCAATTTATAGAAAAATTAAAACAAATCAAAGCAAATAAATATGTCAAAATTTTTATAATCAATTTTATGTTGTTGGTTCTCCTTACGAAATGTGATATTCAATCTAGTGCCGACGCTTCAAGGATAGCTACAGTTAAATCTTTGGTAGAATATCAGAGTTTTGCGATCGATAATTCTCAATTTGATAATTCTAAATTATTTACTATTGATAAGTATTTTTACAATAACCACTTCTATTCAGACAAACCGCCACTGCCAGCATTTATGGGAGCTGCGGTTTATTTTATACTGAAAAACATAATCGGTATTAATTTTTCCAACAATTTTGCATTGACTTGTTATTTGATAACACTATTATCGGTGGGAGTTTCTGCTTGTGTAGGTTTAG
>JAYTZD010000359.1:0-3189 GCA_043742065.1 Oscillatoriales bacterium
TGCCTCTGAGCAACAACAAGTCCAGAAGCAGATGGGAGAAGGATTTGAGCAACAATTGCTGATGAATTTGGGTTATGCCGCTCGGATTTATCCTACCCTATGGCCGGGACTGGAAACTGATCAGCCGATCGGCATTGGGCTGAATCTGGAGTCGGCATTTGGATTTCTCAAAGAGTCTGCTTGGGTGTTGGAAAACGCGGGCTATAAGGTGGTTGTGCCTGCCTGGTACACTCCCCAAGGCAGAAAACGGGCAAAAGTTCGGCTCAAAGCCAAGGGCAAATCCCTCTCTGTCGGAGAAGACAAAAGCAAGCAATACTTTTCGTTCGATCGACTGGTAGAGTATCAGTATGATTTGGCGATCGGCGGTGAACAAGTTAACGAACAGGAATGGAGTCAACTGGTGGATGCCAAAACCCCGCTGGTACAGTTTCGAGGGCAATGGCTGGAACTAGATCAGGATAAGATGCGGCAAATGCTGGAATTCTGGAAAACTCACCAGCAAGACAATCCAGAATTGAGCCTGTTGGACTTTCTGAAGCTGACGACGGAAGATGATGAAGATTTGGAATTGGAAGTCGATCGCAATAGTAGTTTAGCCGAAATGCTAAACAAACTCGGTGATAAAAGTCAACTTCAGGCGATCGACAATCCCGAACATTTGCAGGGCAATCTGCGGGAATATCAAAAGCGCGGAGTGTCCTGGTTGCAATATCTGGAACAGCTAGGATTGAACGGTTGCCTTGCCGATGACATGGGTTTGGGCAAAACAATTCAAGTGATTGCTAGACTACTTCAGGAACGAGAAATAGCCACAAAAGCTGGGATAAAAAATATCCCGCCCACCTTACTAATTGCGCCTACATCGGTAGTTGGAAACTGGTATCATGAAATTCAGAAATTCGCACCGCAATTGCAGGCAACAATTCATCACGGCACGCAACGAGCCAAAGAAAGCAAAGCATTTAAACAAGCCTGTCGGGAAAATGATTTGTTAATCACATCCTTTGCTTTGGCCAGACTGGATGCCAAGCTGTTAGGTGAAATTAAGTGGCATCGCATCGTGCTTGATGAAGCGCAGAACATTAAAAATCCGAAAGCCGCTCTCACTAAAGCAATTCTCAAACTAAATGCACCCCATCGGTTGGCAGTGACGGGAACGCCGATCGAAAATCGTCTGTTAGATTTGTGGTCAATCTTTAACTTCCTCAATCCCGGCTATCTCGGTAATCAAACCCAATTTCGGCGTAACTTTGAATTACCGATTCAAAAAAACAACGATATCCGTCAATCTGCAACCCTAAAAAAGTTAGTAGAGCCGTTTATTTTACGTCGGCTTAAAACGGATCAATCTATCATCAAAGACTTACCAGATAAAGTTGAACAAAAGCTGTTTTGCAATCTGACTAAGGAACAAGCATCTCTCTATCAAGCAGTAGTCAAAGATGTTGAAACAAAAATCAATGAATTGGAAGGCATCCAGCGCAAAGGATTGATTCTAGCCACGCTCACCAAGCTAAAACAAATCTGCAATCATCCGATGCAGTTCTTGCAGGATGGCAGTGAATTTACGCCAGAGCGATCGCACAAACTCACCCGTCTGAGCGAAATGGTAGAAGAAGTATTAGATGAAGGAGAAAGCTTATTAATCTTTACCCAATTTACCGAACTTGGTCAAGCCCTAGAAAAGTATTTGCGCCAAGTCTGTCACTACAAAACATACTATCTATCCGGTAGTACATCTCGCAAGAAACGAGAACAGATGATCGTCGAATTTCAAGACCCCGAAACAGAGCCTTCAATATTTGTTCTGTCCCTGAAAGCAGGAGGCGTAGGGATTACACTGACCAAAGCTAATCATGTGTTTCACTTCGATCGCTGGTGGAATCCCGCAGTCGAAGATCAAGCGACGGATCGCGCCTTTCGGATTGGTCAACAGCGCAATGTTTTCGTCCACAAATTTGTGGCTATGGGAACCTTGGAAGAACGCATTGATGAAATGCTGGAAGATAAAAAGAAGCTAGCCGGAGCAATCGTGGGCGCAGATGAATCGTGGTTAACAGAATTGGATAACGAAGCATTTAAGAAATTAATTGTTTTAAATAAGAGCGCCATTATGGAGTAAATAGATATAATTCCTGTAGGGGCGGGTTCACCAATAATAATTGCCTAAAACCGACAATCTCATAAACCCGCCCGGCCGGTTCTTTATCTTCCAACTGTTTAAGATTTCTGATCTGCAATCGAAATATACAATTTAAATGCACAACAGCTTAGTATCATGAGCAAATTTAGTCGCACTTGGTGGGGTCAAGAATTTATTCAAGCATTGGAGAATATCTCTGATGACGGTCGTTTAAGCCGAGGTCGAGCTTACGTCAACAACGGCAAAATGACTTTCTTTGAGATTAAAGATGGCATCGTCGCTGCTACAGTTAGAGGTTCGATCAATGCCTATTTTGGGGTTTACAAAGAACCACTTTACATCACTACGATCGAGTTTCAGCCGATTAGCGCCGCTAAATGGGCTGCTGCGATCGCATTAATTGCTTCTAGAGCTAGCTTAATCTCCAGACTGCTGCTGAACGAAATTCCTAGTAATATTGAAGATTCTTTTACAACCCTGGGCTTAAATCTTTTACCTCACGGGGAAAAAGATTTTAATGCCCAGTGTTCTTGCCCAGATTATGGCAATCCCTGCAAACACATTGCCGGAGTCTATTATCGAGTGGCTGCGGAACTCGATCGCGATCCATTTCTACTCTTTGAATTGCGGGGACTGTCACGAGAAGATTTACTCAAAGAACTTGCCAAATCACCATTAGGTCAAGCACTTTCGGCAGAATTACAACTGTCCCAAGGTTCACTCAAACCAGCAGAATCTTATTACACTCGACCTGTCACAGTTGCGACCCAAGCTGTTGAGCGCTTGCAGGATTTTTGGCAGGGAACCAAGCGTTTGCCTCAAACAATCGAACCCCTAGAAAAACCATTAGTTGCTGGTATTCCGGTCAAAAAACAAGGAGATTATCCGGCTTTCTGGCAGCGCAATAACTCGTTTCTTGAAGTGATGGAAGAGCTTTATGAGCAAGTCAGAAATAAAAGTCCGCTTTAATGTAATATCAATTCCGGTTGTACCGGAATGATAGAGGAGACGGCAGTGCCGTGTCCCTACAATATTATTTTGGGTAG
>JAYTZD010000360.1:0-3188 GCA_043742065.1 Oscillatoriales bacterium
GAAGGCGACGATGTAGCAGATGGTGGCGCTCAAGAGAGTTGGAATCATCAAGACACCGAACCAACCGATATAAATACGGTTGTCTGTGCTTGTGACCCACTCACAAAAGCGTTCCCAGACATTGGCGCTTTCGCGCTGCTGTAAGGTTGTTGTCATGGTTTTATGATTGCTTTATTTGGTTTTCAATGTTCGTGGCGGTTGTTTGTTCCGCCATGTATATAAACATAAAGCATATTCTAAGGTTTGTAAAGTATTTTAACAACAGATTAACTTATGTCGAAGATAAGCAAGGCTAATCTAAGCTTGTAATGCTTACTGTATAACCATTACAAAAGCAAAGTTGGAAATTATTTCAGAATCGCCCAGTCACATAAATCTCATAATCTAGTTGCATAAGGGGATTCTGGACTACAGCTAAGGTTAAGATAAGTAACAGGTGGCGATCGCCACTAAAAAACTCGTAACTATATATAAGTAATTTTTCCGTAAGTCCGATCGCATAAAGTCCCAACGAATGTCCCGCACCGTCACCTACAGCCCTGCTTATACCGTGGTTCCCACCTACGAGTGTTTTAACCGCTGCACCTATTGCAATTTCCGAGCTGAACCGCTGCAAAGTCCTTGGCTGACGCTACCAGAAGCCGAAAAACGGCTCCAGCTACTGCAAACTCAAGGTGTGATTGAAATTCTCATCCTGAGTGGCGAGGTACATCCCCAAAGTCAACGGCGTAAAGCTTGGTTTCAGCGGATTTACGATCTCTGCGAACTCGCACTTACTCTAGGATTTTTGCCCCATACTAATGTAGGGCCGCTCAGTTTTGAGGAGATGGCCAAGTTAAAACAGGTGAATGTCTCAATGGGGCTGATGTTGGAACAGTTAACGCCGAGTTTGCTAAAAACAGTTCACCAACACGCACCGAGTAAAGTGCCAGCCCTGCGACTGCAACAGTTAGAATGGGCTGGGGAATTGCAGATTCCGTTTACAACTGGTTTGCTGGTGGGAATCGGAGAAAGTGAGGCAGATTGGGTGGAGACATTAGAGGCGATCGCCCGGATTCATTCCTGTTATCATCATATTCAAGAAGTTATCCTTCAACCTCACAGTCCGGGAAATAAACAAAGTTGGGATGGTGAAGTTTTTGATACTACAAAAATGCCGGAATTAATTGCGATCGCCCGCAGCATTTTACCTGATGAAATCGCCATTCAAATTCCGCCCAATTTAGTGACACAGCCAGAAATATTACTTGCTTGTTTAGAAGCAGGTGCTAGAGATTTAGGAGGAATTGGGCCACTGGATGAAGTCAATCCCGATTTCCCTCACCTGCAACACCAAGCTTTAACAGAACTTTTAGCAGTAGCGGGATGGCAACTCGTAAAGCGTTTGCCTGTGTATCCTCAGTACGATAAGTGGCTGCCCCAGACATTGCAAAGTGCTGTAAAACACTGGAGAATTAGTCATTAATCCTTCTTATTTCTTAGTCCGCGCAGGCGGACTTCGTTTGTGTAGAAGCGGTTTCAACCGCCGAGTAATCTATAGAGATTTCAAATCAAAGAACCGCCACCATCAATCCAGACTTCAGTACCTGTGATGAAGATGGAGGCATCTGATACTAAAAATAAAACTAATTGGGCAACTTCTTCACTAGAACCTGCGGTATCATCAGTCAAAGGAATCATATCATGAATAAAATCGGCAGATCCTGGAATGCGATCGAGATGTCGCTTAGTGGTACTTTCCTCAATACCAGTCAGCACCCCACCCGGACAAATCACATTAACTCGGATTTTATTAGCAGCCAGTTCTAGTGCTAGCATTTTTGCAAAGGTGACTTGAGCAGCTTTTGAACAAGCGTAAGCCGTGGCACCAACTTTCCTGAAACTTCGGGTGCCATTAATTGATGATGTAATCACAATCGAACCTCCTTGTTTTTTGAGATAAGGAACAGCATACTTGACCGTCAAGAATGTGCCTCTGAGATTAGTATTAATTGTTCGATCCCACTCATCCGGTTCTAGATCTTCTATTGGCGACCATACACCATTAATCCCTGCATTTACAAACAAAATATCAATTCTTTCATATTTATCAACAATTGTTTGAAATCCCTGTTGCATTTGCCGAGCATCTCCCACATCTGCGACAACTGACAGTCCACAACCTCCTTCCTTCACAATCTGGCGAACTGTTTCTTGGCCGGTATCGAGAATGCGATCGATAATAGCAACTTTTGCCCCTTCCTTAGCCATTAAAATCGCTGCAGCACGACCAATCCCCGACCCGCCGCCAGTAATAACGGCAACTTTATCTAAAAGCTTCATAGATTTTTATGTATAAAATATTTGAACGATTTCAAAAATCAAAATAACAAGTAACAAGTAACAAGTAACAAGTAACAAGTAACAAGTAACAAGAAATATATCTTGTTACTTGTTACACGGTGTTTAGGACTGTGGAACCCAGACAGAAACTGAACCAGCATTACACCTAAAATCAGCCCAACCTTCGTCATTAGTTGCGATCGATTCTTTGATGCTTTCAGTGATGTCAATATAGGTACGATTCGGTTGTCCAACTTCCATAAATTTGCTGCCATCACCCCCGTTACTCAGTACCACAGCCATGCCACCTGGATGCTCTTCATCTCCTAGTCGCGTCCAGCCAATTGTATTGGCGTGGTCAAAGTAATCGTATTGATTGCCATAGGAATAAGTTTGGCGCGCCAACAGGAATTTGTCGATAATCCACTGATGTTTCTCTAACCAAATCTCGTATTCATTGCCATCGTTTGCTGTATCCTTATAATGATCGCCGTAATAATCGGGGTAAAAAATGCAGGGATATCCTTCACGTCGCAGCAGGATCAGAGCATAGGCAAGGGGCTTAAACCAAGACTCGACAACTGATTCTAGGGATTGTAAGGGTTGGGAATCATGATTATCAACCAAGGTAACGGCGAGGGTTGGTTGCTGTTGAACCAGAGTGCCGTCAAAGATTGTTCGCAAGTCATAGTCATTGCCGGCTTTGCTTGCAGCGTAGAAATTGTAGTGAAGGGGTGCGTCAAATAAGGAGACTTTACCATCGGTAACAGCAATGAAGTTGTGCAAAGCTTCGACTTCATAAGACCAATATTCGCCGACGGCAAATAGGTCGCGCTTGGCATAGTTGCGAACGTGTTCCAACCATT
>JAYTZD010000361.1:0-29446 GCA_043742065.1 Oscillatoriales bacterium
TGTTTGGGTAGGGACACGGCACTGCCGTCTCCTCTATATCATTCCGGGTGTAACCGGAATTGATATAACTGCAAACCACAGGAAAATTTTGAATCGAGATCAGCATCACAATCCATCACTGTCATAGATCACTTCATAGCCTGTTTTAAAAGAATACAATGTATTTATTATCTAACTAAGACTGCGCGCAAATTATCAGTATCAAAGGAGTGCATCCAGATGATTACACCTTGCAATAAGCCACTTAAAAACAACCCTTTTACCACTTATCGAGATCCAGTTACAGGTCGATGGACTGTAGTAGTTGAAACAGTTTTAACTGGTGAAACTGACTCAGTTCCTAACGAAAAAGCCGAATCCAAGAACGAAAGTAAAATAGCAAAGATTCCGACTGCATCCTCTGCCATCTGCCTAACTAGACAAAACATTTCTTTCTCCCTGTCTTTGGTTAAATACCAACGTAAAAAATCTGCGGTTAATTTGACTTTGATCCCTAATAGACATCTCCAATAATTATTGTGGAACAGGCATCTTGCCTGTTCTTGGCTATCTTTTAGGAGATGACTAATAGAGTCAAGAGTAATTAATTGGATCGCAGCGGATTTCGATGATAAATCCATCGGGATCGTAAAAATAAATGCCACGTCCGGTAGCGCGAGTGACCGGGCCACTGTCGATCGCAACTTGATTCGAGTTTAGCACTGCCAAAGCGCGATCGAACAATTGCGGATCAATATCAAAAGCCAAGTGATTAGCGCGAGTGAAAGCTTTCTGCGGGTCTGGATTTGGCGGTTCCAACTCGGGCTGCCAAAATAAGTCGATCACAGTACCATCTGGAGTCACAAAATTCGCAACTTTACCCACAGCCACCAACTCTAGCAAAGTTGCCGGAACTTCTTCACCCGTTAATTCATGCAGCCCAAGAATTGCACCATAAAAGTGCCGAGAAGCTTTCATATCCCGCACATTTAACGCGATGTGATGAACGCGACGCAACTCTCCCGGCGCAAGGGCAATTTTGACGATATTTTCAGCAGTTTTCATGGCTGTCTTTGAAAAAACTTTCAAATATTATTATTACTTTTCTTTGGGAAACGATGCAATGCCAGAAAACAGCATTACAAGGGCGGCTACCATAATTACCATCGCCAGTAAACCTACAGCTAAATCTAACCCCGATGTATTTTCCACTGAATATTTCTCCAATTAAATTTCATCATTTATCATTTCCGGTAGCATCTGAATTGTTCAAACCGTCAACAGTCAACAGTCAACAGTCAACATCACCTGACGGTGCTACCGGAATTGATATAATTTATTTAGCCAATTCGCGATCGATTGCAGCAATCAACTCTGGCGATTCCGGCGACACACTGCTGGAGAATCTAGCAACCACTTCACCTTGTTTGTTCACCAAAAATTTCTCAAAATTCCAGGAAACATCGCCCTTGGGAGCGACTGAACTGGTAAGCTGAGCATACAGCGGATGTTGCTGACTACCTTTAGCGTGCACTTTATCGAACAGTTCAAAACTGACACCATATTTTGTACTACAAAACTCGACAATTTCTGCATTAGTTCCCGGTTCTTGGGCACCAAAATCATTGCAGGGAAATCCTAAAACCCGAAGTCCTGCATCGCTGTACTTCTGATTCAACTCTTCGAGTCCCTTATATTGAGACGTATAGCCACAGTAGGAAGCTAAATTCACGATCAAGAGTACCTTACCAGCATACTCTCCTAGCTGTTTGTCTTCGCCTGCGATCGTTTTTACTTTAATGTCAGAGATGGTACTGGTCATTTTTGTATACTTTTAGAATTTGCCAATACAATCTTAGCGCATTTCAGAACAAGTTTTCCTAAACTGAGATTTTACACCATTATCAAGAACAAACAAAATGCCTGTTCCACAAAGAGTGAATTTCATTGTGGAACAAGCATCTTACCTATTCATAAAAGGCTTATTAAGAATAGTGTAAAATCTCAGCTAAATCCAGTCAGTCAATCCATTTTTGATAAGTCTCTTGAAGTTCCTTGTTTTCGAGAACAATTTCTAGGCGAACTTTGACGCAACCGTGACGCGGCTGGGAGGCGATCGCATTTAGGATTTTGCTGGCTTTCTGCACCGACGCAAATTCAGCAATGACTGTTGGTTCCGATGGTTCTACCTTGATTTCGTTCAAATCTATACCAGTGATTTGTCCCTCACCCAAATCTATTTCTGCCAGCACCTTCGGATCATCACCGACTTGTTCAACAATCAGCTTTTCCCTCTGGATTGGCACTTGTACCATCCGAGTTTCAATTTCTTTGCGGACGATAACTTCACCGACTTTGCGTTTACTGCGATTGATCACCAATCGTTCTTCTAGCAGGCGAATTACTTCTTGATCGACAATATCTAAATCTTCCTGATTTTCCACAATTTCCTGATTTTCTATTGGGAGATCGACATCGGTTATATTTGACATAACTGGTAGGGGACTAATTTGGTGGCCATAATTCATATCGTTTGGAAATGCTGGGGCAACTTCTAAATGCTGTTGCGTACCATTTACCGATTTTTCTGGAAGCATCTCTATTTGCTCTAAACTAAGTTTTGCAAAGAGTGATTTTTCGTGATAATCTACTTTTTTAAGCAGCTTTATATTTAATAAAAAAAGGCGCGGTTTTTCGTTATTGTTTCCGGCAACTACAAAGTTCAATTGATTGTTAACATCGAAATAGACATCTTTTACTTTGCCTACTAATTCGCCATCCCTATCTTTGACTATAAAACTTTTTAGCTTAGTCCTTACCTTTTCGGGAACTTGGTTAAGACTGGTATTTGATTGAGCAGCTTCTATTTTTGTGGCTGATGCTTGGCTGTTCATTTTTTTAAACTTTCCTGCTTGGAGATTTTTATAATGGGTTTGTAGGCTGAGCGGGTACATTTAAGATCTACCTAGGGACACGGCATTGCCGTGTCCCTACCTTTGCTATCTCATATACCTAAAAAGTGCTGTATGTGTTTGTAGGGGTCAGATTTATGGTTACAAGTTGGTCTGATGCAGACCAATTTGGCAGTAAATCCGTCCCCTCAGATCGGCAGTTTACGGTTTAGATCTTGTTATCTACAACCGGAGTTCCATCTGTATTAATCTCTAGTTCTTCACGGCGCAAGGTTTCTTCACCATCCACCGTGCTACGAACCACTTCTTTTCTAACGTTGACTTCTTCTCGCACGTAAGCTTCTTTGTGAATGTCAGCGGTTTCTTCGTAAACTTCCATACGTGCAACTTCACCAGATTGGAAGTCAGCCTCGCCAATAGAGACTACTTGACCCATTTCTGTCGGCGTTACTCGCTCGATCACAACTCGTTCTTTTTCAATGGGTACTGAAGCTCGCCCAATTTGAGTTTCAACACGCTTACCAACTACTACTTCGCCTGTTTTTGCGCGGTTTTTGTCGGCAATCAAGCGTTCTTCATACAGTTTGAGGGTTTGATGGTTCTGCTCGTTTGTTTCGTACAAAGGGCGATCCATGTCGTAGTTGTAGCTACTGCGATCGTAGCTAGCAGGAGTAGAAAGGTTTGATACAGTTTTAGCAGTAGGGGTTTGATCGCGATAAACGCCTCTTACCTGTTCTTCGCGATCGTAATCTACAGGCTGTAATTCGTCATACGCTGGTAATTCTTCTGCTTGAGCTTTGCTGTAAAGACCGGTTGCATAAACGCGACGAGCACCGTAGTCAAAGCGAGCGGATCCAATGGGTAGCAATACTTTTTTGCCAAAAATCCAGATACCGGTATCAATTACTAAGTAACGAAAACGGCCGGTTTCATCTACCAAAGCGTCATAAATGCTGCCTACTTTTTCGTCGGAGTCACCGGCATAAACATCAAATCCTTTGATGTCGTCGCCAGCAAAGATTTCTTCTCTATAGTTAGGATAAAATTCTGCGATTTTTTGAAGTGCCATGTTTTTTTCCTCGTTCTTCTACTTAGGTTAATACTAAAAAGTTATTAGTTATTTTGCCTCTCTCTAAAGTCAGAAGTGTAGTATCTAAGCTGTTTAATACTATAGGAATACATTGGGTAATATTGGCTGCCGTACTCAACATTTTTAAAATTACTCACAGCCAGGAAACGGCACTCACAGCCAGGAAACGGCTTGGCCTTAGTCCCTACAATTAATCATGGCAGGGAAACGGTACAATTCATCACAGCCAAGCCGTCTCCTCTATATCATTCCGGTGCAACCGGAATTGATATGAGGGGCTATCTAAAAGTTAGAAATTTGAAGTTCAGAGTTGATTTAGTTGAGTTCTGATAGTTTCTATCCTTTTGCGATTAACTCCTAAATCTGACTGTCCCAGACGTGAAGCCGATCGCACATGAATCACTTTTGCCCCTTCATCTACCAAGAATTCCACATCGTCAACGAACCCCATCAAAGGACTGGTAAATTCCACATACAGGTAATTATCTGTTTGGTCGATAATTTTAGTTTTGTCCAAGGAGGCGATCGCCCCTTTGAGACTAGCCATTGCCACCGTAGGCGTCGAACTGTATGCCAAAGGTTCAATTTGGTGTTCAGCATCCTGACTGAAGCTGCTGACACAGTTGGGGGAACTGGGGCACGCTGCGAGTTTTCCTGACTGAATGCCGAGATTGGTAGGTCTTTTGCCAGCAAACATAGTTTTTTCTCCGGGGATAGATATGAAAATGGCGATCGACAATATTGCTATTCCTAGCAATGACATTAAAGTAACGAGCACTTTTTTCAATGCTGTAGGCGACTTTGTTTCAACTGTCTGCAAAGTATTAGCCCTCATCAAGCTGAAGTTTGATCTAATTTTAATATACAGCGTATTCCTGTAGGGAAACGGCACTGCCGTGTCCTCAGTTTCTATCAATTTGCCAAAATCAATTTTCAACGTTTTTCGATCAGCCAGTAAGTCAACATTTTCCCTTTGCCTTTAACTTCAGTCATTCCCCGTTGTTCAAAAACAAACTTATCTTTTAAACCCTCATAAATCGCCGCCGTCACTTGAATTTTCCCGGACTCTCCGTTCGACTCCATTCGCGAAGCAACATTCACAGTATCACCCCACAAATCATAGCTAAACTTGCTAGTTCCAATAATTCCAGCCACCACCGAACCGCTGTGCATTCCGATCCGCAATTGAAAATTTTCTCCGATTTTCAGATTAAACTGAGTCAAAGCCCCTTGCATCTCCAGGGCTAAAAGTGCGATCGCCTGCCCATGATCATCTCGCGGTGTCGGCAACCCTCCAACCACCATATAAGCATCCCCAATAGTCTTAATTTTTTCCAACCCGCGCGACTCAGATAACCGATCAAATTCGCAGAAAATTCCATTCAGAATTTCCACCAACTGCGTCGGACTTTTGTGAGCAGAAAACTCAGTAAAACCCACCAAATCAGCAAACAAAACACTTACTTCGTCAAAATGATCGGCAATCAGCTTTTGTCCGTTTTTTAACCGATTTGCGATCGGTTTTGGCAAGATATTCAGCAACAATTCTTCCGTTTTTTCCTGCTGTAATCTCAACGCAGATTCAGCTTGTTTGCGTTTAATTAGCGAACCTAGTTGAGCAGCAACAGCACTGAATAATTCCAACAATCGTGGCTGACATTCAAGACTCTTGTTACAATAAAAAATTACCACAGCCAGCACTTGATCCTCAGCCATTATCGGCAAACCAAAAGCTGCTTTCAAACCAACATTTCCTGCATTTTCAAAGCGCAGAAAAATTTCTTCATTTACTTGAGAAACATCCTCAATCCATTCAGGCTGCTGGGAGATAAAAATCCTACCAGGCATTCCCATCCCAGAATCGAATTGCAATTGCAAACTGGCTTTTCGGAATTCCGAAAAACATAAATCACTAGCACACTTGCTTTTGGCACATTTTAATATTTTGCCATCACTATCTGGAATCCAAGCTTCCGCCAAATTCCATTGAATATTTTCACAAATTAAGCCTAAAATCACATCTATCGCGGACTCAAAATCCTCAGACTTGCTAATAGCTTGAGTCGCTTTTAGCAACAACCTAGTTTCCATTTCAACTTGTTTCCGTTCGGCAATTTCTTCTTGCAATTGCTCGTTTTGTTGTATCAACTTATCATTTTTTGCTTGCAATTCCATCTGCAAAGAACGTACTATCAGTTGATTGTTAACTCGCGCCAATACTTCTTTCACCTGAAAAGGTTTTGTGATATAGTCACACCCACCAACTTCAAAAGCTTTTGCTTTGTTTAATACATCTTCGAGGGCGCTCAGAAAAATGATCGGAATCTCCCTCAAATATCGATCGGATTTTAATTTTTCACAAACTTCATAACCGCTAATATCCGGCATCATAATATCTAACAAAATCAAATCTGGACGACTAGATTGAATCGCCTCCAAAGCTGAAAAACCGTTAGTAACAGGTCTCACTTTGTAGCCTTCTTTTTGCAAAATTCTAATCAACAAACGTAGGTTGTCTGGCGTATCGTCAACCACTAGAATATCCGCTTGATGATTATCAGTTTTGTCCGCATTCATCTCCATTCTCTGATGCCTCCATCTCGGTAATTAAATTAAGTATTTTCTGGTAATCAAAATTATCTAAATGAGTTTGGAGAATATCTGCTAATTCCGGGAAATCACCTCTGATTGCTTCTATAGTCTTAGCAATTAAATCCAAGTCAGCGCTACGGATTGCCTGCTTCATGTTGCTGTTCCATTCTGTAGGCAGTTTGGCTAAAAAAGCAAGTTCAACAATTCTAGTCGAGTCAGATACGAGATTGCGGGCTGTTGAGCTATAACCTGTGGAATTAGAGTAGATGTACTTCACCCCTAAATGTTTATTAATGGTATCAAATATATTTATTTTGCGGAAAGGCTTACTGATAAAATCATCACAACCAACCAATAAAGCAAAAGAGCGTCTTTCCCTTTCAATTATACTAGCTGTCAAGGCAATAATCTTCGGGATTGGGAATTCGAGATTAGAAATAGTGCTCTGCTCACTTATGTGTTGCTCTTGCTGTCTATTTTCTATTCTGGCTCTAATTTCTATAGTAGCTTCATAGCCATCCATAATTGGCATCCGCAGATCCATCAAAATTAAATCCGGCTGCCAATTTTCCCAGACTTGTACTGCTTCGTAGCCGTTGCTAGCTTGTTGGATCGCAAAACCCAAGGGAGAAAGCATTTTCACTAAAAGTAGACGATTGTCTTCACTATCGTCCACAATTAAGATACGATAAGTTGGCTGATTTGGTTCCAATCCAATAACTTGGCGGTCAATTATGGGAGCAGGAATTGCAGCATAATCAACTACCTTAACTTGGATTTTGAATTTAAAAGTAGTTCCCAGTTCCAGTTGGCTTTCTACAGTGATCTCACCCTCCATTAGCCTGATAAATTGGCGACTGATAGTCAATCCCAAGCCCGTACCTTTTTGCACTTTTTTCCCCGATGAAGTCTGCACGAATGCTTCAAAAACATTATCTAACTCTTCGGGAGCAATACCAACTCCTGTATCTTCTATTTCAAATTCCAGCCACCAGGAATCAATATTTACATCATCTATCTGCTCAGTCAAATATGCATTCTCAGACTGACTTTGTGGAGGGTTGCCTTTTTCTTTCTTTGTAACCCTGAGCGATACCCTACCACTTTGGGTGAATTTAAGTGCATTGCTGAGGAGATTGATCAGCACTTGTCGTAGTTTGATATCATCAGTTTGCACATACTGCGGAACATTCGCAGAGCGCTCAAAAACTAACTGCAAACCTTGCTCTTGCGATCGTACTTGAAACATATCTTGCAACTCGTCAAGCAAGCGGTAGATATCAAAGTTATTTACGTCAAGATTCATGCGCCCAGATTCGATTTTTGCCAAATCTAAAGCTTGGTTGATCAAAGTCAGCAGGTGTTCCCCACTGCGATAGATTATTTTGATATTTTCTTGGTCTTCTGTTGTAACATTTGGGCTGGTTTCTATGACTTGAGTAAAGCCGAGTATCGCATTGAGGGGAGTGCGTAACTCGTGGCTCATGTTAGCAAGAAAGGTACTTTTCGCTCTGTTTGCTGATTCCGCAGCTAAAGCTGCTTGTTGTAGTTGTTCTGTGCGCTCAACTATTTGAGATTCCAAGGTGCGCTGATAATTTGCTAGGACTCTTTCCGCTTCTTTACGCTCGCTAATATCTTGAATAGCTGCGATCGCATAAGTAATATTTCCGCTGCTATCATAAATTGGCGTAGCAGTGATCTCCAGCGACATTATCAAGCCATATTGGCTGATCTCTACGTCATCAACCTTGACAAATTCCCCTTCCAGCGATCGCAAAATTGGAAAATTATCGGGCAAATATAACTGGTCATTATCACTATTATAAGTTTCCTCTATTCCAGGTGATTGTCCCGCTGTTTTTCCCAGGATAGTGTCTACACCGAGCAATTGCTTTGCTGCATGATTACAATACGCGATCGAGCCATCTGGATGATAAACAGATACCCCCACAGGCAAAGCTCCTAAAAATTGATTCAATCGCCTTTCATTAGCCGATAATTCCTCATTCAATCTGTTTAATACCTCGTTGACAGTTTTCAATTCCTGATTGACGATTTTCAACTCCTTGTTGACTTCTTTTCGCTTGATAGTTTCAATTGTTAACTTCTGGTCTTGTAAATAACTATGAACTGCTTCTACTACTGTTAGTTGTAAATCTTCATTTTTCCAAGGTTTAGGAATATAGCGGTATAATTTAGCATATTTGATAGTATTGCTCAGGGCTTCCAGATCTGCTTGCCCTGTCAGCATAATTGTCAGCGTATCGGGCGATTGTTCGTGAATTTTTCTGAGCAGTGCATCCCCTTTAATATCCGGCATAATATAATCGGAAAGCACTAAAGCAATTTCGTGTTCATCTGCTCGCAAGTCCGCCAGCAATTCTAAAGCTTCTGCCCCACCTTCTGCCGTTTCAATAATACATTGATCGCCGATCACTTTTTTCAGTTCTCTTTTTAAACTGTTTAGAACATCAGGCTCGTCATCTATACAAACAATTACAGGTTTTCTCATAAATTCGCCAGCCATGATTTTATCTTATTTATTAACTTTTGTAGATACCCAAATCAACCTCCATCTGAATTCTTTGGTTCCTCCGCCTCAGCAATTAAAGTTAAAATTGTTTGGTAATCAAAATTATCGAGATGACCCTGGAGGAGTTGGGCAAATCCAGGATTTTCATTCCTGATTTCCTCTATTGTACTAGCAATTAAGTCAAAGTCAGCGTTACGGATTACCTGTTTCATGTTGTCGATCCATTCTGCGGGTAGTTGGGCTAAAGAAGCAAGTGTAATATTTGAATCGGAATCATATAGCTGCGAGCGATCGCCTGTTGAGCTAAAAACTGTTGAACTAGAGTAGATATACTTCACCCCCAAATGTGTACTAATGGTATCAAATATATCTATCTTGCGGAAAGGCTTGCTGATAAAATCGTCACAGCCAACTAATAAAGCCAAAGAGCGTTTTTCTCTCTCAATTATACTAGCTGTCAAGGCAACAATCTTCGAGATTGGGAATTCGTAACTTGTGCTCAGCCCTTCGGCTTCACTCAGGATAAACTCCGCCGAATTATTCGCAATAGTCATCTCCTCATTTCTTTGTTGCTCTTCCTCTCTCTGCTGTGTTCTGGCTCTAATTTCCATAGTAGCTTCGTAGCCATCCATGATTGGCATTCGCAGATCCATCAAGATTAAGTGCGGATGCCAACTTTCCCAGATTTCTACTGCTTCGCGGCCGTTGGTAGCTTGTTGCAGCAAGAAACCCAAGGGAGAGAGCAGTTTTACTAAAAGTAGGCGATTATCTTCGCGATCGTCCACAATTAAAATTCGATAACTCGGTTGATTTGCTTCCACACCCATAACTTTACGGTCTACTTTTGGGGCAGCAATTTCAGTATCATTAATTACCTTAACTTGAATTTCAAACTTAAAAATAGTGCCACGTCCCACTTGGCTGTCTACAGTAATGTCGCCGCCCATTAGCCGTACAAATTGGCGACTAATCGTTAATCCTAAACCCGTACCTTTTTGTGTTTTCTGACCCGATGAAGTTTGCACGAATGCTTGAAAAACATCATCTAACTCTTCCGGGGCAATCCCAACTCCCGTATCTTCTATTTCAAATTTCAGCCAGCAGAAATTAGGTAGATTTACATCATTTCTTGCCTCCAAATCTAAATTTGTTTGCTCTTCATTCTGACTTCTCCCCTTGGGGGGTTCTTCTTCATTCCCCCCTTGGGGGGCGAGGGGGGTTTTTATTCCTTCTTCCTTTTTCCTGCTGACTCTTACTGACACATCGCCTATTTTGGTAAATTTAATTGCATTTCCGAGGATATTAATCAGCACTTGGCGTAGTTTGACATCATCGGTTTGCACATACTGCGGAACATTGGCAGAACGTAGAAAAATCAATTGCAAGTCTTGATCTTGCGATCGCTGTTGGAACATATCTTGCAACTCATCAAGCAAGGAGTAAAGGTCAAAATTTGTCGGGATAGCGATCATGCGCCCCGCTTCTATTTTAGATAAGTCCAAAGCTTGATTGATTAGGGTGAGTAGGTATTCACCACTGCGATGAATTATTCTGAGATTTTCTCGATCTTCTGATGCAAAATTCGGACTGGCTTCCATGACTTGAGTAAAGCCGAGTATGGCATTAAGGGGAGTGCGTAACTCGTGACTCATGTTGGCAAGAAAGGTACTTTTTGCTCTGTTTGCTTTTTCGGCAGCTTTAGCTGCTTGTTCCAGTTGTTCTGTGCGCTCAACTATTTGAGCTTCTAAGGTGCGCTGGTAATTTGCTAGGAACTTTTCTAATTCTTTGCGATGGCTAATATCTTGAATAACTCCGATCGCATAAATAATATTTCCGCTAGTGTCATAAATTGGCATGGCAGTTATTTCCAGGGAAATAGTCAGACCATATTGGGTGATTTCTACGTCATCAACCTTGACAAATTCGCCGTTGAGCGCCCGCAAAATCGGAAAATTATCCGGTAAATATAGCTGGTCACTATCGGGGTTATAAGATTCCTTGTTAGTAACTAATTGTTCCGCAATATGTGTCAGGATAGTCTGTTTACCTAGAAATTTCTCCGCTGCATGATTAAAATAGGCGATCGAGCCATCTGGATTATAAACAGAGATCCCCAATGGCAAAGATTCTAAAAATTGATTTAATCGCCTTTCACTAGCAGATAATTCCTCATTTACTCGCTGTAACTCATTGTTGACTTCTTGCCCCTTAATAATTTCATCTGTCAATTTTCGGTCTTGCAAATAGCTATGAATAGCTTCTACCACTGTCAATTTTAAATCTTCATTTTGCCAAGGTTTCTGGATGTAACGATATAGCTTAGCGTACCTGATAGCATTGCTCACAGCTTGTAAATCTGCCTGCCCTGTTAGCATGATTTTCATCGTATTAGGCGATCGCTCGTGAATCTGTTTGAGTAGTTCGTCCCCTTTAATACCAGGCATGATATAATCGGAAAGCACTAAAGCTATTTCGTATTCATCTGCTTGCAAATCTGCCAACAATTCTAAAGCATCTTCAGCACCTTCAGCCGTTTCAATAATACATTGATCGCCGATCGCATTTTTCAGTTCAATCTTTAAACTGTTCAAAACATCAGGTTCATCATCTATACAAACAATCACAGGTTTTTTCATAACTTTGCCAGTCCTGATTTGATGGTATTTATCAAGTCTTCCCTCTTCCAAGGTTTGTACAAACAACAATATAAATCAGCGTGTTGAACCGCCCGTTGAACTGCTGTTATATCTGCTTGACCAGTCAACATAACCTTGACAATTTTAGGATGTTTTTCATGGATCCTAATTAAAAGTTCGTCACCTTTAATTCCCGGCATCAACCAATCAGAAACCACAACAATCACCTGATCTTCTTCTTGGAAAGCTTCAATTACTTCTAAAGCTTCATCACCACTTTCAGCTAATTCATAAAAGTAATTATCTTTAAATTCGTTTTTAAGCTGCATCTTGAGAGTATTGAGTATATCGGCCTCATCATCAACGCAAACAATTACAGGTTTATTCATCTTTTTTGTCCTCTTCGATTCAATTTTAGTTAGATCCGGGCATAGCTTGACTGTACTTTATTTTTGCGGCGCGAGGATATAGCCCATCCGTCGTCTATCTCATTTTAATATATTGGTAACGATACTGTAAATATGGTCTCTCCTGGTACGGACTCTACATTAATATTGCCCTGATGTTTGTCAATAATTTTTCTCACAATATCTAATCCCAAACCGCTACCTTCGCCCGCAGGTTTCGTCGTAAAAAACGGCTGAAAAATTTTGGGGACAATTTCCGGTGGAATGCCTTTGCCATTATCAATAAATTTGATTAACAAGTTCCCATCTAGAGATTGAGTTTCAATCGTCAAAGTTCCTTTATAATTCATTGCTTGTAAAGCATTGTGAACTAGATTTGTCCAAACTTGATTTAACTCATCTGGATAGCAAACAAGTTGGGGTAAATCGCCATATTTCCTGACAACTTCAATGCCCTGTTTCAGTTGATTTTGATAAAGCGTTAAAACCGTTTCAATACCAGAGTGTAAATTTGCTTCAATTTTTTCTTGCTTGCTATCAAAATGAGCGTAGCTTTTCAAAGCAAATACTACTTTTCCAGACTTTGCCGTCGCTCTTTGAATCAAGCTAATACTTTTCTTAAAGCTCGTAAACTGGTAGGCAGTATTTAAAACTATTTCCCAATCTGGTAGTTGAAAAAGTGGCAAAAACTGTTCGATATCATCATAGATTTCCATGTCAACTAAAGTGTCGGCAATATCCTCAGAATTTGCCACTTCTTTTGCTGTCAAATAATTAACTAAGTTTTGCTTAAATTTGCGTTTTTCTTTGCTAGTAAATATAGTTTGTTTATCGATAGATGACCTATACAGGAGCTTCAAAAAATAAGCTTGACTTTGTGAAGAAGTTTTTTGGTAAAAATGAGGTAAATTTTCCAAATTTTCTTCCCAAAAATTAGCAATGTTATCAATAGAAGAACCGATGATGCCGAGGGGGGTATTGATTTCGTGAGCAATGCCAGCAATCAGTTGTCCGAGGGCTGCCATTTTTTCCGATTGAATCAAATGCTCTTGGGTTATTTGCAATTCTTGGATCGCAGTTGCTAAATCTTCATTTCTTTCTTGCAAACTGTTTTGCAGATTACAAATTTTTAAGTGAGTTTCGATCCGTGCTAAAACTTCTTCCAGTTGAAAGGGTTTAGTGATAAAGTCTACTCCCCCAACGGCAAAGGCTTTCACTTTATCCATCACGTCATTAATCGCACTGATAAAAATCACCGGAATGTCTTTTGTTGCCGCATTAGCTTTGAGTTGCTCACAGACTTCATAGCCGTCCATCTCTGGCATCATAATATCCAGCAGCACTAAATCTGGGGGTATTCTCTGAGCGGCAGAAAGTGCTAATTTTCCGTTAGGAACCGGGCGAACTTGATAGCCTTTTCTGCTTAAAATTCCCGACAAAAGATGCAGGTTTTCTGGGGTATCGTCAACCACTAAAATGTTGCCTTGATGTGTTTTCGTTAAATTTGAAATCATGTC
Source organism: Oscillatoriales bacterium (assembly GCA_043742065.1). GTDB lineage: Bacteria > Cyanobacteriota > Cyanobacteriia > Cyanobacteriales > Microcoleaceae > Microcoleus. Next base: position 13,667 of record JAYTZD010000361.1, read on the forward strand.
CACCTTAGTTATCCTCGCTTTTAGCAATTACGTTCAAAATGCTATCGTATTCAAAATTGTTAATGCAATCTTCAAGCTTGTCAGCAAGAGATGAGTTCACACTACGGATTTGTTCTATAGAAGAGGCGATCGCCTCCATATCCACACTCAAAATATTTTGCTTGAATGCAGCTACCCAGTCGGGAGGAAGAGTGGCGATCGCCTCTGGTGTCAGCACTTCCTGACTAGAGTCCTCTGAACCTGCCACACTTACTTCTGTGGGATATTCATAAATATAGCGTACTCCTAGGTGTTTACTAATTGCCGTAAAAATATCTTCCTCTCGGAACGGTTTCCGCATGAAATCATCGCAACCAGCCGAAAGAATCACCGCACGTTCTTCCTCTAAAACGCTAGCTGTCAGGGCAATAATCGCTGTTGCTTGCCCGCAAGTTGTTGTTTTGATTTGTTTTGTGGCTTCGTAACCATCCATCACGGGCATTCTCATGTCCATCCAAATCAATTGTGGTTCCCAGTCTAGAGAAATTTCCACCGCTTCTTTACCGTTATTAGCTTCTCTCAATTCAAACCCCAGGGGACTCAGAAGTTTTACCAACAATTGACGGTTTAGGGGTTTATCGTCCACAATTAGTAAGCGGTAGCGGGGCTGATTTGGTTCGAGAGCAACTACTCGAATTTTTGGTTTTTTGTTTTCAATTTCGGTATCTTCAACCAGATGAACTTGGATGTCAAACTTAAATATTGTACCTTTTTCAACTTCACTACTAACAGTGATATCACCTCCCATTAATTGCACAAATTGGCGGCTAATCGCCAAACCTAAACCAGTTCCTTCCTGAGAATCTCTACCTGTTTTTGTTTGTACAAATGCTTCAAACAACTGATTGATTTCATCATCAGCAATACCTGCACCAGTATCTTGGACTTCAAAATATAGTGAGTAACAACCGGGTATTTTTGCATTGCTATTGTTGTGTTTCTTTCCTATATCCCCTCTAACTTGTACTGAAACTGTCCCTGATAAAGTAAATTTAATTGCATTGTTGAGCAAGTTAATTAAGACTTGGCGCAACTTCACTTCATCGGTACAGATATAGTGGGGGACTTCCGCATCGCGATCGAACAACAACTGCAATCCTTTTTCTTCAGCTTTTAGAGCAAACATATCTTCCAAATCGTCTAGCAATCGATACAAATCAAAGCTTTTTTTATTGATAGTAGTACGTCCAGCTTCGATTTTCGATAAGTCTAAAACTTGATTAATTAAATTTAGCAAATGTTCCCCACTTCGCAGGATAATGCCCACATTCTCTTGATTGTCCTTAGATAGAGTTTTACTCCGAATCATGACTTGAGCAAAGCCTAACACGGCGTTTAAAGGAGAGCGTAATTCATGGCTCATATTAGCAAGAAAGGTACTTTTAGCTTTGTTCGCTGCTTCGGCTGCTTCTTTCGCCTGCTGCATTTGAATTTCGGCTTCTTTATTCGCAGTAATATCTTTAATAAAGCCTTCGTAATAAAGTAGGTTTCCTTCCTCATCGCAAACAACGCGAGAATTTTCGGAAACCCAGATAATACTGTGATCTTTTTTGTAAATTTGCGATTCAAAGTTTGACAGTATCCCATGCAAATTCATCATGGACATAAATTGCTGACGGCGCTGGGAATTCACGTAAAGCTGATTTTTTAAATTTGGCTGTGCTGCTATAAGTTCTGCGGTGGATTCGTACCCATATAATTTAGCTAAAGCGGGGTTAGCACTGAGGTATTTTCCGTCAGGAGTAATCTGAAAAATGCCACTTAAGGCATTTTCATAAATGTTGCGGTACTTTTCTTCGGCTTCCCGGAGGGCGGTTTCTGCTTTTTGGCGATCGCTAATATCACTAGAAATCGACAAAAAACAAGCTTCTCCGTCAATATCAATAGTTTCTATGGATAGCAGCGCCGTTCTCTCCTTGCCACTTTTATTCCGAAATTGCAGCTCATAATTGTGAATAGCCGTCTTATTTTTCAACGTCTGAATCATCCGTTCGCGTTCTCCTAAACTCGCCCAAAAATTCAGATCTACCGCTGTTTTGCCAATAATTTCTTCGTGACTATAGCCCATCATCCGACAAAAACTTTCATTTACCTCTATGTGGCGGCCATCGCTGATTCTGGTCAGCGTAATCGCATTAGGACTTAAACGAAAAGCTTTAGAAAACTTTTCTTCTGCTTTGGCAAGTTCTGCGGTACGTTTGGCAACTTGTGCTTCTAAATTTTGCTCGTATTCTCTTGATAGTTGCTCGGCTTGTTTGCGTTCTATAATATTTTGAAAAGCACACATCCCATAAATAATATTTCCTTGCTCGTCATAAATAGGAGTTCCCGAAACTTGCAGAGGAACTGCTTCGTTGAGTCGGAGCACTTCCATGTCGTCAATAGTTACACTTTTGCCCTGCAAAGCATTCAAAATCGGATCGTGTTCTGCTGGATAAATTTCCTCAGTTCCAGCTAAACGAACTCGGTAAGATTCGCGTAAATTTTCAGTATCTGATTCCAAAATGCCTTGACCTAAAAGTTCTTCTCCGGCGGGATTAATGTAATATGGTTTGCCTTGTGAATCGACAATAAAAATGCCGAGGGGAATAGCATTGAGGAACTGTTTGAGTCGGCTTTCGCTTTCCCTAAGCGATGTAAATGAATGCTGCAATTGCTCTGCCATGCTATTAAAAGAATCGGCAAGTTCTCCGAGTTCGTCTTTTCGCTCGCTCGTTACTTTTGTATCGAATTTATTTTCAGCTAAAGCTTTCGCAGCCGCGTTCAATCTTAAAATGGGCCGCACCACCCATTGAGCAGTAATAATTCCCAGAATTGTCGCGACAATCAAAGCTGCCACGGACAGGAAAATAGTAGTGCGAGTATTAGAGTCAATTTGCTCCATAAAATCAGACTCTGGAATAACTACGGCAATTAGCCAATCCAATCCTCGATCGTCTTTAAAAGGGGTTATCTGAAGAAACTGGCGCTTTCCATCAATTTCAAAAGTGAGCTGTTCAGAATTATTAATTTTGCCTAATTTATTGTATGTTTGATCTAAATACTGTCCCGTTTGACGAATGACTGAGTTTGTGCTTTCTGAAGCTTTGATCCGCTTTAATTGTTGATTTTCTACTAAAGATTCGGGAGTTTGATTGGAAGTTGCGATTAACATTCCCGATCGCTCCATCACAAAAGTTTGCCCCGTCTTGCCAACTTTGAGGCGGGTGAGAAATTCTTTAATTCTGGAAAACAACAAATCGCTGCCAGCGACTCCTAATAGCTTACCACTGTCATCGTAGATAGGCATAGCGGCAGTAATTGCTAAATCTCTAGTTAGAAAATCAGTATAAATTGGACTCCAAATAGGTTTTTTGGCTGCCGCTGCTGCTATGTACCAAAGTCGCATTCTTGGGTCGTAAATAGTGGATGAAATCTGCACTAATTTGACGCGATTTCCTTGAGCGTCAGCAGTATATCGAGACAATTTATTGCCTGTGGAGCTATCAGCGGCAGAGATCAAAATCCGATCTTTAGTTTGGATTGCTCCAGAGTGTTCTCCATTTTCCTTGCCTAGATAAATGATGCTAATCGAGTCAAAATATTGAATTTGTTCTAGGAAGTGATGTTCTAGTTTTTGTTTGTCTTCTAGATTCAATTGCCCTAATTCTACTCCTTGAACATTCAGATGATTGACAATGTGAGGAATTGACATATAATTTTCAATGCGGTCTTTAATGCGCTCAGTAATTTCTCCTCGCAACTGAGCGGCAACGTCATTGACGGCACGCTGTCCGTTTTGAAATGACAGCCAACCTACAACTCCTACTATGCCCACGACTTGCAGTAAAAAAGGAACCACCAGGACTGTTTGTAGGGGGGCTTTGCCGATGATTTTAGTGGCCAAGCGATTGAGCTGTTTAGGAAACATATTCATCCTAAAATAATTGGGAATGGAGAATGGGGAATTGGGAATGGAGAATTGGGAATGGAGAATGGGAGTAGTTTTGATGGGAAATACGCTGATCTGATAAGATTTTTAGCGATCGCTCAACAAAAACATATATGCTGACTTTAATCTTATTTTTGAAAAAAGTCAATGACCCACGCCAAAAATCATGAAACAGACATCCCTGATGGCTGATATTACTATTGGTTATTATGGGAGCAAAGTCATATTTAAGTTAAAATAATTAGTTGTAGATTTAATAAAAAATCCTTAATGAAGCCATCTCAAAATTCCACTTACATTTATTTACACGGATTTGCATCAAGTCCTGATTCCCTTAAGGCTAAATATTTCTGCGATCGCACTTCTTCCCTAGCAATTGACCTAAAAACTCCTGATCTAAATCAAAACGATTTTTCCCACCTCACCCTTACCCGCCAATTACACCAAATAGAAACAGAATTTTTGGAACCCCAAACCCTTGACTTTCAGGCAGAAAATGTCAAAAATCCTGGTGAAGTGACAATCATTGGTTCGAGTTTTGGGGGGCTGACAGCGGCCTGGTTAGCCCAGCGACAAATATCAGTAAAACAAATCATTTTGTTAGCACCGGCTTTTGACTTTCTCTCGCACTGGCTGCCGGTATTGGGACAGCAACAGTTACAAAAGTGGCAGACTGAGGAGTATTTACCAGTTTATCACTACGGCGAACAGCGTTATCTGCCACTGAATTATCAGTTTGTGGCAGATATGGCTCAATACCCAGAACAAAACTTAATCCGGCAAGTCCCTACGTTAATTATGCACGGCTTGTATGATAAGATCATACCAATTCAAGCTAGCAGAAATTTTGCCGCCAACCGTCCCTGGGTGCAATTAATAGAACTAGAAGATGACCATTCTTTGGGAAATGTTCTAGCAGAAATTTGGGAAGCGATTCAAAAGTTTTGCCAATTCAACTAAAATTTGATTAACTTGCAAGTCTGAATACTCAAATGATTCAAAAAGATCGATCGCCTCGCACCTTAGCCGTTGACATCGGCGGAAGTGGCATCAAAGTTCTGGTTTTGGATGCCGAAGGCACACCCCAAACGGAACGCAGCCGTTTAGAAACGCCTCAACCACCGAAACCGGAACCCGTACTGGAAGCCATCGCCTCCTTAGCCGGGGGACAAGGAGAATTTGACAGAGTATCCGTCGGTTTCCCTGGTGTGGTGCGTCGCGGCATCACTAAAACCGCAGTCAATTTAGATCCGTCTTGGATTGATTTTGACCTAGCAACTACCCTCAAAGATCGGTTGGGAAAACCTGTGCGAGTGGCTAATGATGCCGATATTCAAGGATTGGGAGCAATTGCTGGTAGTGGAGTTGAATTCGTAGCTACTCTTGGCACCGGTTTCGGTTCTTCCTTATTTGTGGATGGTATCTTAGTGCCAAATTTGGAAATGGGACATCACTCGTTTCGGAAAGGGGAAACTTACGAACAGCAATTAGGGCGTTTAGCCTTAGATACTATCGGTGCCAGAAGGTGGAATCGCCGTCTAGAAAAGGCAATTATCTCGCTACAAAATTTGTTTAGTTTGGATTATTTATATCTCGGCGGCGGTAATACTAAGAAAATCGTTTTTGAATTGCCACGTCAAGTTAAAATAGTGCCGAATGTGAGCGGTTTATTGGGTGGAATCGTCTTGTGGCATGATTAAAATAGTTATTAGTCATCAGTCATCAGTCATCAGTCATTAGTCATCAGTCATTAGTCATCAGTCATCAGTCATTAGTCATTAGTCATTAGTAGATCATACCATGCTTCCTTTTATCCGAAAAGACTTAGCCGAACTTAGTGCATACACTCCTTATCCGGGTTCCGCATCAGGAGAATCATCGCACTCGGAAGGTGTGATAGATCGCCTAGATACGAACGAATGTCCCTACGACTTACCAGAGGCATTAAAACAAAAGCTAGCTTGGAATTACCAGCAGCTAATTGAGACAAACCGCTATCCAGACGGTGGCCATGCTGGACTGAAAGAGGCGATCGCCCAATACGTCAACGAATCCTTCGCAGAATCTATTCCTGTACCTCCCCTTAACAAGGGGGGGCTAGGGGGGGTAAAACATCGAAAAACTACCATTACAGCCGATAATATTTCTGTCGGCAACGGTTCTGACGAATTAATTCGATCGCTCTTAATTGCAACTTGCTTGGGTTCAGTTGGCTCGATTTTCGTAGCAAATCCCACCTTTTCGATGTACGGAATTATCGCCCAAACCCTGGGAATTCCCGTTGTCAGTGCTCCGCGAAAACCAGAGACTTTTGAAATTGATCTTGAAATGGCGAAAAAGGCGATTGCCCAAACGGAAAATCCCCCCGTGCGCGTCGTCTTTGTCGTTCATCCCAATTCCCCCACAGCCAATGCTTTGACAACTGACGAAATAGAATGGTTGTCAAATTTGCCCGAAGATATTTTAGTGGTGATTGACGAAGCCTATTTTGAATTCAGTCAAAATACCTTAGCTGGAAAATTAGACCAACATCCAAATTGGATAATTCTGCGAACATTTTCCAAAGCATTTAGACTAGCATCAATGAGAGTCGGATATGCGATCGCCCATCCCTCACTCACCGCCGCCTTAGAAAAAATACGTCTCCCCTACAACCTCCCCGCTTTCTCCCAATTAGCAGCCGAATTTGCCCTAGCCGAGCGACAATTATTGCTAGCAGTAATTCCCGAAACTATATCAGAACGAGCCAAGTTAATTGCAGCGCTAACTCAGCATCAAAAATTGCAAGTTTGGCCTAGTGCGGCTAACTTTGTGTACCTGCGAGTGAAAGCCGATGATCCTAATTCAGCAGAAGCCGAACACAAACAAATCATGCAGCAGTTAAAAGCTCAAGGAACCTTAATTCGGCATACTGGGGGAGGTTTGCGAATTACGGTTGGTAGCCCAGAGGAAAATCAGCAAACTTGCGATCGCATTTCTGGGATTTTGGCTTGACAAAAGTCATAAAAAATGGTATTGATTCAACCAAATGATATAATACCATTTTTAACGTTCAAGTTCTCGTGCCGATCGAATAGTCTGGGGAAATACGCCGATTAAAAGTGCCAAAGCTCGATCGGGAATTTGCGCCACTGTTTCCGAATCAAAATATTGTTCAAACTGAGTTAACAGCATTTGTGCGCGCTGCAAAGCTTCCGGCTTAGCCGTTAACTGTTCCATCAAGCGCACCCAGTGCCGCCGAATACCGTAAGCTTTCTGTCTTTCTTGGGGAGATTGAGGGTAAACCAAACAAAAGTCGCCCACGGGAATTACCTGTTGAAAGTCAAGATCAAAAGCACCGCCAACCGCAGCCCCAGGCCCCGCAAACTCCGCATGAAAATGTTTAATCAAAATTAGACCATTCCGGCGACGGCTATCCACCAGCAACAATTTACCGTTGCTGAGCTCTTTGATTATGTCCGAAGAGTAGAAGTTGTCAATCAAATCTGTCAGCCCCCGATACTATTGTGGCAAATTGGACTATTCGTGGGGTACTGCGGGTTCCCTGAAAAGAAAGCCCAGATTTTTTTCAACTGCTATTCTACCTACAAGCTGCATAAAGACAGCTTAATCTTACCAAGATATCGACACTGGGAACATAGAACCCGGAGAGATTTTAAATCATTTTTTTCGCAAGAAGGCAGAATCAATTAATCAATAACTAACAATCAACATCAATTTATTACTTGTTTGTAAATATATTTATATGGGCGAAGCATTTCCACAGTAAATCTCTGCTTATTACTAATAATATCAATTCCTGTAACACCGGAATGATATAGAGGAGACGGCAGTGCCATGTCCCTACCAAAAATAATATTGTAGGGACACGGCATTGCCGTCTCCTCATTTCGGCTTAATTAGCTGAACCTAGAATTAAGCCCGATCGCGCCAGCAGACTTAATTCTAAATGCCGAGTGTCCCCTTCACCTTTCCAAACAAAATCGCCTTTCCCAAACAGCAATTTCTCGTGAGGAGATTTCAACTTAGCAGCCTCAAAGCTAATATTTGCATATTCAGTCCCAACATTCACAGCAACAACTATTTCCTCATCCCCCAAAATTCTCGCAAAAACGTAAACCGTTGCCTCGGCAAACAAAATTTCATACCCTCCAGTGCGGAGAGCACAATATTTATGCCGCAAAGCGATCAACTGCTTGTGGTAATCTAAAACATCAAGTTCCCAGTGAGCTTCTAAGGGAAAACCCCGACGGGAATCAGGATCGAGAGCACCGGGTAAACCAACTTCATCGCCGTAGTATATGCTGGGAGCACCGGGATAAGTTAATAGCAGCAAAGTAGCAAGTTCAGTGCTAGCTTTGTCGCCGCCAGCAATCGACAGCAACCTCGCAGTATCGTGACTAGCTAGCAAATTGAGTTGAGTGAGCTGAATCGGCCAAGGATATAAGTTCAAAAGCTCCTGAATTTTCTCGCCATACTCCTTAGCAAAAAGCGGCGGATATGGGAAGTAAGAACGACCTTCCAGTTGGGATTTATCTACTCGATCGCCGGCAGCAAAAGCAATAGTCTCAGCCGCAAAAAGATAATTCATCACCCCATCAAATTGCGTTCCATCCAGCCATTCCCGCGCATCATGCCAGACTTCGCCGACAATATAAGCTTCGGGATTAATTGCTTTAACTCGTTCTCGAAATTCCTGCCAAAATCCTGGTGTTTTAATCTCAAAAGGAACATCTAACCGCCAGCCATCAATGCCGAATTTAATCCAGTATTCGGCTACTTCCATAATGTATTCTCGTACTTCTGGATTGTCGTGATTGAATTCAGGAAGTGCTCGATTACCGTCCCAACCAGCATAATTAGCAGGAAAATTACCGTCGTAGGCAGATACTGGCCAGCCTTCTATTTTAAACCAATCCAACCAGGGAGAATTGGGGCCGTTTTCCAGGATGTCGTGGAAGAAGAAAAAGCCACGGCTGGCGTGGTTAAATACGCCATCGAGGACGATTTTGATGTTGCGATCGTGGGCGGCATCTAGAAGCTCTTTAAAAGCCAGATTACCACCTAACATGGGATCGATTTGATAGTAGTCGTGGGTGTGGTAGCGGTGATTGCAGGCAGATTGAAAAATCGGGGTGAAATAAATGGCGTTAATGCCTAAATCCTGCAAGTAGTCTAGCTGTTCCATCACGCCCCACAAGTCGCCCCCTTTGTAGCCTTGGAGGGTGGGGATTTCGTGCCATTCTTCCCACATGAAGTTTTGCAGCAGGCGTTTGCGGGGCTGTTTGCTTTTGGCGAAGCGATCGGGAAATATTTGGTAGAATACGGCGTGTTTAACCCAGTCCGGCGTTTGAATCTGCATACAATTCTCCTAGCTTCTTATGGCTTAGGCTACTGTAGCAGAGGTTGCTGGGGTATCTAACTTTTGGTAGAAAATAGCAGATTTTTTGCAAATGTCCTCAATTTATTGACTGAGTATTTTAACTCAAAAATCCCAAATTCAAAATCTAAAATCCAAAATTCAAAGTTTCCCCCTTGTCAAGAAGTCCTCACCGTCAGACACTGGACTTGGAGAGTTCATCGGCCCCCAGGAGGAAGTTCCTTGAAAAGAGTATTAGCCATCATTCTCGGTGGTGGTGTAGGCACTCGCCTATACCCACTAACCAAACTGCGAGCCAAGCCCGCAGTTCCCCTTGCAGGCAAATATCGCCTCATCGATATTCCAGTCAGCAATTGTATCAACTCAGAAATACTCAAAATCTACGTCCTGACTCAGTTCAACTCGGCATCCCTGAACCGCCACATCGCTCGTACCTACCAATTTTCTGGTTTCACAGAAGGATTTGCTGAGGTACTGGCGGCCCAGCAAACTCAGGAAAACCCTGATTGGTTTCAAGGGACAGCCGATGCAGTTCGTCAGTATCTCTGGCTGCTAGAACAGTGGGACGTTGATGAATACTTGATTCTTTCAGGTGACCACCTCTATCGGATGGACTACCGCAAATTTGTGGCTAGACACCGCGAAACCAATGCCGACATCACTCTCTCCGTTTTGCCAATGGACGATAAACGGGCATCGGATTTTGGTTTGATGAAAATTGATGACAATGGTCGTGTTGTTTCTTTTAGCGAAAAGCCTAAAGGCGATGCGCTGAAAGAAATGCAGGTGGATACTACCAAACTGGGACTGACATCGGAACAAGCCAAGGCAAGTCCTTACATTGCTTCGATGGGGATTTATGTTTTCAAGAAAGAGGTTTTGATTAAACTGCTGAAGGAATCCCTAGACCAAACTGATTTTGGCAAAGAGATTATTCCGGCATCTGCAAAAGACCACAATGTTCAAGCTTATTTGTTTGATGATTATTGGGAAGATATCGGAACGATTGAAGCTTTTTATGATGCTAATTTGGCGCTGACAAAACAGCCTCAGCCGCCTTTTAGTTTCTACGATGAAAATGCTCCAATTTATACTCGCCCCCGTTTCTTGCCGCCGACTAAGTTGTTAAATGCTACGGTGACGGAATCAATTATTGCTGAAGGCTGCATTCTGAAACAGTGCCGGATCGATCATTCTGTGTTGGGAGTTCGATCGCGCATTGAAGCTGGATGTATAATTCAAGATACCCTAGTCATGGGTTCTGACTTCTACGAACCGGATGCCGAACGCCATTCGGCATTGGAAAACAGCGGAGTAGCCCTCGGCATCGGTGCAGACACTACAATTCGTCGAGCGATTGTGGATAAAAATGCACGGATCGGCTGTAATGTTCAAATCATTAATAAAGACCGGGTAGAAGAAGCTAATCGTGAAAGCGAAGGTTTTTACATCCGCAGCGGCATTGTCGTAGTGCTGAAAAATGCCACAATTCCTAATGGAACTATCATTTAGTGATTAGTTATTAGTGATTAGTCATGATTTGCTTGACTAATCACTAATCACTAATCACTAAGGAAGTGTCTCTATTACTACTGTCTGCGGTGATACAGACATTTTTGCTTTTTTGCGTCTGGCGGATAGCTTCTGAGCCTTGATTTTGCGATCGGAGCAGGACTGACAAATGCGCTGCCCGTTTCTAAGTACAATACAACTCTCGGAGTTATCCTTCCAGTCGTCGCAGCAGCCACAAGGCCAGCCGAGCGAATAGTTTAGCATCTTAGCACCCTAGTGATGTTCGTAATTCATTGAGTTACCATGCTATCCTATTTTTTGGGAAACAGTGTGTTCTAAATAACAGACAACTCAACAATGTGTATTGACACTCTCAGGTCTAAAGACGCTGAGATTCTGCGGACAAAGTAGGCTTGGGTAATACCCAAATTCTAACTCTCGCTACGGTCGTCAAACACCGTCTACCCAGTTGGCTTAAGTCTACACCTAACTTACTGGCTACTTTTCTCAGAATGTTGGCAGCACCATTTAAGTCTGCATTCACCACCGTGCCATTAGCTGACTGATACAGTCCACGTTTAATTCGTTTTCCAGATGCTTTCCACCCAGATGGCTTTTGACCATATTTGGGTAGGGAGTTTCCATCCAAAAAACTAGCTTTCGATGTATACGCTTCTTCGGTTTCAACAAACCTGATACCGTGCAAATCGCAGAGTTCTTTTAACCTATTTTTCAGCTTGCCTAAAGGCATTTGAACAAACTTTTGATTGTTCACTTTGCCGAGATTACTGTTAGACTTGAAACCTTGATTCCACCCAATTATTAGTGTACCAATTCCGGATTTAAGGCAATGGTTGGCAATCAACTTTGCAGCCTTATTGATACCATCACGCATTTGGTGATTGCGTTTGCGAGTTACACGGTCTAACCAATTGTCCCAATAACCTTCTGGCTTTCCTTCTTTTCTAGTTGCTACTTTTTTGTTCCACAATTGATTCATCGCTTTCATGGCACGAGAATCAATCAAGAAGGAATTTCCTAATGTATCGACACAAGCTGCTAAATTGTCAGCAGTTCCCAAGTCAATTGATAACGCTTGACCAACGTCCAGATTGTGTTGTTCTTTTTCAACTTCGTAGGACATCTCAAGGTAAAAAGCACCATTTTTAGGGAGAATCGTAAACTCTTTAACCTTTGAAAACTCAAGGTTTGATGGCATAGGCAGGAATAATTCAGAGACTCCAAACCATCGTCTCACCGTCAACCCCAAGGAAAATCTTAAGTGATTGCCGATAAGTTTAGGTCGTAAGCCTCCAGAATTTGGATAAGCTACTTTGAACAACTTAGAACCTTTCAGGTATCCAGGTGGCTTGGGCTTAAAATGCAATTGACCTTTGATGTACAAATCTCTTAATTCTTTAAAAGATTTGAATGCTTCTGTGACCGACATCAATGTTTGCTGCATTGGTGTTGATGGCAACGACTTAGCAACTGTTGATTTTGAAACTGATGGTTCAAAGGACAAGTCAAATTTTTGAGTCAGCAGTTGTCCTGTCTTGAAAAAAGTTTGACGAGCCAAATAAACACCACTGTTATACAGTTTGCCAGATTGTTGGCAGAGATACTCCAACAATGCTTTAACTTCTTTGGTTGGAGACAGCAATACTTGCTGAACTCCCATAATTTTGGGGATTTTATTCACCTCTGCTTTCCTGAAGATTGGTTGATTTTTTCAGCTTAAACAATTATAGTGGATATGTCAAATAGAAGACATACACTATTCGGCTAATAAAGAAAGAAAGAACACGGGGACTGAAGTCCACCGTGCGCTTCCCTCTCAGGACTAAAGTCTCGCTCGTTTCCCGCATCCCGTATTATTTTTATGAAGCTGGGATTTATTGCTTCTAAAAACTAACAAGTAACAACTAATAAATAGGAGATTCGTTAATGGCTGCAACAGATTTTAAAGACTATTATGCTATTCTGGGACTCAACAAAAGCACTAGCGCTGATGAAATTAAAAAAACTTTTCGGAAACTAGCCCGGAAATATCACCCGGACATGAATCCAGGGAATAAGGAAGCCGAAGCTCGTTTTAAGGAAGTTAACGAAGCCTACGAAGTTTTGTCAGACCCAGAAAAACGCAAAAAATACGACCAATACGGTCAATACTGGAAGCAAGCTGCTGCAACTCCCAGTGGCTGGCCGGGCGCGGGCGGGCACGGGGGCGCCGCCCCTACAGACTTTGGCGGCGTTGACTTCAGTCAGTATGGCAGTTTTGATGAATTTATCAATACTTTACTGGGGCGCGCGGGTGGCGCGGGTGGCGCTGGTGCTAGTGCGGGTCGCAATGGTAACTGGAATTACCGGACTACGACAGGTGGGCCGACTGGTTTTGGGGGATTTGAAGATTTCGCGGGGTACGAAAATCGCGCCCCAGGAACTTCTCTCTATACCGAAGTCGCGATTTCTCTGACTTTGGGGGAAGCTTTTCGCGGCACTTCCAAGAGAGTTGCTACGGGGGAAGTTTCGATTCCAGCAGGAGTGAAAACTGGTAACAAAATTCGGGTAAAAGGCAAAGGTCAAGTTGACCCGTATACAAAGCAGCAGGGGGATTTGTATCTGAAGGTAGAGGTTTTACCTCACCCTTTTTTCCAGTTTGATGGGGAAAATCTGGTTTGTGAAGTGCCGATAACTCCCGATGAAGCGGTTTTAGGCGCGTCTATTGAGGTGCCGGTGCCTGAAGGTATGATAACTGTTAAGTTTCCTGCGGGAATGCGATCGGGTCAGTCTTTGCGGTTGCGGGGTAAGGGGTGGCCGAAGCCGAAGAAGGATGAACGGACTGATCTTTTGGTGAAAATTGCGATCGTGCCGCCAAAAGAAATCACCACTCTCGATCGCGAATGTTATGAGAAAATTCAGGCAAATCGTACTTTTAATCCCCGTAGTAATTTAAACCAAGGGCTGCTGTGACTGAAATTAGGACACGACACTGTCGTGTCCCTACAATATTATTTTGGGTAGGGACACGGCATTGTCGTGTCCTCCATCCTGACTTGGGTTGAGGCGGGTTTACAATATCTGGATGTGAAGTTATGGATATTTGTGAACCCGCAAGACGAGGGGATTTTTGTCGATCGACCTATTCATGATTTAGCCTTCAACCTTCAACCTTCTCTCTTACTCTTGGTTAGCTTTGAACTGGGTGGGTTGGCGGCCTTGTTGGATGTTGATGCTAATTTTTTTAGCTCCTTTTTTCTCCAGGTCTTTGATATAGCCGATCGTGCTATTGTCGGCTTCATCTTTAGTTCGATAGGGGCCAAAGTAATAGGTGCGGTTTGGTGAGTCTGTATCCACTTCCACCCACCACTCACGGCTCTGACCGCTGCCCATCGGTTGAGTCAGTATCAAGAAAGCTATAACATACATCGCTAATATAGAAAATCCAAACATCATACACCTCTGCCAAAAGTCAAGTAGTTTTTACTGTTCTTAACTTATCAGGGCAAATAGCTCGATCGAATCGTCCTCAGTGCTGATTAGGCTGGGGTAATTGTTGAGACTTTAGGTAAGTATAGATAATTGGCGATCGCCTCCGTGATTGATTTTAATACCTTTAATGCCGATCAAAAACCCGGTTGATGAGAGTCAGATTTCGTAAGTCTTGTTCGTTTGACTACCACTATATAGCACAATCCAAATCCAAATTAATTTCTTTAATTACTGCTACAAATTACTGTAATATTTCTTTACTTTTACTCAGATAAGCTGCTACCTATATAAATTGCTGCTTATTGCCCGTCTTGCGACAGGAGAAAGGATTTGAGGCTTTTTCCAGGAAGGTGAAATATCTTGTTTAAATAATCCAAAACAACACATAATCTTCATAATTATTAGCGATAATATTTATTTATTTTTGTTTTCTTAAGCTTGCTCCGTAAATTTACGCAGAATTACAATGATTCAACTTTACCAAATCTTTATAATTTTGCCGAAAATGCTGCTTAAATATAAAGATTTCGTAAAGTTAATCCCATAAATGTAGTCAATACAGCAATCATGTCAGTATGATCGGAACCAAGCAAGACAAAACGTAAGTAATCAATACCCAATCTTTAAAAGACCAGATTCCACATCCTAAAACTTTTGAAAGGAGGTCAATCGATTTTAGATTTTAGATTTTAGATTTTAGATTTTAGAGGTTGCCGCGCTCCGCTCGCAATGCTTCGCAATTTTGGATTGGTTCCACGGATAAATCCGGGGGCTTGTACCATCAAGAAATTCTTGGTCTGAAATCAGCAGTTTTTATATCAAATTTAGTTTTTTTAGCCCGCTAGGTTGATTTTAACCAGCTCAAATTTTTGCATAACCTAGCTAGTTCTCGATCGCCCAATTCAACGTAATTTAACAGGGGAAGCTATGAATAAAAGCTTAGGTGTAAAAAATTACTTTTCCCGATCGCCTGAATCAGTACAGAATGTTCCAGCGATTCAACAACTCTTGGAGGAGATAGGCGCAAAACCAACAGTAGTTGCCAAAGTAAATGCAGCCTGTGAAATTTATGACTTTCAGCTAGGGGATGAAATCATCAAGTATCAAAATCTGGATAGTGACAGCCATTCACTGGACAAAGAACAGATCGATCGCAATTGTTACTTCGTTAGCCAAGGAAGAGTCAGGCTGCTAGCAGTATCAGCCACTAAACAGGAAGAGATTTCGGCAGTTGTACTGGAAGTTGGAGAGATATTTGGGACAGACAATCTATTTGTCGAAAGCGGAGTAGCTTACAGAGCAATTGCAGTCGGCACTTGCCAAATGGCTCGGATTGATGTATCCAAATTGCAGCTAATTTTAGAAGAATGTCCCGAACTCCAACAACACTTGCAGGCACAATTCCAACAGCGACAGCGGTTAATAT